>JBDTRZ010000097.1:0-11651 GCA_039931395.1 Gemmatimonadales bacterium
CGCATCATGGATTACGGGAAGTTCAAGTTCGAGCAGGCCAAGATGGCGCGACAGGCGAAGAAGAAACAGCACGTGATCCATCTCAAGGAAGTGAAGTTCCGTCCTGGAATCGAAGAGCACGACTTTGCGACGAAGACGCGGCACGCCCGCGCTTTTCTCGGAGAGGGAAACAAGGTAAAGGTGACGCTGATGTTCAGAGGGCGTCAGATCGCGCACCCCGAGCTGGGGCGCGTGGTGGTGAACAGGGTTGCTCAGGAGCTTTCGGACGTCGCGAAAGTCGAGACTGAGCCGAAGTTCGAAGGAAAGTTCATGACGATGATCCTCGCGCCGAAGTAGGCACCAGGGACCAGCGTCACTACAACCAATAGAGACTGAAAATGCCGAAGATGAAAAGCCATCGGGGAGCGCGTAAGCGATTCTCCTTGACTGGAACAGGAAAGGTCAAGCGCCTCAAGGCGTTCAAGAGCCACATCCTGACCAAGAAGAGCTCGAAGCGGAAGCGCCGCCTCCGCCGGTCCACCACGATCTCAGTGCGTGGTGAAGAGAAGAACATCAAGCGCCTCTTGCAGGCATAAGGAGATACACAATGCCTCGCGTCAGATCGAATGTCGTGCGCCTCAAGCGCAAGAAGCAGGTGATGAAGGCGGCCCGTGGCGCGTTCGGCGCACGGAGCAAGCTGTGGAAGGCCGCGAAGGAAAACGTCGAGCGCGGCTGGAAATACGCGTACCGCGATCGCAAGAACAAGAAGCGGGATTTCCGTCGGCTGTGGATCGTGCGCATCAACGCCGGCGCCCGGCAGCATGACATGAGCTACAGCGTTTTCATGAACGGTCTCAGGCAGGCCGGCATCGAGATCGACCGCAAGGTTCTTTCGGACCTCGCGATTCACGACGCCGCTGCTTTCGGAGCGCTCGCGGAGAAGGCACGCGCAGCCCTGAACGCCGCCTGACACTCGACGAGCTGGTACAGGCCGCCGATGCGCTCGATGCGCGCGCGTCGGCACTCATCGCAGCCGCCGTCACGGCAGCGGACCTCGAGGTCGCGCGCAATCAGCTGCTCGGGAGAAAGAGCGGGGAGCTGAGCGCGCTCATGAAGCAGCTCCCCGGTCTCGCGGCCGAGGAGCGAAAGGCGGCAGGCGCCGCCGTCAACCGCGTCAAGGCAGCGATCGAGCAGGCGCTCGCTGAAAAGACCGCCGCGACCGGGTCGTCCGATGGCGACGCGTCACGCGCCGACCTCACGATGCCGGCACGGCGCCGCTGGAAAGGCGGACGCCACCCTGTCACGGTCGTGATCGAAGAGATCGAGGACATCTTCCGTGAGCTCGGCTTCACTATCGCCCTCGGGCCTGAAGCCGAAACGGAGTGGTACAACTTCGGAGCTCTCAACTTTCCGAGCGACCATCCGGCGATGGACGCGCACGACACGCTCTACCTGAGCGACGAGGTTCTGCTCCGCACGCACACCTCGCCGGTTCAGGTGCGTACACTCCAGACATATGCACCACCGATAAGGATCCTCGCACCGGGCAACGTGTACCGCCGCGATTTCTTCGACGCGTCCCATGCGCCGATGTTCGCCCAGCTCGAAGGGTTCTCCGTGGACGAAGGGATCAGCTTCGTCGATCTGAAGGCCACGCTCACCCATTTCGCAAACAAGTTCTTCGGAAAGACGCGCACGCGCTTTCGTCCGAGCTTCTTCCCGTTCACGGAGCCATCGGCCGAAATGGACGTGGAGTGCCGGCTGTGCCACGGCGCGGGATGCGCAGCGTGCAAGAACACCGGCTGGATGGAGATACTCGGTTCCGGAATGGTTCATCCCAATGTCCTGACCGAGGTCGGAGTAGACGCCGAGAAGTACACGGGGTGGGCGTTCGGAATGGGCCCCGGCCGGATCGCGATGCTGCGCTATGGTCTGCCCGATATCCGCCTGCTCTACGATTCGGACATGCGATTCCTCGAGCAGCTCGCGCAATGAACGCCTCCTTCAAGTGGCTTCAGGATTTCGTCGACATCGATCTCTCGCCGCTCGAGCTGCGCGATGTACTGACGATGCGGTGCGCAACAGTCGATGACGTCGTCGTCCTCCGAAAGGATCTCTCGGATATCGTCGTGGCTCGCGTCGTCGAAGTGGAGCGGCATCCCAACTCCGACCATCTATGGGTGACGAAGGTCGATGCGGGCGCGGGTGTGCTCCACGATGTCGTCTGCGGCGCACCCAACGTCGTTGCCGGAGCGGCCTATCCATTTGCGGCGGTGGGAGCCGTGCTACCCGGCGGGCTCACGATAGAGAAGCGCAAGATTCGCGGTGCCGTCTCGGAAGGCATGCTCTGCTCCGCGCGGGAGCTCGGCCTCGGGACAGATCACGAGGGAATTCTTGCACTCGACACGAGTGCGGAGCCGGGCACCAGGTTCCTCGATGTCATGCCCGTCGGCGATACGCGGTTCGAGATCGATGTTCTTCCGAATCGCGCGGACCTGCTTTCCCACGAGGGGCTGGCGCGTGAGATCGCGGCGGCAACAGGGAAGCAGCTTCATCGCCCGCAGCACCCGCCCGCAGTTCTCACGCGTGCGGCAAAATCTCCGGTGCCACCTGCTGTGGAAGTCATCGTCGAAGACACCGAGGGCGCGCCGAGGTACGTGACTGCCATCATCGCAGGCGTGACGGTCGGCCCCAGTCCCGAGTGGCTCGCGGCGCGCGTCGAAGCGATCGGGTCGCGCTCGATCAGCAATGTCGTCGACGTCACGAACTACATGCTGCACGGGTTCGGTCAGCCGATGCACGCATTCGACCTGTCGCGGATCAAGGGCGGTAAAGTGATCGTTCGTCGCGCCCGCAACGGCGAGCGCATCGTGACGCTCGACGGAGTCGATCGGACTCTCGACGACACCATGACCGTCATCGCCGACGCCGAGAGTGCGCAGGCAATCGCCGGAGTGATCGGCGGAAAGGGAAGTGAAGTCGACGAAGGCACGACAGACATTCTGCTCGAGGCAGCGGCCTTCGATCCTCGCCGGATTCGAGCGACACGCCGCAAGCTCGGCGTTTCAACCGACGCGAGCTATCGCTTCGAGCGCGGCGTTGACGAGGCGTCGATTCCCGATCTTCTCGATTACGCGGTCGAGCTGATAACCCGCGTCGCCGGCGGCGCTCGAGTCGGCGAGCCGACGGATGCGCATCGGCCGCTACCGCCAGCAAGTGCAATACGGCTTCGGCCGTCTCGTGTCGCGCGGGTTCTTGGCGAAGAGATTTCCATCCCCGACATCGAGCGCCATCTCACGAGCATCGAGTTCGTCGTGAGCCGAGATGGTGCCGAGCTCCTGGTCACCCCGCCGTCGTTTCGCCGGGACACCACGGGGGAGATCGAGATCATCGAGGAAGTAGCGCGCCTTCACGGATACGAGAGATTCTCTTCAGAGATTCGGCCGTTCCGCCCCGGCACGGTTCCCGACGCACCACTCGAGCTGGTCTCGAGAAAGGTGCGAGCGGAATGCATTGCCGCAGGCCTGCTCGAAACGCGGCCGATGCCATTCGTTCGCAATGGTCCCGATTCTCTTCGAGTGCGCAATCCATTGGCAGAGGACGAAGCATATCTTCGTTCCAGCCTTCTCGACTCGCTCGCGCGGCGCGCAGAACACAACTTCGCGCACATGCAGCGCAACATCCGGTTGTTCGAGATCGGATCCGTTTTCATCGCTGACCGCACGGCAGAAACAGGAGCACCTGACGAGCGAATACACGTCGCCGCTCTGATCTCGGGCGACCGGCGTCCGCCGCATTTCACTGAGCCGCACCCTCCGCACTATGACCAGTGGGATGCAAAAGGAATCGCCGAATCAGTCGCGGCCGCTGCGTGGCCCCGAGCGTCGATAACACTCGCGCCGTCGGTTGGTGAAATGCTTTGGATTATCTCCGCTGATGGCAAGGCAGTGGGAAATGTCTCCCGCATCGAGGTTGATGCACCTGTCTGGGCGAATCCGCTCTTCGGTGTCGAGCTCGACCTCGAGGCAATTGCTGGAGTAGTGTCGCAGGCAGCACGGTACAAGCCGGTTCCGACAATGCCCTCCATCGAGGTCGATCTCGCCCTGGTCGTACCCGATGAGATTGCGTCCGCGCAGGTGGCCGAAGTCATTCGGAACGCTGCCGGTGAGCTTCTCGAAACACTGGCGGTTTTCGATGAATACCGCGGAGAAGGCGTTCCAGTGGGATCGCGCAGCCTTGCCTGGCGATTGACCTTCCGCCATCCGGAGCGCACACTTCGCGACCGGGAGATTCAGGGCCGGACCGGAAAAATTCTCAGCACTCTCGAGGCAGCACTTGGCATCAGACAGCGAACGTCCTGAGTCGGCGGCTTTCGCCGAGTTACAGCGGCTCGTGCGGCATCTAGGTGCCGAGCTCACGAGCTTCAGGCAGCGCGCTCTCCAGGCGGAAGCAAAGGTGAAGGCGAGCGAGGCTTCGGCCGGCGCCGGTCGAATCACGCCTGAGCGATTGCACAAGCTCGAAACCGAGAATGCCGAGCTCAAGCGGCGCCTCGAGAGCGCTCGCTCGCGGACTCGGCAGGTGCTGGATCGTGTTCGATTCCTTCGCCAGCAGCACGAGGGAGCGGCCCGATGACATCGCGAAAGAACGTCGTCAACGTCACCATTCACGGAGCGGAGTACACGCTTCGCACCGAGACATCGCCCGAGCATACGCGCGCCGTGGCGGCCTACGTCGATCAGGTGATCAGCGAGACCATGGACTCGGGCGCGCGGATCGAGAGTCACAAGGTCGCGATCCTGGCTGCGCTTCGGATTGCGGGTGAGCTGTTCGAAGTTCGCGAGCAGGCAGATGCGCTCGAAGCCGACATGGCCTCGCTCAGCGAGGAAATCCGACCCTGGCTCCCCCCGGCCAAGCGCAAAGGTTAGTTTAACCCCAGATACGCGACGACTTTTCGGCGCGATTGGGGCCGCCTGTGGCTTGGCCGCGGGCTCTGCATAGATCCTAAAATGACTGAAACGGCGTGGCTTGCCGCGGCTGGCATCGTACTGATCGCTGTTGCCTCCGCGGTTTTTTTTATTGTTGGACGCCGGACCGGGACCAGCTCTGAGCTGGCTCGACAGCTCCAGGCGAAATCGACTGCTGAAGAGACCGCCAGGCGCGTTCTCGACGATGCCGCGCGCGACGCCGAGTCGCTCCGCAAATCGGCGGTCCTGAGCGGCAAGGAAGAGCTCATCCGGCTCCGTGAGGATTGGGAGCTCGAGGCCCGCAAGCGTCGTGAGGAAATCGAAGCAGAGGAGCGCCGCGTGCAGGAGCGCGAGAACCTGCTCAACCGCAAGTACGACGTTCTCGAGCAGCGCGAGAAGGAAGCTGCGGCGCGTGCGGCAGATGTCGGGCGGCGACAGGAAGCGATGCAGTCCCGGGAGCACGAGCTCGACCGTCTCATGGCAGACGAGCGCCGTCGCCTCGAGCAGCTGGCCGGACTGTCGGCCCAGGAAGCCAAAGCCGAGCTCGTTCAGCGACTTGCCGATGAAGCGCAAGCTGATGCAGCCAACCGAATCAGGGACATCCGCGAAACCGCACGCCGCAACGCCGACCGCGAAGCGAAGAAGATCATCGCGTTGGCGATCCAGCGAATCGCGGCCGAGCAGACCGCCGAGACGACAGTGTCGGCGGTGGCGCTGCCGAATGATGAGATGAAAGGACGCATCATAGGCCGCGAGGGCCGGAACATTCGCGCGTTCGAGCTGGCCACAGGAGTGGACGTCATCATCGACGACACACCGGATACTGTAGTTGTGTCGTGCTTCGATCCCGTGCGGCGCGAGATCGCGCGCCTGTCACTCGAGAAGCTCGTTGCCGATGGCAGGATCCATCCCGGGCGCATCGAGGAAGTCGTCCTCAAGTCGCGTGAGGAAGTCGAAGCCGGAATCATCGACACCGGAGAGCGTGCGGCGTATGCGAGCGGCGTCCACGGTCTGCATCAGGAGATCATCAAGCTCATAGGGCGCATGCGCTGGAGAACGAGCTACGGCCAGAACATTCTCAACCACTCGCAGGAAGTCGCCTGGCTTGCGGGCATCATGGCCGCGGAGCTCGGGCTCGACGTGGCGATGGCTCGGCGCGGAGCGCTGCTGCACGACATCGGAAAGGTTCTGACGCACGAGCACGAGGGTACTCACGTGCAGCTTGGCGTGGAGATGGCAACCCGTTACGGCGAGCATCCGCTCGTCATCAACTGCATCGCCGCGCATCACGATGACGTTCCGCACGAGAGCGAGATATCGGTGCTCGTCCAGGCCGCCGATGCGATCTCGGGCTCGCGCCCTGGCGCGCGACGTGAAGCGTTCGAGACATACGTGAAGCGTCTCGAGGGACTCGAGCGAATCGCGTCGAGTTATCGCGGCGTCGAGAAGGTGTTTGCGATTCAGGCCGGTCGAGAGGTCCGCGTGATCGTCACGCCGGACGACGTCGACGACGCGAGAATGACTACGCTCAGTGAAGAGATCGCGCGCCGGATCGAGTCGGAGCTCCAGTATCCGGGTCAGATCAAGGTGGTACTGATCCGCGAGACACGCGCGGTGGACTTTGCCCGCTGAGCTCCTCGACGGCGTAGCGATCGCGCGGTCGATCCGCGCCGAGGCAGCGGCAGAGTCGTCCCGTCTGACCGCGCTCGGTGTGCGTCCCGGACTTGGCTTCGTGCTGGTCGGAGAGGATCCCGCGAGCGCGGTATATGTGCGTTCGAAGGGCAGGGCCTGTGAAGAGGCAGGGATGCACAGTGTCACGGTTAGGCTTCCCGCCACCACATCGCAGGGCGAGCTCATGGCCGTGGTCGCCGAGCTCAACGCTGATCCGCTGATTCACGGAATTCTCGTGCAGATGCCGCTGCCTGCTCAGCTCGATGCGGACGCGGTGATCCGCTCGATCGATCCGCGGAAAGACGTCGATGGATTCCATCCTGTGAACGTCGGTAAGCTTCTGATCGGCGAGCGGGACGGCTTCGTGCCATGTACTCCGTTAGGGGTTCAGGAAATGCTGCGCCGCTCCTCGATCGACACGAGCGGAGCCGAGTGCGTGATTGTCGGCCGGAGCAACATCGTCGGAAAGCCAATGGCTGCGCTCCTGATGCAGGATGCGGATGGCGCGAATGGGACTGTGACCGTATGTCACCGGCACACGCGCGACCTTGCTTCGCACACGAAGCGGGCGGACATCCTGATAGTGGCGGCCGGCCGTGCGGGGCTCGTGACGGGCGCGATGATTCGGCCAGGCGCAGTCGTCATCGATGTCGGCATGAATCGGATTCCCGATGAGAGTGTGCAGAGAGGCTACAGGCTTGCAGGTGACGTCGACTTCGAGTCGGCTCGCGAAGTCGCGTCGCGAATCACTCCGGTTCCGGGCGGCGTCGGCCCGATGACGATCGCCATGCTGTTGTCGAACACCGTGCGCGCCGCGAAAGCATTCGAAGCCGCAAGGAATCGCCGCCAACCGGTTCTCACTTGAAGCCCGTCAATTATTCGTTCGATCTCGGTGGAACCGGCGGCCGGCGGCCAACACGCGCTCCGGATATTCCCGGAACGACGCGCGAATCCGCCGTGAGCATCAGGGACCTGAACGACCGGACGAAGGATATGGTGGAGCGCTCGTTCGGGCAGATCTGGGTGCGCGGGGAAGTGAGCGACTTCAAGCGGCATCGCACTGGGCACTGGTATTTCTCGCTTCGCGATTCCGCAGCGCAGATGGCGTGCGTGGTGTGGAGCGGGGATCAGTGGAGAATCCCGGCGCCTCCTGACGAAGGAATGCAGGTGGTCGCGCTTGCGCAGATGGCGTTCTATGCGGCGAAGGGAACGCTGCAGCTGAGAATAACGCGGATCGAAGCATCCGGTGATGGTCTCTGGCGAAAGGCGATGGAGCAGACGATCGCGCGGCTGACCGCCGACGGCCTGATGGCTCCTGACCGGAAGCGGCCTCTCCCGAAGTATCCCCGATGTGTTGGCGTTGTGACGAGCACCGGTGGAGCTGCACTGCGCGACATCATCTCCGTCGCCCACCGGCGGAGGCCGGGCATCCGCGTCGTCGTTGCCGGGACGACCGTGCAAGGAGAAGGCGCGCCTGGCGACATCTGCGCGGCGATCGAGCGCATCATGCGATGGGGTTACGCGGACGTGTTGATAGTGGGGCGGGGCGGTGGATCTCGCGAAGATTTGTGGGCGTTCAACGACGAGCGAGTCGCGCGCGCAGTCGCGGCTTGTCGTGTTCCGGTGATTTCCGCTGTCGGGCACGAGATAGACGTGACTGTCTGCGATCTCGTGGCTGACGTGCGTGCGGCGACTCCGTCCGTCGCCGCCGAAAATGCGATTCCTGCTCTTGCCGACATGTTCGATGTACTCGTCGCGCAGCGCAGGCGGTTGGGAAATTCCATTCAGCGCCGGGGCGAATCTGCCAGGGTCGATCTAAGGACCGCAGCGCGTGACATGCGGCTGGCATCGTTACGAGCGGTCGACGTCAGGCGCGTCCACATGGCGGCGACCGCAGGCCGCCTGAATGCGTTGAGCCCGCTCGCCACGTTGTCTCGGGGCTACGCGGTAGCTCGTACGGCTGCCGGCGAAACTCTCGGATCGACGTCGCTCTTCGAGCCCGGAGACAAATTCAATCTCCTTCTGCGCGACGGAACCGTCGCTGCGATCGTAGACACGGTGCTTCCGGATCGGTGACGCGGAAGCGATTTCTCGCGGCCGCCTTCCTGGCCGTGAACCTCGTCGTCTTCGAGCGCGCAGTACTGAGCGGTTCGCGACTCGCGGACACTCCGGGCTCTCCCGCTCTCGCTGCGATTTTCATCGCCGCCGTGTTGCTCGCCGCGATTGCTGCCGTGGTCCGAAGGCGCCCCGTCGGTGCGCCTGGTGCTCGCTGGTTCGTCGTAGGCATGGCCGTCCTGCTCATCGTTCGGTTCTATACTCCGGCACTCTTTCAGTGGGAGCGCGACGCAGCATCGTCGGAGACGGGTGGCGTAGCGGCGGAGAGATCGCCGCAGCTCGTGGCGTTTCTCCGCGAGCTATCCGCGGCGCAGGAGCAGTATCGCCTGAGCGAGCGACGTTATTCCGCATCCATCGAGCCCCTTCGCAAATGGGTGGCCCCCCCGCCGGGAAGCTCCGTCCGGATCGTCGCCCGCGGTGATACCGGTTGGTCCGCCCGCGCCGAACTTGAAGGCGTGACCTGCTCTGTCTGGGTACGCGATTCGACGCTTCGCAGCGAACATTGGCAGCTCGAGGGCTCTCCAACCTGCGACGTGCCGGAGGTTCGCGCCGCTCAACAGCGAATAGCCTCGGTAGTTCCTGCCCAACCCGGCGGAGAGACTCCCTTCGACGATGCAGACGTGGGCGGGACATGGCTGCAGCACCGGGCCGATGGCGAGCGGAGCGGGATTGAACGAGCAGACGGAGTTAGAACCGGTCCCTATCGGTGGACGGCGCGAGTCGCCGGTCCGCTGAGAGCCTCGGTATCCATCGCTGGCAACCAGGTTTTTGTGGGTGCGCACGGCAACGGAGAATTCGCTGCGTATTCGCTTGATTCGGGCAAGCTCGGATTCCGCATTCGCGCGCCCAACTGGGTGCACCATGAGCCGGCTGTCACCTCCGGCCTTGTCATCGTCGGCTTTGGCAACAACGAGCCTTCGTCGGTAAGCAGGTCGTTTGTCGGGTCCGCCCCCAGCGGCGTTGCGGCATACGATCGCCGCACCGGTGTCGAGCGTTGGCGACGGTACACGACGGCAAGCGTCATGACGACGCCTGTCGTAACCGATTCACTCGTGGCCATCGCGACAGGCGGCAACGAGGCAATCGCCTTTCGCCTGCGCGACGGCGCCGAAGTGTGGCGAACGAGGCTTCCCGATCATACGCCAATGGGCAACCCGCTTGTCGCACAGGGTCGGATGCTTGTTGGTGTCGAGCCGACTACACTTTGCTCGCTCGACGTCACGGCAGGTCGCATCGTCTACTGCGAGTCGGTCGCGAACGACGCCTGGGGAATGGGACATACATCTCCCGCCGTCGCGGGCGACCTTGTGCTCGTAACGTTCGAGGCTGACCGCGATCATTCATCAGGTCAGCCTGAGAGCCCGCTGATGTTCTATGCGAGGAAAGCACTTGGCCTTCCGCCCCAGGTCTACCACGCAAGACCACCCAACGCGCTCCGCGAGCAGGTTCTCGTCGCTCTTCAGCAACGAGACGGCCGGGAACGGTGGCGCGTGCCGAGCCGGCCCCACGCTGGCGGGAAAAACGGGCATTCTCACGCTAACGAACGGGCTAGTCCTCGCACGGCCCATCACCGACTGGCTTGCCTGCCGTGCCTGACCGAGGAGCAAGGAACCGAACTGGACCTACTGCACCTTCACCAATTCCACGCGACGGTTTCTCGCCCTTCCCTCATCGGTACCGTTATCGGCGATCGGCCTGTCCGGTCCATAGCCAAAGGCAGCGACCCGTCCTGCTTCGATGCCTTGAGCCGTCAGTGCGGCAACAACGGACTTCGCGCGATCATTGGATAATCGTCGGTTGTACGCAGGCCGGCCGGCATCGTCGGTGTGACCTTCGACGGCGAGATATAGACTCGGATTGTTTTTCAGGAGCTTTACGATCTGGCCGATGATCGGCTGCGACTCCGGCTTGATGTCGGCTTTGTCGAAATCGAAGTTGATGTAGAGGGCGACGTGCCCTTTCGCGTCGAGCTCCTTCTTCATCTCCTCCGCGGGGAGAAGCGAGGCCTTGATTTCGAGAGGTTTTTTCTCCACAACCGTCAGAAAGTAAGTCCCGTCCTTGCCATGTTGCCGGATGTAGGCTTCGGCCCAGATGTCCTTTGCCGGAGTGCGCAGCAGGTAGACTCCCATCTGATCCCCGCTGTAAACGGGATCGCGGTGCCGCGGCTCGCTGAACTTCGCTCCAACGGCATCCATCTTCTCTGCTGTGCCCTCGAAGACCTTTACTCCGCCGAGTCCTGTGATCAGGGTCTCGTAGGTTTTGAAAGCCTGATAAGCCGATGCCCCCTGGCCCTCGGCCTCGATCGTCGTAAGGTGTCCCTCGATCGTATTGATCTTCGAGCCATCGAAAAACTCGTACTTGTCGAAAGCTACGTCTTTGCTCTCACCCGTCTTCGAAGGCTGATAACCGTCGATCAGACCGACATAGGGAAACGTGCCAAGCGACGGATTGGCCACGAGTACGTTGTTGACGTCGAACCCGGAGCTTATGGCCGTTGCGGAAGCTGATGGCTGCGACAAAGGGTTTGCTGCAGCTGTATCTCCCTGCGTTACGCCGGGGGCGTCCTTCTTTGCACATCCGCCGAGCGTGAGTCCTGTCAGAGCGGCGAGAACGAAAGACCTTGAAGCTCCGGGCATACACCACTCCTTGTAGAGATGCCTTAGGGTCCTGGGATGTATCTCTTGACGATATTCTTCACGTCGCACGAAAAAAAAGCCCATCGGTCTGCAAGATGTGCGGCAGCCCGGCTGGGGCGGAAAGTACGTGCAGACGGGGCCACTCGACCTTGACTCGACGCCTTTACAGGAGGCCCTAAGTCGGGTATTGTTAGGGGCTTACGACGATTCAAATGGAAAACCAGCGCGCAGCGCGCGCGGAGAGCACAGCAACATGGCATTTCAGAAGACCGCTACAGTCGAAAAG
>JBDTRZ010000098.1:0-11506 GCA_039931395.1 Gemmatimonadales bacterium
AAAGATATCACCTCTCCTGTCCCTTGTCAATGTAACTTTAGTTACGGCCCACTAGAACTACGATTGGGCTGATCGCGCGGGTCACGCGGATACTTTTTTTGGTTTGACCACCCGGAGATTCTTTGGTTTTGATTCGTGAGATCCGCGTGATCCGCTCAATCGTAGTTCTAGTCTTTTGACTCCGCCGTCAGTTGCCGAACCGGCTGAGTCCCCCGGAATGTGGCGAGTATCGGTTCCAGAACGCGATCGATCTCGTCGAGGTCGTCCTGCGGGATTATCACGCCTGACGCGGCGACGTTGTCGTCCACCTGCTGGGGACGGCTCGCGCCCACGATTGCCGAGGAGACTGCGGGCTCGCGCAACACCCACGCGATCGCCATCTGCGCCATCGTTAGCCCAAGCCTCGCGGCGATCGGACGAAGATCCTGCACAGCGGTGAGAACTGCGTCGCTTCTCAGATCATCCGCCCAGAACGTATTCATCTCGGCATTCGCCGCGCGTGAATCCGCCGGCGGAGGATGACCCGGCAGGTACTTTCCGGTCAACACACCCTGTGCGAGCGGCGACCACACTATCTGGCCGATGCCGTTCGCAGCGCAAAGAGGGAACACCTCCTTCTCCGGAGGCCGCCATAGCATCGAGTACTGCGGCTGGCTGCTCACGAACTTCTCGACGCCGGGAATCGCCAGCGCGGCCTTGATCTGCTCGGCATTCCACTCGCTGAATCCGAGGTAGCGCGCCTTGCCCTGCCGCACGACGGTTGTGAGCGCCTCCATCGTCTCCTCGAGTGGAGTGTTCACGTCGTAGCGATGGCATTGATAGAGATCGACATAATCGGTCTTCAGCCGCTCGAGCGAAGCGTCGATCTGCTTGTAGATCTGCGCCGCAGAAAGTCCGCGGTCAGTGTCAGTCATCGGGAAATACAGCTTGGTCGCGAGAATGTACGACGACCGGTCTCTCCCCGAGAGCGCCTTTCCGAGAAACGACTCGGCCGCACCTTTTCCGTAGACGTTCGCGGTGTCGATCAGGTTGATGCCGAGGTCGAATGCACGGGCGAGGCAGGCGCGGGCGTTGGAGTCTTCCACGCCGAGGCCGTAGGTGAGCCACGATCCGAGGGAGACCTCGGAAACATGAAGGTCGCTGTCGCCTAGTTGACGGTATTTCATCTTGAAGACCGCGTTAGAGCAAAATCGGGGCGCGCTGGACGATACGAACTTTGCTTTCTAAGATTGAGCGCCGCAACTCACGTAATCCTGGAGAAAACCGATGAAGCGTGCGCTGAAGTGGCTGGGATACATCGTCGGCGGGTTCGTGGTAGTCGTCCTGCTCGCAGTCGGCACCATCTACGCGCTGTCATCGTCACGGATGGCGCGGACATATCCGACGAAGGTCGAGACTGTCCCGATTCCCACTGGTGCGGCGTCCCTCGAGCGCGGAAAACACCTGGTGGTGGCGGTCGGCAAATGCCAGAACTGCCATGGCGACAACTTCGCCGGAAAGCTGCTGATGGACGCACCCGTGTTCGCCCGTCTCAGCTCGGCGAATCTCACCGCAGGCAAGGGCGGCATCGGCAACAGCTACACCGACGCCGATTACGTGCGGTCCATCCGCTACGGTGTGGGCAAGGATGGGAAGCCCCTCATCTTCATGCCGGCCGAAGCCTACTACCACTTCAACGATTCCGACCTTGGCGCGATCATCGCCTATCTCAGAACGCTTCCGCCGACGGATTCTCAGGTGCCGAAGGCAAAACAGATCGGACCGATTGCGCGGATGATCTTTCTGGCGGGCGTGTTCCCATTGGTGCCGGCCGAGAAGGTTCCGAGGGACACTCCGCGGCCAACACCGATCGCGGAAGGCGTGACGCCGGAATACGGCAACTATCTGGTGAGCGCAGGCGGGTGCAAGGCCTGCCACGGCGACAATCTCGCTGGCGGATCGAAGATCGAGGGAGTTCTGGTGGCGAATCTCACTCCGGCTGGTGAGGTCGGCAAATGGACGGAAGCGGATTTCGCGAAGGCACTACGCACCGGAGTGAAACCGAACGGCAAAATCCTGAGTGCGGTGATGCCGTGGCCGTACATGAAGGATCTCACCGACGATGAGATCCGTGCGATGTGGATGTATATCCATTCCGTTGCGCCGGTAACGCCGCCGAAATAACCGGAAAACCTTTACGGCTCGGCGATAAAGGTTCCTGAGTCAGTACCTGCGACCAGGTCGTCGATGCCGCCGTCGCCGGGACGATCGGTGAGGCCGCCGGTTCTCGGCGTGGAATTGCGGACGTTCCACGCAAGAAGAGGAGGGGTTACGAAAGTCGTCACGAGCACGGTCATCGCTATCGCGCTGTAGAGCTGTGACGTCAGCGCACCGGTCGCGAGACCCATGCGCGCGAAGATCAGGCCCACCTCGCCGCGAGGGATCATCGCGATCCCGATCAGCGATTTTCTTCCCTTGAACCAGACGGGCGCGTAGCCGGCAGCGAATTTGCCGAGCACGCCGACCACTACGAGTGCGCCGCCAATCAGCAGTACTCTCGAATCGGCGAGTGTGCCGAGCTCGACAGCTGCTCCGACGCTGGCGAAGAATATCGGTACGAAAAAAAGCCCGAGCTGCGTCGTAGATTTCTCGATTGCGGCCCGCTGCGGAGTGCCGTGAAGTATCAGGCCGGCGGAGAACGCGCCGATGATTGTCGCCGATCCGGCGCTCGCCGCGAGCGCCGCCAGGAGAAACGCGAACGCGAGGCCTGCCACGCCGAGCGCCCCGGATGCCTCGACCCGAGCTATGAACCTGAATAGTGGAGGAATGAGAATCCCGCCGAGTATCACCGCCGCAACGACGACCCCGATAGCAATCGCGGTGGTGATCGCGACTCCGCCGAGACTGAGCGCAGCGCCGCCGACCACGCCGCTCACAACTGAGAGAATCACGAGGCCAACGATGTCGTCGAGCACCGCGGCTCCGAGAACTATCTGCCCTTCGGGCGTCTGAAGTCTTCCAAGGTCCGACAGGGTTCGCGCCGAAATGCCGATCGACGTGGCGGTGAGAGCGGCGCCGGCGACTATCGAAGGAATAACCGGGAGACCGAGTGCGTTCGCAGCCGCGTAACCGAAGCCGAATGGCAGTATGAGGCCGACGAGCGCAACGATCGTCGCTTCACCGCCGACCTTCATCAGGGACTTCAGGTCGGTGTGAAGCCCGATCTCGAAGAGCAGCACGAGAACCCCGAGCTCGGCGAATACCTCGATCACCGGGTCTCGGGGATCAAGCAGGCCGATCACCGATCCGCCGAGCAGCACTCCGGCCACGAGCTCGCCGACGACGGCGGGCTGGCCGATGCGCTGAGCCAGAACGCCGAGCAGCTTCGTCGCCACAAGGAGGGCGACGAGTACCGCGAGCAGATGGGGAAATGAATGTTCGGTCAATCGGCGCTCACGCGGTGTCGAAATGGAAGCCCAAAAATCGTCCCTCCGGCTCTATTACGCAGTGCGCGGTGCAGGTAACTTTTCCGGTCCCGCGAGTGGTCCGGATTCTCGGACACCTGCTTTCAGAACGAGTGCGGAAGAATGTCCACAACCGATCAACGCACCGCCAAGATCGCCCGAATCACAGCATATCCGCCAGTACTGCGAAAGGCAGTCGAAGGCCTCTCCGACGAACAACTCGACACTCCGTATCGTGACGGCGGATGGACCGTGAGGCAGGTGGTGCATCACGTTGCCGATTCGCACGCGAACGCATATCTGAGATTCCGGTGGGTCGTTGCCGAAGACCGTCCCACGATCAAGACGTACGATCAGGACGTCTGGGCGCAGCTGCCGGACACGAAGCTCCCGCCCGAGCCGTCACTCAGAATCGTGGATGGACTGCATGAGCGATGGGCAGCATTTCTAACTTCTCTTCCCGATGATGCGTGGTCGAGAAAAGCGAATCATCCCGAGCGTGGCGAAGTGACGCTCGACGACCTTCTCGATACCTACTCCGACCACGGCGCCAACCACGCGAAGCAGATCACCGATCTGAGAGAACGCAAAGGCTGGTGAGTCAGTAGACATGCTTCTCCCCGCAATAGCGAAAGGGGAGCATCGCAGGATGCTCCGGTTCTTCACGCTCCTTCCAGGCGTGCTGGCGGTCGCGGTGGTGCTCATCGGGGTGGTGGAGCTGATCCTCTGGAGCACCGTCCTCATCTCAATTGAGGCGGTTCGCACGCACAAGCTGGTAATGATGCCCACCACCGCCTTGTGCTTCGTAGTCGCGGGCGCGAGTCTGCTCGCGGCTCAGAGTCGAAACTCCACGATCGCGATGTGGTTATCGCGGATTCTCGCGATCGCCGTAGCCTTTTTCGGGCTGTTCATCCTCATGGAGTACGCCGCGGGCTCGCATTCGAACCTCGATCTGGTATGGAACAACTTCGTCGGAGCGCCGAAGGGTGCGACGGAGCTGGATCGCATGGCGATCAACACGGCGATCGCGTTCGTGCTGTTCGCGCAGGGACTGTTGCTTCTCGAGGGCGACCGGCGCGCGAGGGGACTTAGGTCGCAGTTCTTCGCGACGTTCGTGATGATCGTCGCGTTTCTGGCGCTCGTTGGGCACATCTTCGGAGTCGCCGACTTCTACAGGTTCCGCGTCCTCTCCGGGATGTCGCTGGCCGCGGCGATTACGTTCACACTTCTCGGGGTCGGCCTTCTCTTCTCGCAGCTCGAGCGAGGCGTACCGGCGCTTGCCGTGGATGAGGGAGCGGCGGGATTCGTCGCGCGGCGCCTGCTTCCCGGCGCCGTGTTCGTGCCGCTGATCTTCACGATGCTGCGATTCACGGGAGAGGAGCGCGGCGTATTCGGACCGCGCCTTGGAGCGTCGCTCGCCGCGGTGGCAGACATGGTGGCGTTCCTCCTTCTCATCGCCTGGAGCGCCCGCGTGCTGCGCGACACCGATGCGAAGCGCGGCGAGCTGTTCCTGCTCGAGCGCGAGGCGCACGAAGCTTCGGAGCGCGCAAGGAACGAGGCGGAAATCGCGATGACGCAGGCGGAAGCAGCACGCGCCGAAGCGGAAAGCGCCAACGGCGCGAAGAGCGATTTCCTCGCGGTGATGTCGCATGAGCTGCGCACTCCGCTGGCGGCGATAATGGGCTACCAGGAGCTTCTCGCCGACGGGATCACGGGTCCGGTGACGGAAGCGCAATCGCAGCAGCTCGCGAGGATCAAGGCGAGCGCGCGGCACCTGCTGTCGCTGATCGACGAGATTCTCACCTTCACCCGTCTCGATGCCGGCCGGGAGACGGTGATACCCGAGAAGATGGACGTTGACGAAGCGCTCAAGGGAGCGGCGGAGATCGTCGAGCCACTCGCAGCGGCGAAAGAGCTCGAGCTCAAGGTGGAATCGCCCGGTCCCGGTGTGACGGTGGAGAGCGATCCGACCAAAGTGAGGCAGATTCTCGTGAATCTTCTCTCCAATGCGGTGAAGTTCACAGACTCGGGGTCAGTCACGGTGAAAGGCATCGTCGCCGGGAAAAACCTCATTCTGTCGGTGAGTGACACGGGGATCGGAGTAGAGCCGGAGAACATTCACAGGATATTCGATCCATTCTGGCAGGTGGAGCAGAAGGCGACTCGCCGGGCGACGGGCACCGGACTCGGCCTTACTGTCACGCGTCGGCTCGCGAATCTGCTTGGCGGGGATGTCGTGGTGGCGAGCAACGCCGGCGAGGGGACGACGTTCACCGTCACTCTTCCGACAAAAGTGCCGCACATCGCTTCGATACCGGAGAAAGCGACGCACCTGCGGGCGGGATAAAAACCAAGCCCAACTGAGAACAGCGTGATCTTCTTTGTACGAAATCGCTTTCCACCGATCGCTGCGTTGACCGCGCTCCTTTCGACGCAGGCTTTCGCGCAGACCAATACTCCTATCGCGGACGCCTACCGATCCACCGCAAACCGGATGATCACCACCGCGCTCGCGGACAGCTCGGCGTGGAACCGGCTGGCTCTCCTCGCCGACAAGTTCGGACACAGGATCAGCGGATCGTCGAGTCTCGAAGCGGCGATCGGCTGGATCATCGCGGAGATGAAGCGCGATGGACTCGAGAACGTACGCGGCGAGCCGGTGATGGTCCCGAAGTGGGTGCGCGGCCAGGAATCGGCAGACCTGGTGTCGCCGCGCGCGATGCCGCTGCACATGATCGGTCTCGGTCGGAGCATCGCCACGCCGAGGAACGGGATCACTGCGCAGGTGATGGTCGTGAACGATTTCGACGAGTTGACCCGCCGCGCGGCGGAAGCCAAAGGGAAGATCGTCCTGTTCGATGTGCCGTTCACAAGCTATGGACAGACTGTCCGCTACCGGAGCAGTGGAGCAACAGCTGCCGCGAAAGTCGGTGCCGTGGCCGCACTCATTCGGAGCGTGTCCTCGTTCTCGATGCAGAACCCGCACACCGGCGCGATGGGGTACGACTCGACGGTCGTGAAGATTCCGGCGGCGGCGCTAAGCGTCGAAGACGCGATGATGCTGCACCGGATGGTGAACCGTGGCGAAAAAGTCGTCGTCACTCTCAAAATGTCAGCGCGCACTCTTCCCGACTTGCCCTCGCGAAACGTGGTGGCCGAAATCATGGGATCGGAAAAGCCCAATGAAGTCGTGGTGCTGGGCGGGCACATCGACTCGTGGGATATCGGGCAGGGCGCGATGGACGATGGCGGCGGATGTGTTGCCGCGTGGGAGGCGGTGAAGCTGATGAAGAAACTCGGCATCAGACCCAAGCGGACAGTGCGCGTGGTGCTGTGGACGAACGAAGAGAACGGGAGCAGGGGAGCGAACGGCTACCGCGATGCGCATCGCGGCGAGATCGACAATCACGTGATGGCGATGGAGTCGGACAACGGCGTGTTCAAGGTGCAGGGACTGGGGATCACCGCGGGCGAGGGTGGAATCGCGATGGCAGCCGATATCGCTTCACTGTTCAGCGCAATTGGCGCGACTCAGGCAAGCGACGGAGGGGTGGACGCCGACACCGGGCCTCTGAACGAACTTGGCGTACCGGCGATGTCGCCGCTCGTGGACGGGACGAGGTACTTCTGGTATCACCATAGCTCGGCCGATACGATGGACAAGCTGAATCCGAAGGAGATGGCCGAGAACGTGGCTCTCATGGCCGTTACCGCTTTCGTCGTTGCGGACATGCCTGGGAGACTGCCACGTGCGCCGCTAAGGCAAGGCAACTAACAAACTTCCTGGCCGTAGTCTCGTTGCGACTATTTCGCCGCGACCCTGGCATCGGGCTCTGTCGTCACGGGTGCCCCGGCTTCCTCCAGTGGCGCGACGAAGTTGAAGAGCTCGAGCTGCAGCTTTCCGCGCGGAGTCGCGGTGTCGTCGTACACGTACGACGTGACGGAGCAGTTCGCGATCTCGTTCTCGCGGTCGATGAGGAGAATCTCCTGCTCGGTCATGTGCTCCAGCAGGTATCGCATGCAGAGCACGACGACGGAGTGTCCGACGAGCAGCACGCGCTCACCGCAGTACTCGCGGGAGATCATCTCCGTTGCGCTTCGGAGGCGGAGTATCACGTCGCACCAGCTTTCGCCGCCCGGCGGCCGGTGATAGAACTTGCCGAGCAGCCGGCGGAACTCCGCCTGGTCCGGGTGGTAGGCTTCGATGCCGACTTTGGTGAGACGGTCGAGGACGCCGAATTCCTTTTCGCGCAGCCGCTCATCCACTACGACAGAGAAGCTGTCGAGTGGGAGACCCGCGAATTCCGCCACGATCTCCGCGGTATGCCGGGCGCGAAGATAGGGAGAGGTGAGAATGACGTTCGGAGTGCGCGCCTTCGGGAGCTTGGCGAACCAGCGCCCGAGGGCCTCGGCCTGCTGCTGGCCGAGGTCGGATAGCGGAACGTCGACGTCGCGGACATCGATGTCGATGACCCGGTCACCCGCAAGCCTCGCGGCCTCACGTGCGACATTGCCCGCCGATTCACCGTGGCGGACGATGTAAAGCAGGTCGGGCCAGATCTGGGCGTGCTTCACGGGTTGTCCCATGTCAATTCGTGTGCCCGCTTTTTGGGGGGGGTCAATCGCGGAACCGCGTAACGGCGTAACCGCCCAAGCGCGCAACGGTTAAGGGAATGTGGAGCGAAGATTGAACAGGCGTGCGATATGACCGAGAAACGGAAGCCGCTCGACGAAAGGTGGTCCCGCTACCCGGAGACCGTGCTCATATTCGCGGGCGATCCGGAGGTGTTTGTCGATCTGCGCGAGGAGGTTCCTCCGCAGATGAAGAAAGCGCTGGCAGCGATCGGGCTCGGAGAAACCTTCAGCGTGCTCACCGTATTCAACCCGCGCGGCGAGGACGTTGGAGCCGCGGAGAACTCGCGCCGGATGGCCGACTTCGAGGCAGAGCTGACCAGCTCCGGTAAGTCGTTCGTTCGGGTGGATGCCTGCGCGCCGGACAAGTCGCACTGCGAGTGCAGCGTGGCGTTGTCCGGCTCACGGGACCGGGCGATCGACATCGCGAAACGGTGGGAACAGATCGCGATCTTCTGGTGGGACGGCTCGGCGTTCTGGATCCATGGTGCGATCAGTGACGCCGAGCCGGTCAGGCTCCCAGTGGCCTGAAACTCAGGTGAGCTTGTACCGGTAGCCGGCGACTCCCGTCTTCGGGTTCCTGATCCGGAACTCCTTCGATCCCTTCGCCGACACCGGCCCCACGGTCTGACTTTCGGTGAACAGCACCTCACCCTTCGGCCCGAGGAATTCGAAGCTCAGCGTGTAGCTCTTCGCAGCAGTGCCGCGGTTCTCGACCGCGCCCACCAGGACAGTACCATCGCTGTTGCGCGAGAACTCCGTGAAGCTGACCTTCACCGGCATCTTCTCCGACTTCGTGTTCCAGTACATCAGAGAATCGTTGTACGTTCTCGTCATCTTCGCGTCACTCTTCTTCTTCAGCTTGCCCGCGTAGGTGAACGCGTAGAGCATGTAGTTGTCAGGATTGCCCGGATCCATCGCCACGAGCTTGTCGATCAACGGCGTCACCTTTTCGGTCTCGCCTGTCTGGAGGTAGCTGGCGGCGAGGTTGTTGATGGCATCGCGCGAGTACGGGTTGATCTGGACGACTCTCTCGAAGAGAATCACCGCCTCGTCAGGGCGCTTTTGCTGCGCCGCGACGACGCCCGCCTCGAGCAGCGCGCCTTCCGAGTACTTCGTGGCATCCTTGATCATCGGTTCGTAGATCTTCCTCAGCTGCGCGCTGTCGCCGGCGGCGATGTACATCGCGGTCAGGTTTCTGATTGCGATCGTGGCCTGGATGTTGTCGTTCGACTGGGCGAGCTCGGTCCATCCTGGAATGGCTTCACGCGCAAGAGTCTTCTTCTCGGCTCCGGTCGCGGCCTTCGCGCGATCGGTCTGCGCCATTGTGAGGTCGTAGAGTGCGCGCTCTCTCACGTCCGCGTACGCCGTGTCCTTGCCTGCTGCAGTGAGCACCTGCCTGGAGTACTCGACCAGCGCTGGAGTGTTCTTGCGCGCTCTCGCAACACTGGCGAGGACGGAGTAAGCATATGGCGACCTGCGGTCGAGCAGCAGCGATCGCTTGGCCAGGATCTCGGCCGAATCGAGCTTGTTTGCGTTCAGCGCATTGATCGCGGCGTTGGTGACGTTGAGCCACGCCTTCTGCTGGCGGAACGGCTGCATATAGGTCATGCAGGCGGGAGAGCTCTTCTCGACGATCGTGATGTTCGAATCCGCGGCGGCGAAGAGGTCGATCGTCGCGGTCGGGTTTGTTGTGATGCCGATGGCACCACGCGTCGAAATCGGCTGTATTGCCGGCTGTTCCAGCAGATAGACGTATGCCGAAGCGAGCAGGAACGCACGCCCGAGAGGATTCTCATCCTTGAGGTTCGGCGCCGTCAATATTGCGACGACGTCCTTGAGGTCCTTCGTGGGATCTCCGCTCTTTGCGGCGACGTTGGCGCGAGTGAGGGAGAGCGTAGCGCGAGCGACCGGCTGAGGGCGTCCCTGATCGATCTCGCACGTGGCGGCGGCGGGCGTCTGCGCAAAGGCGGGTGCCGCGGCTACTATAGTAGCAGTAGCGGCAGCGAAAAGACTCGAATACAAAGCTTTCATCACTGCTCCTGCGGGTGGATGGCGCAATGGAGCCAGCCAGATCGCGCGCGGCCTGGCTGGATTAAGTTGGTCATGTGTTGCGTGCGGGTACTAATATACCCGGCCTCAAGTATCGTTCCAGCAAGGCCATACGTCGTTGAACGCCCGGCCACGTGGTGGAGCTCAGGGTTAGGATACATGAGACCGATGAGATGACAAATTGTGCATGAATTCGCTGTTCAAAAGCCTTGTAGCTCTCACTGGTCTCATCGGTCTCGTATCCGACATCAGCCAGAGCAAAATTAGTAGCATGTTGAAAATATATATACTGGCCGCTACGGTGTTGGTCTCGGGATGTGCTCCCGAGCCCACTACGCCCTCCGACACCAGCCTCGCCGGCACGTGGACCGCGGACGCGCATCTCTTCAGTCTCTCGCAGTTCCGGATGCAGCTCGTCCAGGAGCCGAAGGGCATCGTGAGCGGGCAGTGGTTCGCCAAGGGCGACGGCGGCGGGGGCGGATGCTTTCCGAACATTCCCTGCAACGCCTTCGGCGACGTCATCGGGCGCAGCACGGTCGCCCATGTGGAGATCGAGCTGCTCAGCGCAGGCAGATTCGAGGGCGCACTCGTCGAGCCGGACAGACTGCGGGGGATCTTCGCCGTGGCAGACAATTACGACACGATCACCTTCGTGCGATCAGGCACCACGGTCACGCGTCTCGCGGAGAGAGATAAATGAGCCCGGTTTCGCCGCACCGGAAAGCGATCGCGCATCTCAGACGCGTGGACCCAGTGATGTCGAACGTGATCGACATGGTGGGGCGGTGCACTCTCATGCCGCGCACCGAGTGGACGCATTTCGACGCGCTGGTGAGATCGATCGTCTATCAGCAGCTCTCCGGGAAAGCGGCGGCGACGATACACGGGCGCGTGATAACACTGATCGGCGATGGTGCGGAAGCGCCGGGCAGGATCGTCGCAACGCCGCACGAAGCATTGCGCGGAGCGGGACTCTCCACGCAAAAAGCGAGTTACGTGAGAAACCTCGCCGAGCATGCGCTCGATGGATCGCTGCCGGTGGACAGGCTGCACGAGCTGTCCGATGACGAGGTCATGGCTGCGCTCACTCAGGTGAAGGGGATCGGACGGTGGAGCGCGCAGATGTTCCTCATGTTTCGGCTGGGAAGGCCCGATGTGCTGCCGGAGCTCGATCTCGGAGTGCAGAAGGGGATACAGAAAGCGTATCGTCTGCGGAAGCTTCCCACTCCGAAGCAGGTACTGCGGCGGGGAGGGAAGTGGGCGCCATATCGAACGGTTGCGGCGTGGTACATGTGGAGAATACTGGAACTGCCATAGGGCGTGCTACCCGTTACCCGTTACCCGTTACCCGTTACCCGTTACCCGTTACCCGTTACCCG
>JBDTRZ010000099.1:0-11483 GCA_039931395.1 Gemmatimonadales bacterium
CCGTTACCCGTTACCCGTTACCCGTTACCCGCTACCCGCTACCCGCTACCCGCTATCCGCTATCCGCTATCCGCTACCCGCTACCCGCTACCCGCTACCCGCTACCCGCTACCCGCTACCCGCTACCCGAGATTGAGTATGCCAATTGTAGAATTCGATGCCCTCCCAGATTCAGCGCGCGTGTGGGTTTACGGCGCTGACCGTGAGCTCGGAACGGAAGGCGAGCAGAAGATGCTCGGCGCTGTGGATGAATTTCTCTCCACCTGGTCCGCGCACGGCGCGCCGCTCTCCACCGCGCGACGCTGGGATGATGGGAGATTTCTCACCATCGCCGTGGACACTCGACAGGAAGGAGCATCGGGTTGCTCCATCGATGGATTGTATCGCGCACTCAAATCGCTCGAGCCATCGGTCGGTGCACATCTCGTGACGAGCGGTCTCGTGTATTTTCGCGACCGTGACGGACGAATTCAGGCGATGACGCGAGACGAGTTCGGGGAATCAGCGGCTCGGGGAGAAGTCGACAGCGACACCGAAGTGTTCGACCTCGCTGTCACGTCGCTTGGCGAGTGGCGCGGACGCTTCAAGGCCCGCGCGGGAGACTCGTGGCACGGATCACTGATATCCGCGCGCGTGACGGCGTGAAGACCCACACTTCGTATCTCACCTTCAATACGAAGAAGCGGCAGATGATAATCGACATCACCGACGATGTCGAGGAATGCCGGGCGAAGGCCGGAATCAGCGAGGGGTTCGTGCTCGTGTCGGCGATGCACATCTCCGCGTCGGTGTTCGTGAACGACCACGAGCCAGGATTGTGGAAGGACATCCTCGACTGGCTGGAGACGCGCATCGCTCCGTGGTCGCCAGATGACTACCGCCACAACAGCGGCACTGGGGAAGACAATGCCGCCGCGCACCTCAGATCACTGACGGTGGGACACGAGGTGATCGTCCCCGTTACCAATGGAAAGCTCGACTTCGGGCCGTGGCAGAGAGTCTTCTACGGCGAGTGGGACGGGCAGCGCTCCAAGCGAGTCCTGATCAAAGCGATGGGCGACTAAAACCAGAACCGCGCAACCGCGCGACAGAGTCACAGAGGCTCAGAGAAACCCAGAAACGATTTTTGGGAACAACAAAGACATAGCTGGTTCGAAGCGATACCTGCAATGTCGTTGTCTTCCCCAAATTCATTTCCGTAGTTCTCTGTGTCCCTGGGCAGTTGCCTCGATTTCGTAGACACTGGTTCAGAGTATTGTTTTAGTTCTGCATTCTTTCGTAAGCCAGCGGGGTTTGGTAGCCCAGGCTTGAGGGTAAACGTCGTCGATTGTACCAGCACTCGATCCAGTCTATAGCTGCAGCGCTCGCGGCCTCTCGATTTTCGGGCTTTGATCGAAGAGACGGGCATTCGGCTTTAAGTGTTCCGAAGAAGCTCTCGATCACTGCGTTGTCGCCGCACGCCGCTCTGCCGCTTCTGCTCGGCAGCATCTTCAACTCACCCATTACTCGACGGTAACCGTAGCTCCAGTACTGGCCGCCCTGGTCGGCGTGGTGAGTGAGACCGGGCTTCGGATTCCGTCGAGTGATTGCCATCTGAAGCGCCGACAGAGGAAGACTCTCGTCACGCGCCGCGCTCGTCGCCCATCCCACCACTTGGCGCGTACCTATGTCGAGTACGACCGCCAAATAACACACTCCCGCCTTCGTCGGCAGATAGGTGATATCAGCTGCCCAGCGGCGATCGGCAGGGCCAGGCGTGAAATCGCGCCCGAGAGTGTTCTCCGCGTCGATCCACTTCTTGAAAGTTCCTCTCCTGCTCACTCGACGTCGGTGCTTTGCAAAAAGTCCGGTAAGGCGAAATAGACGTCCCACGCGAGCTTTACCCACACGTGCCCCTTCGAGCGCCAAAGCCTTACGAAGCCGAGGCACTCCATAGCTCTCACCACTCTCCGCGTGGATCCGCCTGATACTTTGAAGTAAAAGAGTGTCAGCGAGAGACCGCTCTGACGGCTCCCTCCTCAGGCTCGCGTAGAATGAGCTCCTGCTTACATCAACAAGTGAGCACTGCTTCGCCCTTGGAAGTGCCCGCGACACCTTCTGCGACGCTATCACTGCGTACTTCACGGCGTCGCTCGCGCAAAGTACGAGGCTGCTTTTTTTAGGAAGTCTCTCTCCGCTTCCGCCTTCTCAAGCTCCCACCTCAGGCGCTTTACCTCGGCTTCAAG
Source organism: Gemmatimonadales bacterium (assembly GCA_039931395.1). GTDB lineage: Bacteria > Gemmatimonadota > Gemmatimonadetes > Gemmatimonadales > Gemmatimonadaceae > UBA4720. The sequence continues at coordinate 2,226 of JBDTRZ010000099.1, forward strand.
AGCAGCCACTTCACCTTTGCCCTTCTTGGTACGCCGACCCTGCTTGCTCCCTGTACCATCGGCACTACCAAACTGCTCGAGCCAGCGCCTCACCTGATCGGGTCTCAAACCATATTCGCGAGCAACAACACCAATCTCTAGCTCGCCACTCTCCACACGCGCCACTACTCGACGCTTAAGCTCAAGTGGATACTCCTTCCGCTTGCCCGTCATCGAACACCTCCCGCCCGAACATTGTTATCGGGCTTGCTAGGTGTCCACTAAATCGATGTAATTGCCCAGGGCCTCTGTGGCGCGGTTGCGCCAAAGGGTTACGCCCGGAAGTTGTCCGGCTTCCAGTTCTTGATGTTTTTCTTCACTTCGCCGGGTGTCTTGTATTCGCCCGTGAGAACCCTTCGCGTGAGGTCGGGAGCCTCCTCGTCCGATGCGAAGCGGAGAGCGACAAGATGGCGTGCCGCCAGCTCGTTTACCCGCGCTCGCTCCTCCTCCGGCACCAGGCCCGCAAGCCGCACGCGCTCCTCGAGGCGAATCACCCGGTCCTGGACTTTGAGCGCCATTACCCGCGCCGTGAAACCGAACGTCAGAAGCGCGAGCGCGACAAGGAGCGACCACAGATTTGAGCCGGTCTGCTCCCTGAAGAGGCGAGTGGCTTCGACAACGGCGTTGATCGCAAGAACCGGAATCACGAAGAAGTGATGCGCCGGGAAGTACCTGCGGTGAGTACTGTATGTCTGCTCCTTCGCCACGCATTCCCCCGGTTGGAGTACGCATCGAAGTTACGAGCCGATCTCAGCCCGGGCTATGAGGGGTGATCTCCAGCCCGGCGGCCGCTTCCGCGGCGTGACGCCTGAGGCGCGCGAGCAGCGCGTTCAATCCCACTTCGCGCGCGCCGAGTCCGATGCTCTCCATCAGGGTGCGGACGAAATCGGGAGGGATGGCGAGGGTCGTGGATGGCGGCTGCCCGTTCACCGCAGCGAACACTATCGCCAGGACAGCGGCGATCGTCGGCGACTGCCGCACGTTGAGGTCGGCGTGGAAGTACATCTTCCCGTCCACCAGCTCCGGGATGATGTCCACCCGCGTCATGCACTCGGGAACTGTGAATTTCGCCCGGTCGACATCGCGGAAACGCTGGGGCAGCGGGTCGAGCTTCTTGGAATATTGCACGAGCGACTGCATCTTCTCCTCGCGTCCCATCATCCGGAACAGCCGGAGAACTCGATCGATCGACGGTGGGATCGCAGCCGCAGCGGTTTCCTGCATGGAGTGAAATCTAACGGATGAAGCGCGCTCTCTGGATGCTCGCTGTCGTCGTGTGCGCGTGCAACCGGCCACGGCCGGACACTATCACGGCGACGGGCACTCTCGAGCTTATCGAGGTGGACGTCGCGCCGCTCGCCACGGCGAAAGTGGAGCGCGTGCTGGTGGAGGACGGCGACTCCGTCCGGCTGGGCGACACTCTCGTCATACTGGCCCAGCCCACTTCGGCGGCTGACATCCAGCAGCGCGCGGCCCGTGTGGAAGCGTCACGCGCAGGCCTCGCTGAAGTGCAGCGCGGCTCACGTGCACCGGAGATCGCCCGAGCACAGTCCGAGCTCAGAGGATTCGAAGCCGAAGCCACACGCCTCGCCAACGACGCGACTCGTGCCCGGCGCCTGCACGCTGCAGGGGCGATATCCAACCAGCAGCTCGAGGCAGCAGCAACCGCTGCGCGCGAGGCGGCCGCAAGACGAGAAGCCTCGAGGCAGACGCTCATTCTTCTGCGCCAGGGCTCGACACCGGAACGGATCGCGGGCGCGCGAGCCGAAGTCGTCGGCGCGCAGGCAAATCTTTCCGCTGGTCGCGCATCGGTCGATGCGCTCACGCTCGTCGCGCCTGTCAACGGCGTCGTGCTGAGCCGCAACACCGAGCCAGGCGAGATACTCGGACCCGGACAATCTGCCGTCACACTGGGTGAAGCCAAACGTCCGTGGGTGCGCGTGTACGTGAGCGCGCTCGACGTTCCCCTCGTAAAGGTCGGCAGTGTCGCGCGCGCACGGGTCGACGGACTTCCGGGACGAGCTTTCACCGGTCGAGTCGTCGCGGTCAACACGAAAGCAGAGTTCACGCCGAGAGTCGCGCTGACCGAGGATGAGAGGGCGGACATGACATTCGGCGTGAAGATCGAGTTCGACGATTCGTCGGGCGCGCTCAAGCCGGGACTCCCCGTCACGGTGGAAATACCGAAGACACCACGCAAGTGACAGCAGGCGCGCAGGCGACGAGCGGCACGATCGACGCCGCGCCCGCGATTGTAATGGATCACCTGAGGCGCGAGTTCGGGCCACTGGTGGCCGTGGAAGCTCTCACTCTCACCGTTCCGACAGGCGAAGTCTTCGGAATGCTCGGCCCGAACGGCTCGGGAAAGACAACGACGATACGAATGCTCTGCGGGCTGCTGGAGCCGACTTCGGGATCGGCGACGGTGGCGGGGTTCGACGTGCGCACGCAGTCGGAGGAGATTCGCCGAAACATCGGCTACATGTCTCAGAGGTTCGGTTTGTACGACGACCTGACCGCTTGGGAAAATCTCGACTTCTACGCCGCGGTGTACGGGCTCGTCGGACGCGTGCGGCGCGACCGAATCGCCGAGTTGCTGCAAGAGCTCGACCTCATCGAGCGAAAGGACCAGATGGCATCGACGCTGAGCGGCGGCTGGAAGCAGCGTGTCGCACTCGCCTGCGCGATCGCGCACAAGCCGGCGATTCTCTTTCTGGACGAGCCGACTGCAGGGGTGGATCCCGCCGCGCGGAAGAGATTCTGGGACACCATTCGGCAGCTTGCGCGCCAGGGCACGACCATCGTCGTGACCACTCACTACATGGATGAAGCGGAGCGGTGCGACCGCGTGGCGTTTCTGTCGCGCGGGCATCTCATCGCGCTCGGAATGCCGGATGACGTCGCACACAAATTCGGCCAGAAGAGCATCGAGGACGTCTTCATCGAGCTCCAGCGGCGTGACGAGGGAGCGCGGGTGTGAACGCGGTCGACAGAATACGGCGAAGCCTCCTGTGGCCGATGCTCCGCAAGGAATTCATCCAGATGCGCCGTGACAAGCTGACCTTCGCGCTGATGTTCGGGATTCCGGTGATTCAGCTGCTGATGTTCGGCTTCGCCGTCCGGCTGGAAGTGCGCCATGTCCCGATGGTGGTGCTCGATTATTCCAGCAGCTCGGAGAGCCGTGCGCTCGTAACGGTGATGGAACAGACGCAGAACTTCCGCGTCGTCGGACCCGTGAAGAGCTATGACGAGCTCAGGGACGCCATCGAGTCGGGGAGAGCAAAAGCGGGAATCGTGATCCCTCCCGACTACATGAAGAACATCAAGCGAGGGCGCACTGCAGAGGCGCAGATGATCGTCGATGCGGCTGACCCGCTCGGATCATCGGCGGCGATCGCGGGAGCGTCTCTCGCGTCGCAGGTGAGAGCGATGCAGCTCAATCCCGCGGCGGCAGATCGTCCGCTTCCGCTCGAGGTACGAGTGCGTCCCTGGTACAACCCGGCGCTCCGGAGCGAAGTGTACATCGTGCCGGGACTTATCGGCGTGCTGTTGAGTCTGACGCTCCTCATGCTCGCCGGCATCGCGGTGGTGAAGGAGAGAGAACACGGCACGTTCGAGCAGCTCGTCGTGACGCCCATCGGCAAGACAAGCATCATACTCGGCAAGCTGCTCCCGTTTGTCGTGGTGGGATACGTCCAGATGACGAGCGTCATCATCGTGGGAAAGCTTCTGTTCGACGTGCCGATCCGCGGAAGTCTGCCGCTGCTCTACCTGCTGAGCGCACCGTACATCGTGGCGAACCTGGCTGTGGGACTCCTCGTCTCGACGCTCGTGAGGACGCAGATCCAGGCGATGCAGCTCAGCCTGTTCTTCCTGATGCCGAACATTCTGCTCTCGGGGTTCATGTTTCCGAGGGAGGCAATGCCGGTGGTGGCGCAGTGGCTGGGAATGGCGCTGCCGCTCACCTTTTATCTCAACATCCTTCGTGGAATACTGCTCAAGGGCATCGGGTTCACGCACCTGTGGCATGAAACTCTCATCCTTTCCGTCGTCGCCGTGGTGCTGATCAGCTTCAGTGTGATCCGCTTCTCCAAGACGGTGCAATAGCGACAAACATTCAGCGAGAAATCACATGCCAACACGAAGATCGAGCGCACGCTGGGAAGGCGGGCTCAAGGGCGGGAAGGGAACATTCAAGGGAGAGAGCGGTGCCATTGGCGGCCAGTACAGTTTCAGCTCGCGGTTCGAGAACGGAGTGGGATCGAATCCCGAAGAGCTTCTCGCCGCCGCCGAAGCCGCGTGCTTCAGCATGGCGTTCGCCGGCTCACTGGAGAAGAACGGCACTGTGCCGACGAGCATCGACACGACTGCCGCGTGCACGGTGGAACCGGGGACGGGCGGATTCGGGATAACGAAGATCCATCTCGACACCAACGCAGTCGTGCCCGGAATCGATGACGCGAAGTTCCAGCAAATCGCGAAGGAGACACTCGCCGGGTGTCCCGTGTCGAAGGCGTTTCAAGGGAATGTAGAGCTTACGGTGACAGCGAAGCTGGCTACCAGCTAGGCTATTCGCATCTCGCCCGACTGCCACAGCACCCTGGCATCGCATGCATCGCAGTTGTTGCAGCACCAGTCGGACGACACTTCCTCGCCGAAGTGCTCGAGGATGAACTTCGTGCGGCAGTCGGCGGTCTGGCAGAAATTGATCACCGTGCGAAGCTTGAGCTGATCGTTCGCGCGGCGCTCCTCGTAGTCGGTGAGGTCGAGACTCAGGTCCACTGAAGTCAGATTTCCCCGCAAGCGCTGCCAGCGGCCGCCGCGGTGCTCTCTCACCAGGCCGTGCCGCTTGAGGAGCGCAAACACGATCTTCGCCTTCCGCTGCGGCACCTCGGTGATCTCGGTTATGTCCGCCAGCGCCACTGGCTGGTCGATTGGATACTTCTCGAGAGCGATCGCGACCCTCGCCGCCTCCTGCACCTCGGGGTACTTGCCGCCGAGGAAGTAGGCTTGAATGCGGCGGTCCTCGACGCGGTAGAGCATGGTGCACGTGGCCGGAAGTCCGTCGCGTCCTGCGCGTCCTGCTTCCTGGTAGTACGACTCGATCGAGCCCGGGAAGTGGTAGTGCACGACGAAGCGGATGTTCTGCTTGTCGATGCCGAGTCCGAAGGCGTTGGTCGCAACGATCGCCTTGAGATCGCCTTTCATGAACGCGTCCTGCACCTGTTTGCGATCTGCCGCGGGTCGCTTGCCGTGATACACTCCGACTGCGTAACGCTCCGACAGCTGCTCGTAGAGCCGCTCCGATTCCTTCACAGTCGCGACGTAGATCACGCCTGATCCTTCGGTCTCGTTCAGGATCTGCTCGACGATCGTGTTCTTGATTCCGTCGTTGACGGTGCGGCGCACCTCGAAGCGGAGGTTTGGCCGCGCGAAGCCGGTGATTGTCATGTGCGGATCGTGCATCCCGAGCTGGCGGACGATGTCGTCCTGCACTTCCTGAGTGGCGGTAGCGGTGAGTGCCAGTATCGGTGGCCTTCCCAGCCGTTTTGCGATCGAGCCGAGGCTGAGGTAGTCGGGCCGGAAGTCGTGTCCCCACTGGCTTACGCAGTGCGCTTCGTCGATCACGAAGAGACCGACCTTGCGAGAGAGGAGCCGCTCGAAGAAGTCGCGGTCCTTGAACCGCTCGGGGGTGAGATAGAGGAGCTCGCCTTCGCCGTCCTCGATCTGCCGGTGGGCTTCGCGTGCCTCGCCGGTCGAGAGGTGCGAGTGCATCGCGACCGCGTCCACGCCCTGCGCCATGAGCTTGTCCTTCTGGTCCTTCATCAGGGCTATGAGCGGGCTGACGACGACGGTGAGTCCCGGCATCGAGAGCGCGGTGAGCTGGTAGATGAGGGATTTCCCGCTGCCGGTCGGCATGACGACAAGCGCGTCGCGCCCGTCGAGCAGTGCCGAGATCGGCGCCCACTGGCCTCTCCGGAAGTCATTATGGCCAAAGCGCTCGCGCAGCAGAGAGCGAGCCTCAGCCTTGTTTGCCTTCATCGTCATCGCGGGAATCGTCGGCAGGAACTGTTCCGCGGGGAGTTTGTTCGGGTGCGTACCCCGACCATAAAGTGAAAGGCGATCTCTCGAATCCGCAGCCACTATGACGTGGGAACCGGACTGGCCGGAAATGGCCGGATCAAGTGCACATTTCTTTTTTGAACGGCGTGCGGTGGGGCCAAAAGGATTTCCCGCTCCTCTTAAGGGATTAATCCGGTTCAATCCGGCTGGTCCGGTTCCAGTCAGTTGACTTTACGTAGTTTTGACCCGTGAAGAAGCTCGAGCTGTTCGCCATGACCGCCCCAGGGATTGAGGGAATCCTGGCGACGGAATTGAGCAGCATGGGCGTGAAGCCGGGGGAGATCGTCGCGGGAGGGGTCGCGTTCCAAGGCGACATCGACGTGATCCGGCGCGTGAATCTCCACTCTCGCGTCGCGAACCGTGTGCTCGTCCGGCTCGACGAGTTCCATGCGAGCACTTTCCACGAGCTGGAGCGGCGGGCGAAGAAAATGGAGTGGGCCCGCTACTTATCGCCTGGCGAGCCGGTACGGTTTCGTGTGACATGCCGGAAGTCCCGGCTCTATCACTCTGACGCGGTCGCGGATCGGCTGGTCCGCGCTTCGCGCGGGGAGAACGCAGAGGGAGCAGAGGGCGCAGAAGACAGCGATGCGGATGAATCGCAGCTGTTCGTCGTCCGCATCCTGAACGACATCTGCACCATCAGCGCAGATACATCAGGCGCTCTCCTCCATAGACGCGGCTACCGTCAGGCGATCGCAAAGGCTCCCCTAAGAGAGACTCTCGCGGCTGCGATGCTCATCGGCGCGGGGTGGCACCGGAAAAGTCCTCTGGTCGATCCGATGTGCGGATCGGGCACGATTGCAATCGAAGGCGCGATGATGGCGCGCGGAATTGCGCCGGGCCTCGGAAGAAAATTCGCGTTCGAGAAATGGCCGGATCACGACGAGGCCAAATGGAAATCGCTCGTCGGCGAAGCGCGGCAGTCCGCGTTGCCCAAAGCGCCTGGACCGATCGTCGCCTCGGACCGCGACGCGGGCGCCGTCGCTGCGGCGCTCGCGAATGCGGAACGCGCTGGTGTATCAAATGACATCGAGGTCAGCGAGCGCACGATCTCCGCCGCGGAATTTCCCCTTGGCCCGGGATGGATTGTCTCCAATCCTCCATATGGGCTGAGGGTTGGGGAATCGGGACCGCTCAGGAACCTCTACTCCCAGATCGGCAAGATTCTGCGCGACCGTGCAAAAGGATATCTTCTCGCGCTACTTTCCGCCGACCGCGCGCTCGACGCGCAGCTCGGCCTGGAACTTCGCGAGGTTTTCCGCACAACCAATGGCGGCATCCCGGTACGGCTGGTGATTGGAGGAAAAGCGTGACGAAAAAAGCCCCGAGAAGGCCGACTCGAGCAGCCCCCTCCCCGGAATGCGGGGACCAGCCCTTCCGGCCGAGGGAACGGCCCCGGATTTGAATAGGTAAATCTCACTGGAACCGCCCCTGGTGCTTCTTTCAGCACCGGTCGATCCGCTCGTCCCTCTCCGGGCCGGGCAGCAGCACATCTGAGTCAGGAGAAGGCCGTGGAAATCGGCGATACTATCGATACTCCCCCCGAAAGCGAGACGTCGTCCAGACGCTCGCGTAAACAGTCGCGTGCCTCTCAGTCAGCCGCGCCACAAACCGCCGAAGCCGGAACCGCAGTGGCCTCGCGCCGCTCGAACGGGTCGACGACCAAGTCGCGGCGCAACGGCAACGGCGGAAAGGGAAACGGCGGGCCCGAGCTCGCAGACCTGCTCGCCGGACTTCGCGATCTGCGCGACGGCGACTTCACCGTGCGACTGCCGGGATCGGATGATCCACTGATCGACGACATAGCGACCGCATTCAACGGAATCGCCGAGCGAAACGAGCGCCTCGCGTCGGAGGCCGTGCGTGTGAGCACGACCATCGGACGCGAAGGACAGATGAACGAGCGCGCATCGATCGGACGAGCGACGGGAGGATGGGCGACGATCACGAGCTCGATCAACGCTCTCATCACGGACCTGGTCTCGCCGACCACCGAAGTGGCGCGCGTGCTCACCGCGGTGGCCGAAGGCGATCTCGCACAGAGAATGGTGCTCGAGATCGACGGCAAGCTGGTGCAGGGCGAGTTTCTGCGCATCGGCACGACGGTGAACACGATGGTCGACCAGCTCGGAGCGTTCGCCGCGGAAGTGACGCGCGTGGCGCGTGAGGTGGGAACTGAAGGACGGCTGGGTGGGCAGGCGAACGTGCCGGGAGTCGCGGGAACGTGGAGAGATCTCACCGACAACGTGAACTTCATGGCGTCGAACCTCACCGGCCAGGTGAGAAACATCGCCGACGTGACCACCGCCGTCGCGCGAGGCGACCTCTCCCGCAAGATCACCGCTGATGCAAAGGGCGAGATCCTCGAGCTCAAGAACACGATCAACACCATGGTGGATCAGCTCTCGGGATTCGCCTCCGAAGTGACGCGCGTCGCGCGTGAAGTGGGAACGGACGGAAGACTTGGAGGACAGGCAAGCGTTCCGGGAGTGGCCGGAACATGGAAGGACCTCACCGACAACGTGAACACGCTTGCCGGAAACCTCACGAGCCAGGTGCGCAACATCGCCGACGTGACGACCGCCGTCGCCAAGGGAGACCTGACCCGCAAGATCACGGTGGAAGCCAAGGGCGAGACGCTCGAGCTCAAGAACACGATCAACACGATGGTCGATCAGCTCTCGGGCTTCGCGTCGGAAGTGACGCGCGTCGCGCGCGAGGTGGGAACGGAAGGCAAGCTCGGAGGACAGGCCGAAGTGCCGGGCGTCGGCGGAACGTGGAAGGACTTGACCGACAACGTGAACTTCATGGCGTCCAACCTCACCGGTCAGGTGAGAAACATCGCGGACGTCACGACGGCCGTCGCCAAGGGCGATCTGTCGAGAAAGATCACGGCAGACGCGCAGGGCGAAGTGCTCGAGCTCAAGAACACGATCAACACGATGGTGGACCAGCTCTCCGCATTCGCGGCCGAAGTGACCCGAGTCGCGAAGGAAGTGGGTACCGAAGGAAAGCTCGGTGGACAGGCGGAAGTGCCCGGGGTCGGCGGAACGTGGAAGGACCTGACCGACAACGTGAACGCGATGGCGTCGAACC
>JBDTRZ010000100.1:0-11029 GCA_039931395.1 Gemmatimonadales bacterium
ATTCGCGACTTCCGCGGAGTGAACACCCGCTCCTTCGACGGGCGCGGCAACTACAGCCTGGGCGTCAAGGAGCAGATGATCTTTCCAGAGATCAACTACGACATGGTCGACCAGATCCACGGGATGGACATCACGTTCGTCACCACGACGAACAGGGACGACATGGCGCTGGCGCTACTGCGCGAGCTCGGCATGCCGTTCCGGGGCGATGACAAGCCCATCATCGTGCAGTCGTGAAGACTGAACGTCACAACTTCAGCAGAGAGAATCGCTAATGGCGCGTAAAGCCATGGTTGAGAAGAGCAAGCGGAAGCCGAAGTTCGAAGTGCGGCAGCACAATCGCTGCCAGAGATGCGGCCGGTCGCGCGCCTTCCTGAGAAAGTTCGGCGTCTGCCGGATCTGCTTCCGCGAGCTTGCGCTTTCGGGACTCATCCCGGGCGTGCGAAAGGCCAGCTGGTAACTACAACCGTCTGAGCGTCAACGCTGTGTCCGCAATCCGCATGGTGCGCAGTCCGCAGACCAGTACTGATACGACAGACCGAGGACAAGAAACTACATGAGCATGACTGATCCGATCGCCGACATGTTGACGCGCATCCGCAATGCCTGCGGAGCGAAGCACCGCCGCGTTGACATGCCGGGCTCGAAAATGAAAGTCGAGATCGCCCGCATCCTGAAGGACAACCACTTCATTCAGGATTACAGGACTCTCGAGGAGGAAACCGGCCGCAAGACTTTGCGCGTCGTACTCAAGTACGCGCAGGGCGGTCAGCCGGTGATTCGCGAGATGAAGCGCGTTTCGACTCCGGGCCTCCGCAAGTACGTCGGCGTGTCGGAGATTCCGCGCGTTCGCAACGGCCTCGGCATGGCGATTCTCAGCACGTCGCAGGGTCTGATGTCCGACCGCCAGGCGCGCCAGGCGCGCACGGGTGGCGAGATCCTCGCCCTGATCTGGTAACGGGAACACACAATGTCACGTATTGGAAAAAATCCGATCGCGGTGCCGTCAGGGGTGAACATCACTCTCGATGGGAACCGGATCACGGTCAAGGGGCCGAAGGGCGAGCTGTCACGCGTCATTCCGGCCGATATGAAGGTCTCGCAGGAGAACGGCCAGGTCACCGTCAACCGTCCGAGCGACGATCCGAAGCACAAGGCGCTTCACGGCCTCTCGCGCACTCTCATCGCCAACATGGTCGAGGGCGTGACGAAGGGGTTCTCGAAGCAGCTCGACATCGTCGGAGTCGGTTACAAGGCGGAGACGCGTCCGTACGGACTGCAACTCGCTCTCGGCTTCTCGCACGCGGTGGAATACAAGGCGCCGAAGGGCATCACGCTCAAGGCTCCGCTTCCCACGCAGATCATCATCGAGGGAGCGAACAAGGAAATCGTTGGACAGGTCGCCGCGGAGCTCCGCAGCCTCCGTCCACCCGAGCCGTACAAAGGCAAGGGCATCAAGTACGCGGGTGAGCAGATCCGGCGGAAGGCCGGAAAGGCAGGAGGCAAGTAATGGCAAAGACCACAGTTCACCGCACCCGTGAGGGCATGCGGACTCGCCGGCATTTCCGAGTGCGGAAGAAGGTGAATGGAACGGCCGAGAGACCGCGTCTCGTGATCTATCGCTCGCTGAAGCACATCTACGCGCAGCTCGTCGACGACGTGTCGCAGCGCACGCTGATGACGGTGACAGATTCGGGACTCGATGGAAAGAAGACGGAGAGGTCCGCCGGAGTCGGCAAGAGAATCGCCGAGAAGGCAAAGGAAGCCGGCGTCACGAAGGTCGTGTTCGACCGAGGCGGTTACAAATATCACGGCCGCGTGAAAGCGGTGGCCGATGGAGCCCGCGAAGGCGGGCTGGAGTTCTAACGAAATGGCTGAAAACGAAACACAGGAAGGCGGCGCAGCGCCCGAGCAGCAGTCGACGACGTCATCGACGTCATCGACGTCATCGACGCCGGCTGCGCGGAGCAGCGGTGGCGGTGGCCGCAGCGCGCGAAGTGGCGGCGGCGCCGGCGGTCGCGGTGGACGAGGCGGCGGTGGACGTGGCGGCCCAGGCGGCGGCGGTGGACGCGGTGGCCCTGGCGGCGGTCGTGGTGGACCGGGCGGCGGCGGTGGACGTGACGGCGGTCCGGGACGCTCGCGCGACGGGAAGGGCGGGCGTGACGGCGGACGCGGCGACGGTGGACGCGGCGACGGCGGGAGCGAGCTCGTCGAGAACGTGATCGCCATCAATCGCGTCGCTAAAGTCGTGAAGGGTGGACGCCGCTTTTCCTTCAATGCGCTCGTCGCCGTTGGCGACGGTCAGGGAAAGGTCGGCTTCGCTACAGGCAAGGCCAACGAAGTGTCGGAAGCAGTTCGGAAGGCCGTCGACGGTGCACGCCGCAACATGAGCCGTGTGCCGATGACGGGCGGAACGATTCCGCACGAGGTCGTTGGACAGCACGGTGCAGGCAAGGTCCTGATGAAGCCGGCAGCGCCGGGCGCTGGTGTGATTGCCGGCGGTGCGGTGCGCGCCATCATGGAGTGCGCCGGCATCAGCGACATTCTCACAAAGAGCCTCGGCTCGACCAACCCGCACAACATGGTTCTCGCGGCGTTGGACGGATTGAAGCAGCTCACTACAGTCGAAGAGATCGCCCGCGAGCGCGGCGTCGAGGTCAGCTCACTCGGCTATCGCTCGAGAGCGAAGGTAAGGGAGGCGCAACTTGGCTAGAACACACGTGTGGTGGAACACGAAGGGCCCGAAGAGTACTCCCAAGTCGGAGCTCACGACCGGCAGTGTTCGCATCAAGCAGGTCAGGAGCGGCATCGGGCATTCGTGGCGCATGCGCGCCACACTCGCGGCGCTCGGCCTTCGTCATCATCAGTCCGAAGTGATCCTTAAGGACTCACCCGCCTTGCGCGGTCAGGTCAAACGCGTGCGTCACCTGGTTGAAGTGACGCCGGTCGAGGAATAGATGGCAAGAAAAAACACAGAGAGCGCAGAGAAGGCAGAGAACGCAGAGAACGCAGAGAACGCAGAGATAGTGGGTGCGGCCGTCGAGAAGATCGGCCTGCACAATCTCGTTCCTGCTCCCGGCTCGCATCGCGATCGAAAGCGGCTTGGACGTGGGCCTGGCTCCGGCACCGGCAAGACGTCGGGCAAGGGACACAAGGGAATCAAGGCGCGCGCCGGGCATCACGGGCCCGGCGGCGGCAAGCCGCAGTTCGAGGGTGGCCAGATGCCACTCACCCGGCGGCTGCCAAAGCGCGGTTTCACCAATATCTTTCGGGTTGAGCATCAGGTCGTTCGTCTGAGCGATCTCGAGCAGCGCATGCCCGCCGGCGCCGAAGTGACGAGGGAGTCACTTCTCGAGGCCGGCCTGATCAGTGCGCGCAAGGGCCCGGCAAAGGTGCTCGCCAATGGCGATCTGTCGCGCGCCGTCACCGTTCGCGGAATCAGGATGAGCGCGGGCGCACGCGAGAAGATCGAAGCGGCCGGAGGCCGCGTCGAGGAGTAGAATGGCACAAAACAACCCGGCAGCGGCGGTCCAGAACATCTACCGGACTCCCGAGCTGTGGCAGAAGATCACCTTCACCTTCCTGTGCCTGGTGCTGTACCGCACCGGTGCTCACATCACGGTGCCGGGTGTGGACGTCGTCGCGCTCACCGATTTCTTCGCGAATCAGGGCAACGGCGGCATCCTCGGCCTCTACGATCTGTTCGTGGGAGGCGGGCTGTCGCGCGCGACTGTCTTCGCGCTCGGCATCATGCCGTACATCTCGGCCAGCATCTTCATGCAGATCGCCGGCGCAGTTGTGCCGACCGTCGAGAAGATGCAGAAGGACGAGGAAGGCCGGAAAAAGATCACGCAGTGGACACGGTACTTCACCGTGCTGCTCGCGGCGGTGCAGGGGTGGGGCTTCGCGCTCTTCACCTCCTCGCTCGAGAATGCGGTGGTCGCACCGGGCTTCGGGTTCAAGCTGCAGATGGTGCTCTTCCTCACGGCCGGCGCGGTCTTCGTGATGTGGCTCGGTGAGCAGATCACGGAGCGCGGTCTCGGAAACGGGGCCAGCCTCATCATCTTCTTCTCGATCATCGAGCGCTTCTGGCCCGGCATATTCAGCACTTTCCGCTTCGTGCAGACGCAGGCGGTCGGACCGTTCTCCCTCGTGGTGCTGGGCATAGTGATGGTGGCGGTTGTAGCGGCGACCGTCGCGGTGACGATGGCGGCGCGCAGGATCATGATCCAGATCCCTCAGCGCTCCATGGCGCGCGGAAGAATGCGCGAGGCGGCGAAGAACTTCATCCCGCTGCGAGTCAACGCGTCGGGCGTGATGCCGATCATCTTCGCGCAATCGGTGATCATCGTCCCGGGGGCGATCGCGCAGTTCAGCGGCAATCCTCAGGCGCAGCGGCTGTCGGAGTACTTCCAGCCCGGCACATGGCTGTACTACGTGCTGTCGGCGGTGCTCATCGTCTTCTTCACGTACTTCTACACGTCGATCATCTTCAACCCGATCGATCTGTCAGAGAACCTGAAGAAGCAGGGCGGATTCATTCCCGGAGTGAAGCCTGGATCGAAGACGGCGGAGTACATTGACTACGTTGTGACCCGCATCACGCTTCCGGGCGCGATCTTCCTCACGTTCATCGCGCTTCTTCCGATCTTCATCGCCGACGCGGTCAACGTCCCGTTCAGCTTCGGCGGAACGTCGCTTCTCATCGTGGTGGGCGTTGCGCTCGACACCATGGCACAGATCCAGCAGCACCTGCTGCTCCGGAAGTACGACGGATTCATGAAGAAGGGCCGAGTGCGGTATCGCGGCCGTCAGGCGATGGGCGGCTACTAAGCCCGCCCTTCGCATGATCGTCGTGCTGCTTGGCCCGCCTGGCGCGGGCAAGGGAACACAGGGCGAGCGAATCGCCAAGCGCCTCGGAATTCCGAAAATCGCCACGGGTGACGTGCTTCGCGCCGCCGTGCGCGACGGTACGGAGCAGGGCTTGGCCGCCAAGGCGTACATGGACCGCGGGGATCTCGTCCCCGACTCGGTCATCCTCGGCATCATGAAGGAAGTGCTTGCATCCCCAGCGGCCGCCAAGGGCGCGATTCTCGACGGTGTGGTACGCACTGTTCCGCAAGCCTCCGGACTCACCACGATGCTTGCGGAGCTTGGCCGGAAGGTGGACAAGTTTCTGCTGTTCGACGTGTCCGATGACGAGCTCGTCGACCGCCTCGGCGGCCGCACCGTCTGCGAGAGCTGCCAGACTCCCTACAGAGGCCTCGAGCCGGGGTCGAAGTGCGAAAAATGCGGAGGTACGCTGGTGCGTCGCAAAGACGACGAGCCCGAATCCATCCGCAACCGCCTCAAGGTGTATCGCGAGCAGACAGAGCCGGTGAAGGACTGGGTGAAGGAAAAGAAGATGGATCTCGTCGAGATCGATGCGATGGGACATGTGGACGAGATAACCGAACGCGCGATGAAGGCGCTCGAAGAGTGATTCAGCTGAAGTCCCAGCGCGAGATAGAGATAATGGCGCGGGGCGGAAGGATTCTCGCCGAAGCCGTTAAGCTGATGGAGCGATCGGTCAAGCCGGGGATGTCCACTGCTGAGCTCGACACAATCGCCGAAGATTTCATCAGGAGTCACAAGGGAGCGGTGCCCTCGTTCAAGGGACTCTACAATTTTCCCGCGAGCATCTGCAGCTCCATCAACAACGAGATCGTCCACGGAATTCCGTCGCGGAAGCGCGTTCTGGTCGAAGGGGACGTGGTGTCGATCGACGTCGGCGTGCAATTCGAGGGATACCATACCGACTCGGCCACGACGGTCGCGGTCGGTGAGGTGAGCGACGAATCGCGCCGGCTTCTGCAGGTGACGCGTGACGCACTCGACGCCGGCGTCGCCGAGGCAAAGGCGGGCAACCACCTGGGTGACATCGGCGCGGCCGTGCAGCAGGTCGTTGAGGCTGCGGGATTCAGCGTGGTGCGCGACCTGGTCGGTCACGGGATCGGCACCGGCTTTCACGAGGAGCCGCAGGTTCCGAACTACGGCAAGCCCAAGCGTGGCATCCGGCTCGTTCCCGGTCTCACGATCGCCATCGAGCCGATGGTGAACGTCGGCAAGCCCGGCATCAGGACGATGCCTGACAGGTGGACTGTAGTGACTGTCGACGGAACTCGCTCCGCGCACTTCGAGCACACGGTGGCGATAACGGAGAATGGGCCGAGGATTCTCACCGCAGCCTGATCCAGGAGATCAACTCTCTTTCAGTATTTCGCGGTGTTGGGGTCAACTCGGTTCAGCTCGATCGGCGGCAGCTTCGGGCTGATGTACAGCAGCATCTTTCCTTTCTCCAGCTTGAATCTCGATCGCCTGCGCTCGGGGTTCGGGATCTGCTCCTGCCAGTTGATAGACTCGCCTTTAATGGTGTAGCGGCCGGCCTCGCGCGAGCGGGCGATTGTCAGAATGAGTCGGCCGGTATCCATGAAATCCTGCGTGATCGGTTCGTTGAGGTCGGATTGTCCCTCCCATCTGCCTACGAGAGGCTGATTCGCCACGGGCCATGTGACCCGCCTCAGCAGGAGTGATTGTCCTTCCGCGGACGCGACGAGTGAATCTCCCATCAAGGTGACATTCATCCCGACTGCCTTGCCGAAAGTCACGTCATCACCCGAGATCGCCGTGACCGGCGCGATCAGCAGCGTGTTTCCATCGAGGGTCCACCCGAAATGCATCACGGTCACGACCCGCTTCGAATACGTTCCGTTGGGATAGAGGTTGAGTGTAATTCCCGCGTTGTTGCCGGCGGCGAACGTGTCTCCTTCCCACTGTCCTACGATGCCGGATTGACTCGCCTGCGGCGACTGGCTCTCAGCGGTTGCTCCGAGGAGACCGAGCGCGAGCGCGGCGATGAAGGGAAGTCTGGTGAGCATCTGGTTTCCGCAGGAGAGCACCGGGACAGCTGCCTTAACTTGATAGGGCTCGTTCCACCGCAGCGCAAGCTTCCGTTGCAAAAGTGTCAGCGGTCGAGACCAGCTCCTGCGCGTCCCGCTCCAGGTGAGATCCCAGTGTGCGGTCGGACAGCGATGCGACGTTGATTCGCACGTTGTAGGCTGCGCCTTTGCAGCCGGCAGCGGCGAGAAGTGCGGCAACGCCCGCATCCGTTATGGCATTGGAGTTTCCCTTCGCGGCCAGGGTCGCGGCAAGGTCTGCGGCCTGCGCGCACAGCCGCGCCGTTTCGAGCGGAACCTCGGCTGCACCGAGCAGCGCGGAAGTGATCGCCTGGTTCCGCCGTTCCGCGGCGGCGGCATCGGGCTCCTTCGGGAGCCTGTACGCCGCGGATACTGCTGCGTATGCCTTTGCGTCGCGCTCGACGAGACGCGACAGGGCTTCGGCCAGCGAGTCCGCGTTGCTCGCGATCACTGTCATCTCCGCTTCAACTGCCGCGTATTTTTTCTTCCCGATGGTGAGGCCCGCGACCATTCGATCCAACGCCGCCGCGAGAGCGCCCGCATAAGCCGCCACGCTTCCCCCGCCAGGCACCGGATCCGACGATGCGACTGCGGCGAGGAAATCAGTCGCGGTCGCTCCGGAGGTCTTCGGCGCGTGAGGCGACGCAGCGGTCGATGCGAGATCGGGCGTAGCGCGCATGGCACGTGCAACCTGTCGCTCCAGGACCTGGTCAGCGGTGAACTCGCGGAGCTTGAGGTGATCCTTTGAGGAATCGAACAGAACCCGCTCAGGAACCAGCCCGATGATCTCACTCCACGTGACGTCTACACCTTCTGCCCGCGCCTTGTCGGCGATGAAATCGAAAACCGTGTGGAGCGCGGTCTGTTCGGTGTCCACCAGATTCATCGAGACCTGCGCCTGCCCGTCGACCTCGAGACCGAGACCCTTCACCGCCTTGAATCCGCCCGAAGACTCGCGCACGGCCTTCGCGATTGACTTTGCCAGCGGGAGGTTCGATGCGGGTCCGAGATAGACGTTGTAGGCGACGAGAAACGGCCTTGCACCGATGACCGTGGCACCCGCACTCGGGTGAATCCTGCTGGGTCCGAAGTCGGGCTCGCGCTCGGGATTGACGCCGATCTCATCGCGGAGGCCTTCGAACTGTCCGCGTCGCACGTCGGCGAGATTCACTCGTGTCGGCCGCATTGCGGCACGCTCGTAAAGGTATACCGGAATCTCCAGCTCCTTCCCGACGCGCTCTCCCAGCTCACGCGCCAACGCAATGCAGTCGTCCATCGTCGAGTCTTCGAGCGGCACGAAGGGGACGACATCGGTGGCGCCGACACGCGGATGCTCGCCCGTATGCTGCCTGAGATCGATACGCGCCGCCGCCTCTCTGATCCCGGCAAACGCCGCCTGCACCGCGTGCTCCGCGGGCACGACGAACGTGAGAACCGATCGGTTGTGCGACTCATCCGACGACGCATCGAGTATGGTTACGCCTTCGACCGCTGCGATTGCATCACGAATGGCCCCGACGATTTCAGGACGGCGGCCTTCGGAGAAGTTGGGTACGCATTCTATGAGTTTCATGCGGGAATTGTATCAGGACCGGTCCGCGCCGCGAAGCGTGCGCAGAAGCCATGGGTGAATTTGAGGATTGCCGGCGACGAGAGCGCCGTTAGAGGGAAGCTTTGGTGAGCCGTCGAGGTCGGTTACGATCCCGCCAGCCTCTCGAATGAGAAGAAGGCCCGCGGCAATGTCCCACGGCGCAAGAATGAGCTCCCAGAAGCCGTCGAAACGGCCGCAGGCGACGTCGGCGAGATCGAGCGCTGCCGAGCCCGCGCGGCGAATGCCGGCGGTCTGGCGGCTCACTTCGACGAACTGCCGCGCGTATCCGTCCAGAAGATCGGGATTCTTGAATGGAAATCCGGTTCCGATCAGCGCTCGAGATGGCTCGGAATGTTTCGAAACCTCGATTGGCCGCGAATTGAAGTGAGCACCGTGGCCCACGACGGCGGTGAAAAGGTCACCGTGAGGGACGTTGATGACGACTGCGGCGACGATTTCCGATCCGCTCATTGCAGCGATGGACACTGCGTAATGCGGGTACCCGTGCAGGAAATTCGTGGTGCCATCGAGAGGGTCGGCAACGAATGTCAGACCGGAGTGTGAAAGGCTTACGTCCGGCGTCAGCTCCTCGCCGAGTATCAACGCATCGGGAAAGGCCGAGTGGATCATGCTGGTGAGCTGCTGCTCAGCCGCCCGGTCGACATCTGTCACGAAATCAGCGGCGCCTTTCTCGAACCAGGTGAGCGAGTCCACACGCGGCGACGCGTCCCGAATGACCGAAGCAGCTGCCCGCGCGGCTTGAATCGCGACGGCGAGCGCCTTCGCGTTCAGCGCATGATCGCTCGATTGTACCATCTCGTTTCCTTGCAACGCGTTCCTCACCCTCGTTAACTTCGCCCGATGCCTCCATCCCGCATCTTCAGCGGCATTCAGCCATCCGGCGAGCTCCACATCGGCAACTATCTGGGGGCAGTCAAGAACTGGGTCGCCCTGCAGCGGCAGTACGAGTCGCTCTTCTGCATCGTGGATTATCACGCCATCACCGTGCCCTACGAGCCGGAAGACCTCCGGCGCCGCACGCGCGACATGGCAATCTCGCTCATCGCGGCAGGAATCGATCCCTCGGCGTGCACGCTCTTCGTGCAGTCTGCGGTCCCGGAACATACCGAGCTGGCCTGGATATTCAACACGATCACGCCGCTTGGCGAGCTCGAGCGTCAGACGCAGTTCAAGGAGAAGTCGGGAAAGCAGGAAAGCATCCCGGCGGGAATCCTCAATTATCCTGTGCTTCAGGCAGCGGACATACTGTTATACAAGGCGGATCTCGTTCCGGTGGGAGAAGACCAGGTGCAGCATCTGGAGCTTTCGCGCGAGATAGCCCGCAGGTGGAACACGAGGTTCTCTCCGGGCTACGCCTCTGCTCCAGCCGGTGAGGAGACCGCGGGCTTCTTTCCCGAGCCCAAGCCCCTTCTGACGCCGGCCCGGCGCATAATGGGCCTCGACGGCAAAGCGAAGATGTCCAAATCACTCGGCAACACCGTAGGATTGCTCGAGGAGCCAAAGGACGTCTGGGAGAAGCTTCGCCCCGCGGTCACGGATCCCAAACGCGTTCGACGCGATGATCCGGGCACACCCGAGGTGTGCAACATCTACCACCTGCACAAGGCGTTGAGTTCGTCGGAAACCGTGGATCACGTCGCGGTTCAGTGCAGGACTGCGGGCTGGGGATGCATCGACTGCAAGAAAGTCCTGTTCGATTCGATGGAGCGCGAGCTGACGCCAATCAGAGCTCGCGCGGCCGAGATTCGCGCCAATCCAAAGATGCTGGACGAAACTCTCGCTGCGGGAGCTGAGCGTGCGCAGGCGATTGCGCGGGAAACGCTGCGCGAAACGAAAGATCTCATGGGGCTCGCCTGAGCGACGAGGCCACTCGTGCGAGGGAGATTGTAGCACGGCTCGCGGAATCGCCACGGTTCGCCGGCAGTCAGTCGGAGGCCGATGCGAAGCGGTTGTGCGAGGCTGAGCTCGCGTCCGCGGGATTCGACGTCACCGAGGAGAAATTCGAGTACTCGCAGTTCCCGGCGCGCTGGGGTCCGTCGATATTCGGCTTGTTGTTCGCGGTGACGTCGTGGAGCGCGGCTCACCTTGCCGGGCGACATCAGATGCCATTTGCCGCGTTCGTCACAGCTGCAGGTGGCATGCTCCTCCTTGCCCTGCTGAGCCGGAAGCTGCTCGTCGATGGTACGTCGCGGCTCCCATGGATGCGTAGCCAGTCAGGGAACCTCGTGGCCACGCGCCGAGAGACGAATGCGACGCCGCGCATCTGGCTCGTCGCTCACATCGATTCCAAGTCGCAGACGATCCCGATGCTCCTGCGGGTCGCGGCAGTAGCCACCTCCGGCATCCTGTTCACGGTGATGCTGGCGAGCATCCTCGCGGCACTGGCTCTACGGACATCAGCAGTGAGCTCCACGCTCGGCGTGCGCTCAGAGTCGTTCCTTCGTGCTGCGCAATACGAAGG
>JBDTRZ010000101.1:0-10884 GCA_039931395.1 Gemmatimonadales bacterium
TTCCTCGTCGATCTGCTCGCTGCAATTCCAAGCGTGGTCTACGGCCTGTGGGGGATCTTCGTGCTCATTCCCCTTCTGCGTGATCCCGTCATTCCTTTTCTGAAAGACACACTGCATCTCGGCAGCACGCCGCTTTTCAGCGGACCCAATTACGGATACAGCATGTTCGCGGCGGGGATCATCCTCGCGATAATGATCCTTCCGTATATCTCGGCCGTGACGCGTGAGGTGCTTCTCGCGGTTCCGCGCTCTCAGAGGGAAGCGGCGCTCGCTCTTGGTGCAACACGGTGGGAGACGATTCGCGACGCGGTGATTCCGTACGCCAGATCCGGCATCATCGGCGGCATCATTCTGGGTCTTGGCCGCGCGCTCGGCGAAACGATGGCTGTGACGATGGTGATCGGAAACAGGCCCGAGATCTCCGCGTCGCTGCTCGCCCCCGGTTACACGATGGCGTCTCTCATCGCCAATGAGTTCACCGAGGCGACGAGCGATGCGCACCTTTCCGCTTTGATGGCCGTCGGTGCCGTGCTTTTCGGCGTGACGCTCATAGTCAACGCTCTCGCGCGGTGGCTGGTGTGGCGCGTGACGAAAGGCGGCGTTCGATGAGCAGGCGAGCCAGACACACAAAGAGCGCGGTGATGCTGGGTCTCACGTATGTCGCCGCCATCGTCGCAACCTTGCCGCTCCTGCTGATAATCCTTCACCTCCTGCGGCAGGGAGCCGCGTCCATCCGCCCCGGATTCTTCACCGAGATGCCGCTTCCCGTGGGCGAGCCCGGCGGAGGCATGGCCAACGCGATCGTCGGCACCTTGATTCTGATCGGCATCGCCTCGGTGATCGGGCTTCCCGTAGGAATCGGAGCCGGACTTTACCTGGCAGACCGTCGCGACCGTCCGCTGGCTACGCTGGTTCGTTTCCTGTCCGACGTTCTGAACGGGCTGCCATCCATCGTACTCGGCATCTTCGCATGGGAGTTTCTCGTCCGACCTTTCGGCGGATTTTCCGCGATCGCAGGTGGCATGGCTCTCGGCGCAATGATGATTCCGCTCGTTACGCGAACGACCGAAGAGATGATCCGCCTGGTGCCCGTGTCGCTTCGGGAAGCAGCACTCGCTCTCGGATACACGAAGTGGAGAACCTCTGTCAGTATCGTGCTTCGGACAGCGCTCCCGGGAATCGTGACCGGAGCGCTCGTCGCGGTTGCGCGAATTGCCGGCGAGACCGCCCCGCTGCTGTTCACGGCGTTAGGCAACCAGTTCTGGTCCACTTCGCTTCGCGAGCCGATTGCCGCACTGCCCCTGCAGATTTTCACGTACGCCATCAGCCCCTACGAGTCGGCCCATGCGCAGGCCTGGGCAGGGGCACTCGTGCTGATATCGATCGTGCTCATCATCAGTCTCATCGCCAAGTATGCGACCCGAGGACGGTATGCAGGTGGCGGAGACTGATCGGCCGCGGGCCGGCGGCATCGCCGTCGCGACTCGCGCTCCCTCTGCCCAGACCGCGGCAGCGCCTGGAGCAGCGCCCCTCATCGCCGCGCACAGGCTGAATGCGTATTTCGGCGAGAACCGCGTCATGCGCAACGTCACTCTCGATGTCGCGGATCGCGCTGTCACCGCGGTGATCGGTCCTTCGGGATGCGGCAAGTCCACGCTTCTCAGATGCCTCAACCGGATGCACGAGACTGTTCCCGGCGCAATCGTCGAGGGCGACGTCGTGCTCGCGGGAACGAGCATCTACAAGAGCGGTCTCAATCCCATTACAGTCCGCCGTCACATCGGAATGGTCTTCCAGCGTCCGACACCTTTCCCCACCATGTCGGTCCGCGACAATGTCGCCGCAGGCCTTCGCATACGATTCGGGGCCGGCCCGTCGCGAAAGGAGACCGATGAGATCGTGCAGACCGCTCTCGAGCGCGCGGGATTGTGGGAAGAGGTGAAGGATCGACTGCGCGACAGCGCGACCGGTCTTTCCGGCGGACAGCAGCAGCGACTGTGCATCGCGAGGGCGCTCGCGACGCGGCCACGCGCGATTCTGCTCGACGAGCCGACAGCATCTCTGGATCCGCTCAGCACGCAGACCATCGAGGAGCTGGTCTACGAGCTGAAGGAGACGATCGGCGTTGTGATCGTGACGCACAACATGCAGCAGGCGGCCCGCGTCTCCGATCGCACAGCGTTCATGCTCGCCGGCGAGCTCATCGAGATGGCCGAGACGCGAGCTCTGTTCACCACGCCGCGCGACTCACGCACGGAAGCGTATGTCACGGGACGGTTCGGATGACAGCGGCCAACGCTCAAACCGCCCAACGCGTCACAGCCGACGCCGCCGCTTTCATTGAAGCCAAGCGCTTCTCGTTCTGGTACGAGAAGAAGCAGGCGCTCCATGAAATCGACCTCATCATTCCCGGCAAGGCCATCACTGCGCTCATCGGTCCATCAGGCTGCGGGAAATCGACGTTCCTGCGCTCGATCAACCGGATGAACGAGATCATTCCCGGGGTCCGGCACGAGGGCGACATCATTCTTCACGGCGAGGACATCTACGCCGGCGGTGTCGACGTCGTGGACCTGCGCGCCAGAGTCGGCATGGTGTTTCAGAGATCGAACCCGTTTCCGAAATCCGTCTACGAGAACGTCGCTTACGGTCCGCGAATAAACCGGTCCATACGGAGGCACGACCTCGATGAGCTGGTGGAGCTGTCACTGAGACGCGCCGCTCTCTGGGATGAGGTGAAGGACCGCCTTCGGTCGAACGCGCTCGGGTTGTCTGGCGGCCAGCAGCAGCGGCTATGCATCGCGCGCGCACTGGCGAACGATCCTGAGGTTCTGCTGCTCGACGAGCCCGCGAGCGCACTGGACCCCGGGGCAACGCAGCGAATCGAGGAGCTGCTCTTCGAGCTGAAAGGGCAGCTTACCATAGTGATCGTGACTCACAACCTTCAGCAGGCGGCACGAGTGTCCGACATGACAGCATTTTTCTATCTTGGACGCCTGGTCGAGGTGGGTCAGACCAGCGTCATGTTCACACGTCCCCGGGAAGAGCGCACCGAGGCATACATCACCGGGAGGTTTGGATGAGCGCTCTTGCGACGGGCACGGGCCGTCATTTTCACGAGCAGCTCGAGGAGCTCAAGCGAAAGCTCTTCGAGATGTCGGGTCACGCGGAGCGCATGGTCGAGCTTTCTATCACCGCGCTGATAGATCGCGACCGGGCGATCGCTGAGGAGGTCATCGCCAGCGACAAGGTGCTGAACTCGCTGGAAGTGGAGATCGAGCAGCTGGCTGTCGCTCTGCTCGCTCTGCAGCAGCCGATGGCGAGAGATCTTCGCTTCATCATCGGATGCATCAAAGTGTCAGGCGATCTCGAGCGCGTGGGCGATCACGCCGTGAACATCGCAGAATCAGCGCTTCGCATCGCGGAGGTGGGAGTTGCGCTGACTCCCACTCCGGAGCTCGAGGACATGGCGCGCCGCGCGCGCGAGATGTTGAAGGATTCGCTCGAAGCGTTCACCCGCCCCGACGGCGCCCTGGGCCGGGAGGTCTGCAAAGCCGACGACGCGGTGGATGCGCTGCACAACTCGGTGTTCCGGATTCTGCTCACGCACATGATGGAGGACGCGCGCACGATCACTCCGTCGCTCGATCTGCTCCTCGTCAGCCGAAACCTGGAGAGGGTCGCCGATCTCGCCACCAACATCAGCGAGGATGCCGTCTACCTTGCGGAAGGCAAGCAGATAAAGCACCACTTCGAGGATTGATGTTTGCAGTTGCGCCATTGCGATGACGCTCCCATCCGCCCCTCCCAGCCGCGCAGGTACTGACGGAGATGTTAGAATCGCGGCAATCGACATCGGCTCGAATTCCATCCGGCAGATAATCGCTGACGTATCACCGAGCGGCGCCATCAGGGTCGTCGACGAGATGAAAGCCGCCCCGCGCCTTGGTGCAGGCATTCACAAGACCCGGGAACTGGGGGACGAAGCCGCCGATGCGGCGATTGCCGTCCTCGAGAGAATGTCGAGTCTGGCCACCCAGCTCGGCGCTGTTCGAACCCGGGTCGTCGCGACGAGCGCTGTCAGGGAGGCGTCGAACGGGGACGAATGGATTGCCCGCGTGAAAAAGGAGACCGGGCTTCGCGTCACCGTACTCGAAGGCGAAGACGAGGCGCGGCTGAGCTTCCGAAGCGCGCAGGCGCATTTCGACGTCGGGAAGGGCCGCGCGGTGGTCATCGACATCGGCGGTGGATCGCTCGAGCTTGCATCGAGCGCCGACGGACTGGTGGAACACCTCATCTCCCTTCCCCTTGGCGCGATTCGTCTCACCGAGAGATACTTCCAGAAGGGAATCACTCCGAAGGCGATACGGAAGCTGAGACGCAAGGTTCGCAAGCGTCTCCGCAAGGAGCTGTCCGCGCGCGACTGGCTGGGTGCGCAGGTCATCGGCTCGGGGGGGACGTTCACCAACCTCGCCGGAATGGTGCTGGCGCGTCAGGGAGTGAGCACCGCTCGCACTGTGCACGGTGCGCTCGTCAAGCGCGTCGAGCTGGAGCACATCGTGGACTACCTCGTCGCTTTATCGCCCTCCGAGCGTGCGGGTGTACCCGGACTCAACCCCGCCAGATCCGACATCATCGTCGCGGGTCTCGCCGCGGTCGCCGAGGTGATGGCGCGGCTCGAGACGAAGGAGCTGATAGTCTCCAGCTATGGGATTCGCGAGGGAATCCTTCTCGAGGTCGCGCGCATCGCGCCGCGCGCCGCCGACAAGGGTGAGGCCCGTGAGCGATCTGTGCGCGAGTTGGCCGAGCGGTCGCACTATGAGCAGCCACACTCACGTCACGTCCAGAAACTGGCGCTTCGCCTGTTCGATTCAATCGGCACGAAGCTGGGGTGCGATCCCGCGGATCGGCAGACTCTGTCCGATGCGGCACTGCTTCACGACATCGGCTACCACATCAACTACGACAAGCATCACAAGCACTCGTATCACTTGATCACGCACGCCGATCTGCTCGGAATGACTCCCGCCGAGCAGGTGGTGATCGCAAACGTCGCGCGGTATCACCGCGGGTCGGAGCCGAAAAAAGCGCATCCGAATTTCGGCCCGCTGATCTCTGAGGCACGCAAGCGCGTGATTCGTCTGGCGGCAATTCTGCGTGTCGCCGACGGGTTCGACCGAGGTCACACCGGCGCTGTCGACGACATCCGCGTGCGATGGCTCCAGCGCGCGCTTCGCCTCATCGCGGTTCCATCGCCGAAGGCATCGAGCATTCGGCTCGAGCTCTGGGGAGCGAGCAAGAAGTCGGGATTACTCTCGGATGTCGCCGGAGTTCCCGTGGAGATTGTAGAGCCAGGTGGCGTTACCTACACCGACGAGAACGACGGGAGCCGGGCGGACTAAATACGGAACCGCGCGACAGAGTCTCAGAGCCTCAGAGAAAACCAGAAAACCACCGCCACGGAGCCTCAGGGGCTCAGAGAAAACCAGAAACGATTTTTGGGGACTGCAACGACATTCCTGAGGTCAATCGAACGGGGCCTTTCCAAATAAATTCCCGTCGTTCTCTGTGCCCCTGGGCCTCTGTCGCGCGGTTGCTGTTCTGGTTTGCTCTGAGCTTGTGCGGCTGTGTCGCGCGGTTCCCCTCTTTCAGCTCTTGAACCCGCTCATCAACGCCGAGAAGACGCCTTTCTTCGCAACCGGTTCCCGCTCCTCCATTCCCCAGCTGTCCTTGAGCAGTATCACGTGCGCGGACCGCTCGGGCTCCTCTCCAGGTACACGCTGGACATACGATCCATCGGACTTCAGATCCCACGCCTGCCGGTTGTCGGCGAGATAGGTGTCGAGGAGCGACATGATGCGCGGATGGAGCGATGCACCGTCGATCGGAGCGATGGCTTCCACCCGGCGATCGAAGTTGCGCGGCATCCAGTCCGCCGAGCCGAAGTAGTACTCCTCCTCTCCGCCGTTGGCGAAGTAGAAGATCCGCGAATGCTCGAGGAACCGGCCGACGATGCTGACGACTCGAATGCGGTCGCTCACTCCCTCGACGCCGGGCCTCAGACAGCAGATGCCACGGACGATGAGATCGATCTCCACGCCCGCCTGAGACGCGGCGTACAGACCTTCGATCACTTCCGTGTCCACGAGGGCATTCATCTTCGCAATGATTCGTCCCTTCCCGGACTCCGCTGCGTGGCGCGCTTCGCGCTCGATCATCTCGATGAACCGCCTCCGCATTCCTCCCGGCGCCATGATGAGCTTGCGGTACTCGCGCTGCCTCGAGAATCCCGTCAGGGCATTGAACAGATCGCTCAAGTCCGCGCCAAACGCCGGATTGCAGGTGAACAGCCCCAGGTCGGTGTAGACTCGCGCGGTGATCGAGTTGTAGTTGCCGCTCCCGATGTGCGCGTAGCGCCGGATTCCGTCGCCTTCGCGTCGCACCACGAGCGTTGTCTTGGTGTGAGTCTTCAGCCCTGCCAGCCCGTAAGCGACATGCACGCCGAAGCTTTCCAGCGTGCGCGCGAACGTGATGTTGTTCGCCTCGTCGAAGCGCGCCTGCAGCTCGATCAGCACAACCACCTGCTTGCCCCGCTCCGCCGCTTCAGTGAGCGCGCGCACAATGGCAGTGTCCCCCGAGGTGCGGTACAGCGTCATCTTGATCGCGAGCACGTTTTCGTCGATGGCGGCCGCGGCGATGAATGCCTCGACCGTTGCGGAGAACGAGTCGAACGGGTGGTGCACCAGCACATCCCTTTCGCGCATGACGTCGAAAATGGAGCGCTTCGAATCGCGGAGCTCTCGCGGCACGACGGGGATGAGCGGCGCGTAGTGCAGCTCGGGGATGTCGAGGCCGGCCAGCGACATCAGGTCTGCGAGTGCGAGCAGCGGACCCGTTTCCACGAGCTCGATCTCCGGCAGCGTGGGCAGATCCTCCGCCTGGTCCTCCTTGAGCTCCTCGAGGAGAAGCGTCTGGAGACCGGGGGGCGTACCTGTCTCCAGCTCGACCCGAACCACTTCCGCGAAGCGTCTACGGAAAACCTGCTCCTCGATCATCGCCATCAGATCCTCAGGCTCCTCCGTGTGTGTGAGCTCGAGATCCGAGTAGCGGGTCACGCGAAAAACGTTCGACCCGACAATCTCCATTCCTGGAAAAAGCGCCCCGAGATTTGCGGCGATGACCTGCTCGAGCGGCACGAAGTGATGCGGCGTGCCCGTAGGAATCCATCGCGGAAGACTGCGCGGCACCTTCACCCTCGCGAACTCCTCGTCGCCGCTTTCCGGGTTTTTCAGCTGGACGGCGAGCGAGAGCGAGAGGTTCGAGATGTAGGGAAAGGGATGACTCGGATCGACTGCCAGAGGAGTCAGAACCGGAAATACCTGCGACTGGAAGAAGTCGTCGATCCTTACAGCTTCTCCCTGCGACAGCTCGTTCATCTTCATCAGGCGCACCTCGTGCGCCTCGAGCTTCGGAAGAAGATCGTCGTGCAGACACTGCCGCTGCTGCGTCATGAGCTCGGCGACACGCGCCTGTATCGCGGACAGCTGGTCCTGCGGCGACATCCCGTCCGGGCCCAGCGCCTGCAGGCCCGCGGCGATCTGCCGCCTCAGCCCCGCGACACGCACCATGTAGAACTCATCGAGGTTCGTGCTGAAGATCGCCAGAAACTTCAGGCGCTCGAGAAGAGGATTGCGGTCGTCGAACGCCTCGCGCAGCACTCTGGCGTTGAACTCGAGCCAGCTCAGCTCGCGGTTGATGAACAGCGAGGGATCTGTCGCCATCGGCCTGCTAGCGCCTGACGACCGCGCTCAACACGTAATACGCGAGAGCTGCCATGAGACCGGAAGCGGGGATCGTCACCAGCCATGCCCAGACGATGCGCCTGGCGATTCCCCAGCGGACGGCCGAGAAGCGGTTCGTCGCACCCACGCCCACGATCGCGCCGGTGATCGTGTGCGTGGTGCTTACCGGAATTCCGTAATGACTCGCGATGGTGATCGCGAGCGCCCCGCCGGTCTCAGCGCAGAAACCGCTCACCGGCCTGAGACGCGTAATGCGGGAACCCATCGTGTGCACGATCCTCCACCCGCCGAAGAGAGTGCCCAGCGAAATGGCTGTGTATGCTCCGATCTCCACCCAGAATGGAATGCCGTCCGTGCTGAGGTAAAGGTGATGGGCCCAGCCTGTCTGCGTCGCCATCAGCGGCTTCACTGAAACGAGCAGTCCGACGATGATGCCCATCGTCTTCTGCGCGTCGTTGCCGCCGTGAGCGAGCGACAGCGCCGCCGAGCTGATGAGCTGCGCAACCCTGAAGAAACGGTCCACTCGTGCAGGAGCCATCTTCTGGAAAACCCAGTAGACGATCACCATCAGCGCGAATCCGGCTAACATGCCTACGACGGGGGAAACGACGATGAACGACAGAGTCTGAATCCACTTCGTTCCCCACTCGATTGCCGCCCATCCGGCTCTCGCGATCGCCGCACCCGCGTAACCTCCGATGATCGCGTGAGAAGAGCTCGAAGGAATTCCGTAGAACCAGGTGATCAGGTTCCACACGATCGCTCCCAGCAATCCTCCAAGGATCACTTCCGGCGTGACGATGCTGAGATCGATGAGCCCCTTCGAGATCGCCTTCGCCACTGCCGTACCGACCGTGAACGCCGCCGCGAAGTTGAAAAAGGCCGCCCATATGACGGCCGCGAGCGGACTCAGCACGCGGGTTCCGACAATGGTCGCGATGGAGTTCGCGGAGTCGTGGAACCCGTTGATGAAATCGAAGATGAAAGCAGTGAATACTATCGCTGCGACGTAGTAGATCACTGACCTATGCGTTCTTGAGCGAGATGCTTTGCAGAACGTTGCCGACGTCTTCGCACTGGTCTATCGCGTCCTCGATCTTGTCGTACAGCTCCTTCCACTTGATAACTTCGATCGGATCCGTCGGATTGAGGAATAGTGCTTCGACCGCCTCGTGAAAGACTGAGTCACCTTCCTCTTCGAGAAGCTTGAGCTGGCGCGCACCGGCAAGTACTGCCTTGGGGTCTTTCATCCGCTTTACGGAATCCTCGACGCACCGCGAGGAGCGAAGGAGCACCTCCGAGAGAACCACCGCGTGTTGTCTCGATTCCTTGAGGTGGTAGATGGCCACGCGGCGCGCGCAGCCGTCGATCAGATCGACCACGTCGTCGAGCCGCTGGGCAAGCAGGTGAATGTCTTCACGGTCGAACGGCGTGACGAACGTCCGGTTTATTCTGTCGATAGTGTCGTGCGTGAGATTGTCCGCCTCGTGCTCGAGTGTCTTTATCGACGCAACGTTCTGGTCGAGCTTCGCGAGATCCTTGAACAACTCGTGCAACAGGGTCGCAGACCCGGAGAGCCTGGCGGCCACCTGGGCGAAGAGATCGTAGAACTGCGCGTCGCGGGGAATGAGCTGCACAGCGTTGCTCCGTGGGCGGGGGACGTCGATTTACCGTCGATAGGACAGACCGGAATCTACGCGGGCCCGGATTGCCGAGCCATAAGCTCGCAAGCCCCAGAAAACATTTGACGTAAACTGCAGGGCAGGGTAAACCATCGGCTTCGTCGCCTGTTCCCCCATTTGCCGTCGTTACAGGCAATCACCGGACGAGGCGCTCGATTGTCAAAGTGGAATGGACCTCATCACCACGAGTCTTCGATTCTCGAATACCTTCACGAGGAAAACGCCCGCGATGAATCCGCCGACATGCGCCCAGAATGCAACTCCGCTCGACACCTCGGGCCGCATCGTCGTGAGCTCGGGAAGCCCGCCCAGGATCTGCCAGAGAAACCACCACAGAAGAACGAGCCAGGCACGCACACGGAAGATGAAGAACGGAGGAAAGAACATCTTGACGTGTATTCTCGGATAGAGAACGAGATACGCGCCCATGATTCCCGAGATCGCACCCGATGCACCGACCGTCGGCACGGGTGAAGCGGGCGAAACGAAGATGTGCGCGGCAGACGCCGCGATTCCGCAAAGAAGGTAGAAGACGAGAAACCGCAAGCTGCCCATGCTGTCTTCGATGTTGTTACCGAACACCCACAGGAAGAGCATGTTGCCAAGCAGGTGCATCCAGCTGCCGTGCAGAAACAGTGACGTGATTGGAGTGAGCACGTTCACTGCCTCGTTGTCCACCACGCAGGCCAGGCCGTCGCCCAGCGGGACCGCAGTGCCGAGACGCGCGAGGTGTGTGAGCTCGCCGGGGACGAGGCCGAGGTTGCAGACGCTCGCCGCGAGCTGCGGCTCGTTGAACCCCGCACCCTGCACCAGGAACCAGACGAAGAGATTGACGGCGATGATGGCGTAAGTCATCACCGGAGTTCTCATCGTTGTGTGGTCGTCACTAAGCGGGATCACCGGAGTCTGGCTCCGTTATCGCAGTGAAACGTTGGGACTGTCATCAATCCGAAAACAAAAAGCGCGCAACCCGCCGTTTTGGCAGAGAAATCGGGCGCACACCTTGCCCTTACCCACCTACCGATCCGTAGCATAAACAATTCAGGGGTCCATATGGCAGACAAAGTTATCGGAATCGACCTGGGAACCACCAACTCCGTCGTGGCTGTGATGGAAGGTGGCGACCCGGTTGTGATACCCAACGCCGAGGGTGGGCGGACGACGCCGTCCGTCGTCGGCTTCACCAAGGACGGCGAGCGACTCGTCGGCCAGATCGCCAAGCGGCAGGCCGTCACCAATCCGCAGAACACGGTCTTCTCGATCAAGCGCTTCATGGGCCGCAAGATGAGCGAAGTGAAGGAGGAGGCCGCTCGAGTGCCCTACAAGGTCGAGGGCGGCACGAACGACGTCGTGACGGTCGTAGTTCAGGGCAAGCGCTATACCCCGCCCGAGATCTCGGC
>JBDTRZ010000102.1:0-10536 GCA_039931395.1 Gemmatimonadales bacterium
AGCTCGACGCACATGAAGATGATGATCGCGTTGCGCCGGGTGAGCACGCCGATGACGCCGATGGTGAACAGCACTGCCGACAGTGCGAGCGACTCAGCCAGCATCGCGGTCCCTCCGCCTGCCGAGGACGACCGCACCCGCTATGGCCACGAGGAGAAGTATGCTCGTCAGCTCGAAGGCGAGCAGATATTCGTTGAAGAGCGGCCGCGCAATCATTCCCACGGCTCCGTACTTTCCGAGCTCATCAACTGCGTAACCCGGAGGCACCCTGTACTGCATCGCGATGGAGCCGCGCGAGATCGCCATGATCTCGGCAAGCAGTCCGATTCCCATCAGCGCGGCGACGAACACTGGCCATTTCCCGCGAACATCCGCGATCTCCGACGGATGGCCCAGGTTCAGAAGCATCACCACGAAGAGGAACACCACCATGATCGCGCCCGCGTACACGAGCACCTGCATGATTCCGATGAACTGTGCATCGAGGAGCACGTAGATCGCCGACAGCGAGAACATCGTGTTGACGAGCCACAGCGCGGCCGCGACCGGACTCTTCCGCGTGACGAACGCGATCGCCGATCCGATCGCCACCACGCCGAAGAAGTAGAAATGGAAAGTGTAGAAAAGAGGATAATGCTCCTGCATCATTCTCCCTTTGGATCTTCAGGGTCCCACATCTCGCACACCGGGTGAGTCTGCGATGTGAGCCGCTCGAGGTCGTACACGAAACCGGCGCGGCTGTACTCCGAGTTCTCGTAATGCCGCCCGACGTGGATGGCTTCCTCGGGGCAGACTTCCTGGCAGTACCCGCAGAAGATGCAGCGGAACTCGTCGATCTCGAATACGAGCGGATAGCGATTGCCCTTCTCGTCCTCGCCCGCGATCAGCTTGATGCAGTTGGCGGGACACACCGTCGGGCACAAACCGCACGCGACGCACTTGGCCTGGCCAGTCTCGGTCGTCAGCATCCGGTGTGTGCCGCGCCAGCGCGGAGAGATCGGCAACTTCGCTTCGGGGTACTGCACTGTGACCTTGGGCTCGAGCAAGTGCCTGAAGGTCATCGCCATTCCCCTGAGGGTGGCCCTGACGTAGCTCACGTCCTCGATCGGACGCTCGAGTACCTTGATGCCAATGGCCATTAGTCGGCTTCTCCTGTTGCAAGAGGCGAACGCGCGCTGATGCCCCTGAGGCGCCGAAGCTGAGCAGCCTCGGCGCGGCCGTAGGCCGGGCTTATGATTCTGCCGCGGTCGAGAATGGCAAAGAGGATGACCGTAAGCGCCATGTTGATGGCGCCGAGGATCGCCGCGGACATGGCGCCGCGCCTGATGCCGGCTGACTCGAGAATGAGGACGGCCGAAGCGATGACGACGATGTAAGCGAGCGCCAGCGGCAGCATCACACGCCAGCCAATTGACATGAGCTGGTCATACCGGAACCGCGGAAGCGTCCAGCGGATCCAGATGTAGGTGAAGAGGAAGAAGCTCGTCTTGAGCAGGAAGATCAGAATCGAGAGCAGCGTGAGCCATCCGCTGTACGGGCCGATGTTGTCGCGGCCGGTGAACGGAACGTCCCATCCCCCGAAAAACAGCGTCGCCATCAGCGCGCTGGCAGTGATCATGTTGCAGTATTCCGAGATCGGGAACAGCGAGAACTTCATCGCGCTGTACTCCGTGTGATATCCCGCGACCAGCTCGGATTCGGCCTCAGGCAGATCGAACGGTAACCGGTTCGTCTCGGCGAACGCGGCGACCGTGAAGATGAAGAACGCGATCGTCAGGTTTACCACATTCCATCCGCCGTACGCCTGCTGCGTCACGATCGAGCTCAGCGTCACGTTCCCGGCGAGAAGAAGCACCGGGATTGTCGACATTCCCATCGAGATCTCGTACGAGATCATCTGCGCACTGGAGCGCAGGCCTCCGAGGAGCGCGTACTTGTTGTTCGACGCCCAGCCGGCGAGAACGATTCCGTAGACGCCAAGCGAAGAGATGGCGAGTATGAACAGGAACCCGACTGGAAGGTCGGCCACCACCATGTCGATACGTCCCCAGCGCGTCGGAAGCGGAGCGCCGAACGGAATCACCGCGAAGGTCGTGAGAGCCGGAATGAAAGTGAGCACCGGAGCGAGTATGAACAGCGGCTTGTAGGCCGCCTCCGGATACGTCTCTTCCTTCATGAAGTTCTTCACGCCATCGGCAGCGGGTTGCAGCCAGCCGCCGCGACCGCCTACTCGATTGGGTCCATGACGCCCCTGAATCCAGGCGGAGATCTTTCGCTCCGCGAGTGTGAGCAGCGCGGCACTCACCATGTAGATGCTGAACACGATGATCAACTTGATCAGCGTGAAGACAACGAACACTCCCGTGCTCGATGCCGGAATCTGAGGGTTGGCAACCTGCAGGAGCGCGATCATGCCATTCATTGCGCGGCGCCTGCGGGCTGCGCGCTCAACACGGGCAAACCCCGCATTCCGATCGTGTCGTAGGAAAGCCCCTTGAACTCGGATTTCGTCGCGGCGAGGTTCGCGAACACATCCGATGGCAGGAAGAACTGCTCCTGCGCTCCCAGCGCACCGAGGAGATCTCCAAGCACAAGCCAGCTCGGCCGCGCACCTCCCGGGCCCGCTTTCGCCTGCGTGAATCGCTGAACACGGCCACGCAGGTTCGTGAAGGTTCCCTCCTCCTCCGCAAAGTTCGTGATCGGAAGCACGACCTCCGGGTTGTCGATCCCCTGAGGCAGCGTGGTTCCGATGACGATGACGGCAGACGCCTTCGACGTCGCGGAGACTGGAAGCCCCGCCAGATCGTCATCGGCGATGAGGAGAACTTCACCCTCCTTCAAACTGTCGAGCGGCGACTCGGAGCGCGTGTAGCCGAGCAGCTCGGCGCCGCGCACGTTCGCTGCCCGGTCGCGACGAAGCGCGAGGTCTTCCACACCAGGCAGAGGCGCTTCATCCCCGGTTGCGACACGGAAAGTGCCGGCGCCGCCATTGTGCTCGATCAGCGCCGACAGCAGAAACAGCGCTTCATTCGAAAGCATCGGCGACGCAAGAACGAAGACGCGGGCACCACGGATCAGCTCGGCGGCAGCGTGAATGGCCGGCTCCCAATCGGTCGATGTGAGAACGCCGTTGCTGCGGATCATCGGCGCCTCAGCCCTGTCCTGACGATTGACCCAGCGGTAGTTGAGGCGGCCGTAGTCGCACATGAAGAACTTGTTGACGTCGTCGTTCGGGCGCGGCTTGAAGCGCGCGACGCTGTTGTCGCGCACCTCCACCATGATGTTGCAGCCCTGGGTGCAGTTTGGGCAGATCGACGCGGCGCGGTCCAGCTCCCATGCGCGGGCCTTGTTCAGGAAGTCCTTCGAGAGGAGCGCACCGACGGGACACAGGTCGATGACATTCGCCGCCCATGGATGCGTGAGGTCCTTTCCCTCGAACTTTCCGATCAGCGCGCGGTCGCCGCGTTCGCTGACATTGAGAACAGTGTCGTGCGCAATGTCATCCATAAACCGCACGCAACGGGTGCAGAGGATGCAGCGGTTGGGCACGTATATGACATCGCCGCCGAAGTCCTCGACCGGGTTGAATCTTTTCGGATCACGGTATCGCGAATCGGCTCGACCTTCCTGATAGGTGAAATCCTGCAGCTCGCATTCGCCGGACTGATCGCAGATCGGGCAATCCAGCGGGTGGTTGATCAGCAGGAACTCGAGAACCCCCTTTCTCGCCTCGAGTGCGCGCTCGGTGTGCACGTGCACCACCTGTCCCTCGGCGACGCTGGTGGCGCAGGATGCCGCGAGCTTCGGGGCCTTCTCGACCTCGACCAGGCACATCCGGCAAACGCCGGGAATCGGCAGACTGGGATGGTAGCAGTAGTGCGGTATGAGGATGCCGGCCGTTTTGGCCGCTTCGAGAATCGACGTGCCCTCGGGCACGCTCACCGCGCGCCCTTCGATGGTGAGGTTGACCATCTTCCGCTCCGGCATCAGGCCACCGCCGCCATCACGGAGTGCACTCGCTTGCCATGGATCAACGCCTCGAACTCGGGTCTGAACTTCCTGATGCCGGAGATCACCGGCGTGGCGCATGAGTCGCTCAGCACGCAGATCGTCGTCCCCGTCATGTTCTCGGCGATTCCGATCAGTGTGTCGAGGTCTTCCATCGTGCCCTGCCCGTCCCTGATGCGCTCGAGAATCTTCGTCGTCCAGGCGGTCCCTTCACGGCATTGCGTGCATTGCGCGCAGCTCTCGTGGGCGAAAAAGCGCGCGAGCCGGGCGATGACGCGGACCATCGACTGCGCGTCGTCGATGACGATCACTCCGCCGGAACCGAGCATCGAGCCCTGGGCAACGAAACCCTCGTAGTCCATCAGCGTGGCTTCGGCCTCTTCCATTGTCTGAATCGGGACCGAGGCCCCACCGGGGATGATCGCCTTGAACTTCCTGCCCTGCGGGGGACCCCCGCACAGGTCGTAGAGGAAATCCTTGAACGGAAAGCCCATCACGACTTCGAAGGTGCCGGGAAGTCTCACGTTGCCGCAGACCGAATAGAGCTTCGTTCCAGTGCTCTTCGGATTCGACAGCGACATTCCCTTGTACCACTCAGCGCCTTTCATCAGGATGATCGGAACAGCAGCGAGCGTCTCGACGTTGTTGATCGTCGTCGGCTGGCCAAAAACTCCCGCGACAGCCGGGAACGGAGGCTTGATGCGCGGGTTGCCGCGCCGGCCCTCGAGAGAGTTCATCAGAGCCGTCTCTTCGCCGCAGATGTACGCGCCAGCGCCCTTGTGCACGTGGACGTCGATCCGCTTTCCGCTCCCCATCGCGTTCGCGCCGAGGATTCCCGCGTCGTACGCTTCGCGCACCGCGATCTCCATGCGCTCCAATGGCTCGGTGAATTCACCACGGATGTACACGTACGCCGTCTCGGCCCCGATCGCGTAGGCGCCTACGGCGCACCCTTCGACCAGGGCGTGCGGAGTCCAGCGCATCACCTCACGGTCCTTGAACGTGCCCGGCTCCGACTCGTCGGCATTGCAGCAGAGGTAATGCGGCTTGCCGTCACCGGGCTTCATGAACGACCACTTCATGCCTGTCGGGAAACCTGCGCCACCGCGCCCGCGAAGACCTGATTCCTTGACGACGTTGACGATGTCAGCAGGCGTCATTCCGAGCGCTTTCTCGAGCGCCTGGTAGCCGCCGCGTTTTTTCCAGCCGTTGAGCGAGATCGCGTCGGTGTTCCCGAAGTGCTCCGTGAGCACCGTCGTCTCGCGCTCATGCGATTTGTGCGGGTAGCCCATTTATGGAAGTCTTGCCAGGATTTCCGGAACTGTTTCCGGAGTTACAGATTCGATGAACTGCTCGTTGATCATCACCGGCGTCGCGAAGCCGCATGCGCCGAGGCACTCGACCTCGATGACGGTATATCGGTCATCGGCCGACGTGAGCCCGAGCTCCCCCGTGCGGGTGTGCTGCAGGAACGCCTTCACTACGTCTTCCGCGCCGCAGATGCCGCACGGCGAGGTGGTGCACACCTGGATGAAATATTTTCCGACAGGATGCTGGTGGTACATGGTGTAGAACGTCACCACTCCCTTCACGTATGCAGGCGTGAGCTCCAATACGTCTGCGACCTCCGCCATCGCGGCGTCGCTGACCCAACCGCGCTCGCGCTGCACGATCCAGAGGGCCGGCAGGAGCGCCGCCATCTTCGTGGGATAGCGCCCGAGCAGCGTCTGGAGCTCACGCAGCGATTCGCCGGTGAATACCGGCACGTATGGCTCATTGCCGTGACTGTCGTGTGACGCCATGTCAGGTGATTTGATGCCGGTCACCGGTCGATCTCTCCCATCACGATGTCGATGCTGGCGTTGATCGCGATTACGTCGGACAGCAAATGCCCCTCGACCATTTTCGGAATCGCCGCGAGGTTGATGAATGAAGGCGGCCGGATTCTCCAGCGCACCGGCTTGGACGTTCCGTCCGATACCATGTAGTAGCCCTTCTCTCCCTTTGGGCTCTCGACTGCGACGTAGGACTCGCCCGCGGGCGGGCGCGGTCCTTCCATCACCTGCTTGAAGTGATGGATCATCGACTCCATCTCGCTTGTCGCCTTGGACTTCGGAGGCAGAATGATCCGCGGGTCGTCGATGTTCACCGGTCCATCGGGCAGCCGGTCGGCGGCCTGCTGGAGAATGCGCACCGACTGTCGGAGCTCTTCCATGCGAACCAGATACCGATCGTAAACGTCACCGTTGGTTCCGACCGCGATGTCGAAGTCGTACGTCTCGTAGTCGAGGTACGGAAAGTCCTTGCGGACGTCATACGCGACGGCTGACGCGCGCAGCATCGGGCCGGACAGCCCGTAGTTGATGGCTTCATCCGGCGTCATCACTCCGATCCCGGTGATGCGTCCGACCCAGATCGCGTTGCGCGTCAGCATGCGATCGATCTCTTCCAGTGTGTTCGGAAAGGTGCGGATGAACTGCGCGAGTCCGTCCATCCAGCCAGTCGGAATGTCCGCCGCCATACCACCCACCCGCGTCGCGGATGTCGTGAGACGCGCGCCGACCCAGCTCTCGAGAAGGTTGTAGATGTTCTCGCGCTCCTGGAAAGCCCACAGAAACGGAGTGAACGCGCCGATGTCGATGCAGAACGTGCCCAGCCACACCAGGTGCGACATGATGCGCGACAGCTCGCACGAGATCACGCGCAGGACTTTGCACCGCTCAGTGATCTCGATGCCGAAAAGCCGCTCGGCTCCCAATGCGAACGCGACGTTGTTCCCCATCGAGTTGAGGTAGTCCTCGCGGTCTGTCCACGGGATTATCTGGTTGTACTGGCGGTATTCGCCGATCTTCTCGAACCCGCAGTGCAGGTAGCCCACGTGCGGGATGCACCTGACGACAGTCTCTCCGTCCAGCTCGAGCACGAGCCGAAGCACGCCGTGCGTCGCCGGATGCTGCGGCCCGATGTTGATGAGCATGTGGTCGCCGGAGAGCTCGGGCTCCATTGCCTGCGGCGCGCGAACATCCAGGCGTGCGCCCCCGTCCTTCGTCACCAGCGGAACGCGTTGCGGGCGGCCCTGCGCGTCCAGTCCGGTAGTGGAGAGCTCTACTTCGACCGTGCGGTTGCCTGACGCCATGCTACTCGCCCGTCCGCTCGCCTGAGCCGAGGCGCTGCCGCATGTCGTCCGGCAGATCCTCGAACGCGTCCGCGATCGTCAGCTCTTCCATGGAGTATTTCGCCTCGGGATTCTGCGCGAGTGCCTGGCGCAGCTGCTCGGCTCGGCTGAATCGGCCGCGAAGTGGGAAATCCTTGCGAAGCGGAAATCCTTCCTTGTACTGCTCCCACATCAGAATGCGGCGAAGGTCAGGATGTCCCTCGAAGCGGATGCCGAACATGTCGTAGCACTCTCGCTCCATCCAGTCCGCCGATTTCCAGATTCCCCAGACACTCGCCACCGACAAGGGCTTGCCCTTCGAGATCGCAGTTTTGATGCGGAGAAACCTGCGGAACGGCAGTGAGCGCAAATGCCAGACAACCTCGATCGGGCTATCCAGGTCGCGATACTCCACGGCAGTGACATCGGAAAGGAAGTCGTACTGTTGACCGGCGTCGTCGTGAAGCCATTGCATGACGGCCGGAATGCTGGACGGTTCGATAAAGACCGTTGTCTCTCCCCAGACGACCTCGCTTCTGAGAACGGCGCCGGGAAACTGTGCCGCGAGCGCGGCGGCCGTCGGGTTCGCGTCGCCTCCACGGTGCGGAACATTTTTCGGAGTGGCCGGCTGAACACCTTCTGGAGCAGCGCTCCCCGCCTGGACGATGTCGAATTTCTGCGTCACGGAGCGGAGCGTGTCTGGTGAACTGAATTCCCGAAGGGCTCGCCGAGCTCGTCGATCACCGAAGGCGGAATGTAGAGCTGGCTCGAGGGATCGGGGTTCATCTCCTCGCGCAGGCGGTTGTCCACGCGGCGCTCTGCCATGACCTTCTCCTGCAACATGCGAATGCCGTAGAGAAGTCCTTCAGGTCGCGGCGGACAGCCCGGAACGTAGACGTCCACTGGTATGATCGTGTCGATTCCCTGCACCACTGCGTAGTTGTCGAACATTCCTCCGGACGATGCGCACGCGCCCATTGAGATCGACCATTTGGGCTGAGGCATCTGCTGCCAGATCCGGCGGATGATCGGCGCGAGCTTGAACGGCACTCTGCCGGCGCAGATCAGAACGTCAGCCTGCCGCGGAGAAAAGCTCATCCGCTCCATCCCGAATCGCGCCAGGTCGAACCGGCTCGCCGCGGTCGCCATGAACTCGATCGCGCAGCACGCTGTACCGAACGGCATCGGCCAGAGCGAGTTTGCGCGTCCCCAGTTGACGAGGAAGTCGAGCCGCGTAGCTACCCATCCTTCCTGGCTTTGCGGCTCGTAGGAGACCACGCGGTGCTCGGGCCTGGATGCTAGTCCCATTGGAGTGCTCCCTTCTTCCAGACGTAAGCGAGCCCCACCACGAGGATCAGCATGAAGACGAGCATCTCGCCCAGGCCGAAGAATGAAACGTCGCCTGCCGGGCACATGCCGTTGACGAGCGGGCTGTTGCAGGAGAGCTGCTTGTAGTAGACGCCCCATGGAATCATGAAGACCGTCTCGATGTCAAAGACGATGAACAGGATCGCGACGAGGTAGAATTTGACGGAGAATCTTTCTCGCGCGTCGCCCAGCGGAGGTATTCCGGACTCGTATGGAGTCTGCTTGACCGGTGTTGGACGCGACCGCTTCAGGAGCGCTGAAAGCGCGACGATAAGCAGCCCATTCGTGACCACGAATCCAAGCAACATCAGGACCGGCAAGTACGCGCGACTCATGGAGTTCCCGACTTCGTGAAATATTTCACTAACTTTGGACGCTGAGGAATCTATCGCGTTCGACGCGGAGCGCGGAAGGGGTCGAACGGTGGCCCGAATCGCGCCGATTCCGTACATTCCCGCGCCCGCAATTCACCGCACGGATGTGCGGCACATCCGCAAAATCCTATCCAATAAATGTCAATTCAGTCCGATCGCTGGATCACCCAGATGGCACATGAGCATGGGATGATCGACCCGTTCGAGTCGAGCCAGGTGAGGTCCGGCGTGATCTCATATGGCGTGAGCTCATACGGGTACGACATGCGCGTGGCGAACGAATTCAGGATCTTCACCAACGTCCTCAACTCGATCGTGGACCCGAAGCAGTTCGATCCGAACTCATTCGTCGAATTCAATGGCGACGTGTGCATCGTGCCCCCAAACTCCTTCGCGCTCGCACGCTCGGTCGAGTATTTCAGGATTCCTCGAAACATCCTGACGGTGACGCTTGGCAAGTCGACCTACGCCAGGTGCGGGATCATCACCAACGTGACTCCGCTCGAACCCGAGTGGGAGGGACACGTGACATTGGAGATCTCCAACACCACGCCGCTGCCGGCCAAGATCTACGCGAACGAGGGCATCGCGCAGGTGTTGTTCTTCAAGGGAGAGGAGGAGCCCCTGGTTTCCTACAAGGACAAGAAAGGCAAGTACCAGGGGCAGACGGGAGTAACGCTACCGAAGCTGTAAACTGGAACCTGGTCCGACAGTGCACCCGGCGCGACGGAATTCGCGCCGCATTTTTTGTTTCTGAGCCGAGGTTTGCAAACTGGTTACGCGGTAAGCGTTTACTCGTCTCGTCAACAGAATGAAGTGACGCGCCCCTCTCGGGGGAGCGACAAAGGCAAACCCGCCGAAAGGCGGGGACGCAAAGCCAACGAGGCTAACACGGGCGGATTTCCCCTGTCACGCCGGTCGGGTTACCGAATATCCGGGGAGGAGAAATGTTTTCTGGTGGAGCGAGCGGAGCGGTCGGCTCAGAGTGGTATTACAGGGGTTCGTCTTTTGCGCGGCGGGCGATGTATCCGCTGCTCTTCGGGGCGGTGACGATGAGTCTCTCGGGATGCGCGGATGGCAGCGCGCCCCTGGCGCCGCAGGATGCCGTTCATGCACCCAAGGTCAAGTACTCCACAAGCCGTGCCGGCGATCTGATTTCTGACCAGTACATCGTGACGCTAAGGGGTGACGTGAGCGACGTGCCAGGTACGGCGAAGCGGCTCATCGCTCAGGCGAATGGGCAGTTTTGTAACTCCTCATCCTTTATAAACGTCCGTTCGGCGATTATTGTATAACCGTTCAGAAAATCCCACAAGGCGCCGTTCCGTCGCGGCACCAGGTTTGTGATGTGGAAGTTATTTGCTCGCAAGGTGCATCGGCTGACGTCGTAATAATCTGTTTATTCCCGCCCGCTAAAATGGAGAGCTGCCGCAAGTTGCGCTTCAAAATACAAAATCACCGCGCCGGCGACGTGTGGTGTCGCCGTCCGGAAGGACTGACGTGAACACATACGATCGGAGAATTCCGACGCGTACGTCGTCGTTTTCGACAGCTGTGAATAGCAACCAATCGGGATAGAGGTTCCCCGACAAGGCGGACCTGAGTGTAGAGATTCCCTCTTCGCCGAGCGTG
>JBDTRZ010000103.1:0-10348 GCA_039931395.1 Gemmatimonadales bacterium
CGTTTTGATCCTGCAGTCAGTTCGCTCACTCCCAAGCACAGGCTCAGCCGCATCGTACCATTCTTCACTCTCGCCTGCGGAGCCGAGCGCGTACTCGAAGATTCTAGCGCGGTCCTTACCAGAGCTCCGGTAGTACCCTTCGCGAATATTGGCCGCTATGGAACCCACCGCTGTGTACAGCTGACCCGCGATTTCTTGAGTAAGGGGATGAGCCCGAAGCACCTCGGCATCGGCGAACGACGGCGTGAGGAGTTCCTTCGCGAGTTGATAGACCCGCATGCGCTCAAGTGGATCTCCCATGAGCGAAGGATGAACTGAACTCAAGCAGCGCGAAGAATCGGGTGTCCGCACATCCCATCGAATTGCGCCGACGCTAACCGACGTTCCGCATTTGGTCCCCAATGCGCGCAGGGTTCCCCAATACGCACTCAGTACGCATTGCGCAATTCTCTAACTGAACCACTACTGGTGCTTCGAACTGCTTGACTCCATCACCGACCGTCGCGAATTTCTTGGAGCGCTGTCGGAGCGCACCCGGTCCGCGGAAAGGGATGGTCCCGTCCGATGTAGTCGCTTCACTTGCTCGATCTCATCACCTCTTTTCAGGCCCACTACGCGGACACGGGCCACTACGAAAGGAGGCATTATGTCCGCACTGCGCCCGCTGCCGCCGAGGCCCAACCTCGAGTTCGAGCACAAAGAGGCGAAAGCACTGCTCCGCCGGCTGCGCGCCGGCGACTCCGATGCATTTCTCCGCGCCCGCGCGCGTCATCCGGCGATCGATGCGTCGGCGCCAGCGAGCATCCGCCTCGCCGATGCGCAGCTCGTCATCGCACGCGAGTATGGATTCACGAGCTGGCCGCGACTCGTGCGCTACTTCGGCGACGTCGATCGCCAGCGATACAACCACCGGCCGATCCACCGAAGCGACTTCTATGATGCAAGCGTCCGTGGATTGCTCGCAGAACATCGCGGGCAACGTACGTGGGCGGGACGCCTGCTGGGGTCGTATGTGCCGCGATTCTACGGGATGCACCTGGACGACGTCTTCGCATCGAGCGTTACCGAAGACGACGCACGCCTGGCCGTTGCGCGCAATTGCGGCCTCTCGAGCTGGGAGGTGTTGCTCGAGCGCACAGCCGCGGAGCTCCGAAAGCGTCGTAGAGAAGGGGAAGTGGACCCCATGCAGTACGCTGCCAAAGCCATCGAGGCTGCCGACCTGGACGAGCTGAAGCGTGTGGTCGAAGCGCATCCTGATTTGCTTCACCCGTCAGAGTACGAAGCGTCCAGGGGACGCAGCCTGCTCAGAACTGCTCTGCATCACGAGCGCCGTCAGAGCGTGGAGGCGATGCGTCCGATCATCGACTGGCTCACAGCGCAGGGACTCGATCTCCAACGCGAGCTCAACAGACAGCTCTGCGGTCACATGCACATGAAGACCGAGAAGGTGCGCTGGCTTCTCGACCGCGGCGCCGATGCGAACTGGATTGCCCCGAACGGCATCCCCGTGCTGGAGCACGCGCTCATCAGGTACTGGAACGGCGAGGCGGTGGATCTTGTTGCCGCGCGCGCTGTGCCCCGCAAGGCGCTCTGGATCTCCGCCGGGCTCGGCGACCTGGACGGCGTGCGCCGCTCTCTCGATGCTCAAGGCAAGTCGAGGCCTGTAGCGCGCCGGCTCCGTCCGGATTTCGACGCCGTCGCTCCTACGAACATGCCGTCCTACCCGGATCCCGACGACGAAGAGATTCTGATGGAAGCTTTCTTCATCGCCGTGCTCAATGGTCGCGCGAACGTGCTCGAGTACATGGTGCAGCGCGGCTTCCCCGTGGACAGTCTCGTCTGGGGCTCACCCGTGATCAACATCGCGGTGGGCAACGCGATGACGCCGATGGTGGAGTGCCTCGTGCGATGCGGTGCCGATCTTGATCTCCGCGGATGGCGCCCTCAGCAGTCGGGGCGCGAGATCGCGCGCAACATGTTCGAGAACATGCCGCAGGATGCCGACCGCCGGCGGATCGTGGAGCTATGCGGAATGGACCCCGGCGACATCCTCGTCGGCGAACTACAGGTGTCTCACGATCCGACGCTTCACGGCGAGAAGGACGACGTGGACTTATGATCGAGCGCCGAGGCGAGAGCGTCAAACAACTCCTCAGGGACGAGAGGCTTCGACAACACTGTCTCGGCGCCGAGCGAATGGAGCCTCAGTCCGGTATCGGAGTCTATGCTACGGCTCAGACTGCTTCCCGCGGCGGTCAATCGCCCGCCGCGTTGCCTCGGGACTCAGCGCTTCCGACTACCCGCGAAGCTGTAGCGCATCACAACCGAGTCAGGGTTGGAGGCGAGCTTCATCGTGCCTGTTCCGGTAACACTATCGCCATTGAGATGCGCGACCCACGTGTCGATTATTTGCCCTCCCTTGATCGACGGCTGTGTGTATGGCTTGCTGATGCCAACCGAGCTGTCGCCAGCCAACGTGTACGTGGATTGGATCGTCACCTTTGAGCCCTCGCTGGTGCCCTTGCACGATCCCGCTGCGCAAACCTGCGTCCACTTCGCCATCACAGAGTCCGATCCCATCGGCGAGGACGTGCCCGTCCACGTGCCCGCGACATCGGCCTCGGTGACCGACGGGGCCGGAGCGACGGGGGCGGCGGCCACAGCGGTGTCGGCAGGAGGTGCCTCAGCTTTTGCACATCCCACCAGAGCAACAACAACCGGCAACATCAACACTCGACGCATGACGTTTTCTCGCTTGGCGGCACGGAAAAGGTGGATGTGTACTTCACTGCGGTGAAGGGTGTGACCGCCGTGTCGAAAATACTTCGTCCCTCCCGCAACTGCCAGCAGCCACCCCGCAATTGGTCGTCTTACAGGTTGAGTTTCAACGCGGGGAGAAGTGTG
Source organism: Gemmatimonadales bacterium (assembly GCA_039931395.1). GTDB lineage: Bacteria > Gemmatimonadota > Gemmatimonadetes > Gemmatimonadales > Gemmatimonadaceae > UBA4720. The sequence continues at coordinate 2,905 of JBDTRZ010000103.1, forward strand.
GAACAGCGCGGCCTTATCGCCATTGCCTCCGTCTCGCTGAGGATCATGCGCGCATCCAGCCGCGCTTATTTCCCCGGCGGGCGATAAGCGATCGACGAAGCCATTTCCAGGGCGGCGAGTGTCTCTTCGACGGTGAGCAGAACAGTCGTCTGGATGGATCTCAGGGCTCCGCCGGCGCCAATGGCGAGCGCCGTCGCCGCCATCGAGACGTTATCCGGCGCTTCCCACAAGTTGTAGCCATCGTGTTCGCCGAAGGCGTACCAGAAACCGTGCAGCTTTCCACCGACCGATTCGATGTACTGCTTCGCCGCGGCGCGGCGATCCTCGGGATTCTTGATCAACCTCGCCCAGGTCTCGGGCGTGTAGCTGAACCGCGTGAGGTACAGTGGCATGGATTCTCCTCTCTTTGGGAATGGACGTCGTGATGAATCATGCGTGAGTCTGTATCGTAACTCCTGCTGTCGCCTTGGTCAGGGTACCATAGGGCTCTTGTCATAGACAATCCGCACCTCACCCGCCGCGCGCGCAGTCGCGTCGAGCGAGTCGTATAGCGCCTGAAGCAACTGCCGCTTCGCCACGATCTGCGCGCCGAGCTCCATGTATTGCTCGTTCGCCCGATCATATGCCGGCCAGCGCGGCCACTTCCCTTGCGCCGGCGACCCATTGGGATTTCCTGACGTGGCGAATGCCACCCAGTAGTCACTCATTGCGTCGGCGAGTTTCGCGTCGTACGACGTGTGGCCGGCGGACGCCTGCAATGGCTTGCTGCGCCCGAATACGAAGGTGATTTCGGCGGAATGATAGGCGCCTTGCGCGCGGTTCGCGCTGTCTTCGGCGACACGCGTGAATTGATAGAGCCACGCTGGCACACCGCGCGACGTGATGAGTCGCGCCATTGCCCGACTCGGTGCGCCGAACATCGACCGCGGCTCGTCCGCATTGCTTCCCACGATGATCGGCACGATGTTCGCCTCCCCGCGCAGGATGGCCGAGTCGGCGGGCTGAGGTAACAGATTGCCTTCGATGATGGGCAGGAGAATGACCTCCCCCGGGCCTCCGGCGACCCGCGCAGTTGCGGCGAGCAGGGAGTCAGCGTTCAACGCGCGCAACCGGGGCGCGGTGATATCGCTGCCCCTTACGTCGAGGGCGGCGGCAATGCGCACTCCGATCGCCTCGGCGGAATCACGCCGGTAAACGATCGGCCCGGAACCGATACCGCTCTCGAGTATCGCGCCGCGAAAGAGTCCCTTCGCCAGCGGAGAACCGATCAGCACGCCCGCACTCATTGCACCGGCGGATTCTCCGAAGATGGTGACGCGCGCCGGATCGCCACCAAAGCGGTCGATGTTGCGTTGCACCCATTGGAGTGCTGCAACCTAGTCGAGGAGACCGTAGTTGCCCGACCCGTACGTTGGTGTCTCGCGCGAGAGCGCCGGGTGCGCGAAAAATCCAAACGGCCCGAGGCGGTAATTGAAGGTGACGACGACAACACCCTTCCGCGCCAGCACAGAGCCGTCGTGTCGCTCCTCACCGCCGAACCCGGCGAAGAACCCGCCGCCGTGGATCCACACCATCACTGGGCGACGGCCCGACGTGGATGGCGTCGTGACGTTGAGGTAAAGACAGTCCTCTGAAATCCCGGCGGTGAAGGGATCGATGTCGCCGTACGGCTGGAGCTGCATGCAGTTGTGCGCCAGCATGTCCGCGGGTCGCATTCCTTGCCAGTGCGCGGGTGGTCGGGGCGCGCGCCAGCGAAGGTCGCCTGTCGGCGGCGCGGCGTATGGAATGCCCTTGAAGGTGAGCAATCCCGATGAGTCGGTGCGGCCTGCAAGCGCGCCGGCATCGACGACGACACGTGGCGCGGCGGTATTGGGTGCAACACTCGCTTGCTGTGCGCGACAGGCGATCAGCGAGGAGATCAATGTCAATGTCGTTGCAACTACCCGATCACTCCGCACGAGTCTTCCTCTATCCTAAGCGATGGCCTGTACACTCTCCGTCCAGATTCTAATCGGATTCCCTGTCAGGGCCAGCATGTTGCAGCTGCAAGTTTTTGGTGATATCTTGCCAAGGGATGAAAACAGCGCTTCCCGATTCATCGCCTCAGCCTGCTCCGGTCCTTGCCAGGGCCGCACTAGCCGCTGCGCGCAGGCTCGAGCTGCGGAACAAGCATCTGGCCGAGGTGATTGGTACCAGCGAGGCGTTCGTGTCGCGCTTGAAGAGCGGTCGCGGTCTCGATCCGCAGCGTACCGAGGGACAGCTCGCCCTCCTTTTTCTTCGATTGTATCGATCGCTCGACGCACTTGTCGGCGGCGACGATGCGAAGGCACGCGCGTGGCTGCACGCGCCCAACGATCATGTGAGTGGAATTCCTGCGGAGCGCATTCGAACCGTTGAAGGACTCGTAGATGTCGTCCAGTATCTGGATGCTATGCGCGGGCGACTCTGAGCTTCGCGCTCTCCGCCTCTCGCCGTGGCGAGCGGTGGAGGCGCAGCATCAGGTCTCGACGCGCAAGCTCGTGGATTCCACGGAAGAGCAGATACTGCTCGAGGAAATGATCGATCGCGTGAAGCCGCCCGACTTGACGGGTGGGCGTCTTCATTACCTGCTGTTCACGCCGTTTCGATATCCTCCGCTCGCGCACGGCTCGAGATTCGGCGGCCGTCATGATCGCGGGATCTGGTATGGGTCCATCGAGCTCCGCAGTGCGTTTGCAGAAGTCGCGTACTATCGCTTTCTGTTCCTCGAGGGAAGTCACGCACAGCTCGGCACCGTTATGACTTCGCTTACCGCATTCACGGCAACTATTCGCACGACACGCGGCATCGACCTCACCAGGCCACCTTTCGACAAGTATCGCGCGAAGATCGCGTCACCGGTTCGCTATGATGCGACGCAGCAACTCGGCGCCGACATGCGGGCGGCCCAGGTCGATGCGTTCTGTTATCCGTCGGCGCGCGATGCTGAAGGCGGTATCAACGTTGCCGCCTTTGTTCCGTCGGTATTCGGGAATGCGAAGCCCAGGTTGTTCGAAACGTGGTATTGCTCGGCGTCTCGACAGCGCGTCGATGTGACCCAGGGAGACTATTTCGCGAGGCGGAGATTCTCGTTTGAACGCGCGCAGTTTCTTGTGAACGAAACTCTTCCATCTCCCGCCATTTAGCCCGCGTGCGCCCGGAACCGCAGGCAGACGGGGCTCGGTAGCGCGATCCGCTGGCGCGTCGGTGTCAATCGGCCGCTCTCCTGATCCCGGCGAAATACGACAACAGAGTCGGACCGCTGATTGGCGACCAGCAGCCACCGGCCGGTCGGATCCAGGGTGAAATTGCGCGGCCAGTCGCCGGCCGTGGAGACCACCTGCTCTAATGCGAGCGCGCCTGATGACTCCGCGACGGAGAACACAGCGAGACTGTTGTGGCCGCGGTTCGACACGTACAACGTGCGGCCGGATGATGCGAGGTGGATGTCCGCCGGGTAATTCGCGCCGGTCCACCCGTCCGGGAGGGTCGAGCGGGTCTCGAGCGGAGACAGCACGCCTCGCTCGGCGTCGAAGGCAAGCGTGGTCACGGTGGAGTCGAGCTCATTGACCACGAACGCCAGCGGCAGCGTCGGATGGAGGGCGATGTGGCGCGGGCCGGCGCCGGGACGCATCACCGCGGCGCCGCCCTCTACGTGACGCAGCGATTTGCCGTCGAGGTCGAGTCGGTAAACGAACACGCGGTTGACGCCGAGGTCCGCGGCGAGCACGAAGCGATTGGAGGGATCGGCAAGAATGCAGTGGGCATGCGGCACATCCTGACCCGCAGCAGTCGGTCCGCTGCCCTTGTGCTGCACCACGTGCGCGGCTGGCGCGAGCGATCCATCCGTCTGGATCGGCAGCAGCGCGACATTGCCCCCAAAGTAGTTGGCGACGAGCACTACTCGACCTCTTCGGTCCACGCTCACGAAGCAGGGCGCGCTACCTTCCGACGGCTGCTCGTTGAGTCGGGTGAGTGCGCCCGTGTTGCTCGCGATCGAGAAAGCGCTCACCCCGCCGGTCGATCTCCCGTTGCGCTTCTCGACCTCATTTACGGCGTAGAGAGTGCGGCCATTCGGGTGGATGGCTAGGAACGATGGGTTGGCGCCGGCGTTCACCGAACCGACTTGCCGCAGTTTCCCGGAGCGTCGGTCCATGCGGATGAGATAGATGCCGTCAGGCCGGTCGCCTTTGGTATAAGTCCCAACGTAGAGTAGATCACCGTCGAGCTGCGACTCGTCGCCCCACTCCGGACTCGCCGATCCACGCGCGAGCCCAAAGAGGCCAACGGCCGACACGGCGACGAAGTCGCGACGCGACGGCGCGCGGGGAGTGGTCATCGGAACACCACGTTATCGCGAGGAAAAGGCGGCGAACAGCTCGCGAACGCGTGGATCCTTGCGCAGTCCGTCATACGGAGCAGCCGAGAAATAATGCGCGAGCCAGAGATCGTGATCATTGACGGCTGCGCGCAAAACCTCAACGGCCCTTTCACGCTCACCTGTTGCGTCCAGCGCCGCGGCCACCATACCGCGTTGCGACGATCGTTTGCCAGATTGAGACTCGACTTTTCTTAGCAGAGCTCTCGCTTCATCCGTCCGCCCCGCACGAGCCAGCGCGTAGGCGGTGACGCCGATTTTCTCGGAACGGCTGAATCCCGGAACCTCGAGGATTCGGACCAGCATCGGGAGGGCCTCATTCGCCTTGCCTTGCTCTACGAGGACCTTCGCAAGATCGACGATGCCCAGCTGAAAGGTGGAATCGAGTTGAAGCACGCCCCGCCCGGATTTCTCAGCAGCGTCATACCTCCGCATGTCGTACAACACCTGAGTGACTGCGGTGTTGATCACCAGCGACGCCGGCTCCAGTGACCGTGCGCGAAGAACTTCGGCAAGCGCCTCGTCGTTTCGTTGCTGCTGCAACAAGAGCAACCCATGCCAGAAGTGCGCGGTGGCAAAACTCGAGTCGGTTGCAATCGCGCGCCTGAAAAGCCTCTCGGCGCTGGTGTTCCGGTACTGGAGAGCATCGACATATGCAAGCGCCGTCAATGCCTGAACTATTCCGCTGTCGAGAGCCAGCGCGCGGTTGGCGGCCTCACGCGCGCGATCTAGCATCTCATCGTTGACGATGTCGTCGTAAGCCGGCATGACGACATAAGCCATCGCCATTCCACCGTATGCCTGCGCGTATGACGGGTCGCGGCGAACAGCCTCAGCGAAAAGACTGATCGCTTTTCTGAGCCCCGGCGCGTTACGCCGGTTCCAGAGATACAGCGCCTGCAGATATGCGGTGTGTGCCTCGGGGTCGTCAGTATCGACATGACGCAGCCGAATACGCTGATCTCCGGCAAGCTTTACCTTCAATTCGCCGGCGACTGCGCGTGCTATCTCATCCTGCACTGCAAAGATGTCCTTCATCCCTCGATCGTATTTCTCGTTCCAGAGCACGGACTCGTCAGGCGCAGAAATGAGGCTGACTGAAATTCTGATCTGGTCGCCCGATCGCTGCACGCTTCCCTGCAGCACGTTTCCAACGTGAAGCTGCCGCGCAATTTCTCCTGCGCCCATTCCTTTTGCGGACAGTGCGAACGCGCTGCTTCTTCCGACCACCCTCAAGCCTGCCTTGGCGAGAGCGCCGGTGATCTCTTCGGCGAGGCCTTCACCGAAATAGTCGTTCGCCTTGTCGCCACTGAGATTTGCGAGTGGAAGCACGGCAACTGATCTGTCTACAGGCGACTTTTCCGCACGACTGAAGAATTGCGTCACCGCAGCACCGGTGGCTACAACTATAAGAAGCACTGCTGCGGCAATCGCAATCCGCCGACTCGTTGGCTTGAATGCTTCGCGCAGAGGCGTACCCGTGGCTTCTCCGTCGGAAGTCGAAACGGATTCCAGCGCCGTCAGTATTTCCGCTGCGCTCGCCGGGCGGTCGGAAGGATCCTTCTCGAGACACCGCATGAGTATCGCAGCGAGCTGGCGAGGAACGCCTGGGCGCATGCTTGCGATTGGCCGCGGTTTTTCCGTGAGGTGCGCCGCTAGAACACGCTGCTGAGAGTCCGCCGTAAACGGCGGCTTGCCCGCCAGCAGCTCGTAGCCCATGCAGCCGAATGCATAGAGATCAGCCCGATGATCCACATTCGGATCGCCCGCAACCTGTTCGGGAGCCATGTACGCCGGGCTGCCGAGTGATGTGCCTGTTTGGGTGAGACTTGGAACCCCGGAGTCGCTCCGTGCATCCGACAACGCCTTTGCAATGCCGAAGTCGGTAACGACTGCTGCGCCATGGGAGAGCAGCACGTTGTCGGGCTTGATGTCGCGGTGCACGACACCTACCGCGTGCGCATAGCTCAGCGCGCGAGCCACGTCGCGGAGAATGCTCACGCATTCAGTGATGGTGAAAGTGCCTTGCGCAGAGATCCTGGAACGGAGCGACTCGCCTTCGACGAACGGCATCGTGAAGTACGGCAGGCCGTTGGTATCGCCCGTAGCGAGAAGCGGAACGATGTTCGCCTGCTGAAGCTGTGCGGCGAGCTGAATCTCACGCTCGAACCGTTCGGCGCTGACGCTCACGGCCAGGTCGGGTGACAGCACCTTAACCACGACCTTTCGGTTGAGCCGGTTCTCGGTCGCCAGAAACACTCTGGACATGCCGCCGCCACCGAGCTCGCGATCGATCGTGTATGCCGTCCCTAGCGACTTCTGCAGCTGTTCGAGCAGCACGGATGCGAATCCTGGCCTGGGAAGGATTTCGGCGAGGTTCTAAGCTAGGACGGCCGGTACTGCCGAGCCAGATCGACCTCCGGATAGATCCGGTTTGCGTCTGGCAGCGTAGGAGGCAAAGAGCACCCGCGATTCGGCGTGCACTTTCTCCTTCCAGCGTGGAGCAGCAATGAAGAAATGGACTCCTCCCAAAATCCGATTCGTCGCACTGGCCGCCGTCGTACTACTCGCAGCCTCGGCCGTGACGATTCGGTTGATGGCATCAGACCATCAGGACACACCCCTCGTAGAACTGTCGCCGCGCCTCGACGTGAACGACGTTTACGCCTTCCCCGCCCCGGGCAATCCGTCGCATACGGTTCTGGTGCTTGGAACAAGCTCGCCGATCACCCCCGCGCAAACGCCGAGCTTCACATTCGGCACCAAGGATCAGGAGTTGTACCAGATCAAGATCGACAACACCGGCGACGCGCAGGAAGATCTTGTTTTCCAAATCACGTTCACCGGCAAGTCCGGCAAGCAAAAGGTCACGCTCCGCGGTCCCGTGGCGCCGAACAGCGTCGGAACGGTCAACACACTCGTCGGCGGTAAGCAGATCAAGGGCTACACCAACACCGTGATCCAGTCGGGTGACATCAAGCTTTTCGCTGGCCCGCGTGACGATCCGTTCTTCATCGACCTCGAGCAGTTCTTCAGCATCCTGCCCGA
>JBDTRZ010000104.1:0-10276 GCA_039931395.1 Gemmatimonadales bacterium
GATCTCCTTGAACTTCTCCTCGGCTTCACTCGACCCGTTGTTGCGGTCCGGGTGATACGTCATCGCCAGCTTGCGATACGCCTTTTTTATGTCTTCTTCCGAGGCAGTTCGCTGAACGCCAAGGGTTACGTAAAAATCGGCCATTGCCGGTAAGCTACTCCAGTAAGTCGGTAAGGAGACGTGAGGTATGAGTGACGAGCGAGATGACCTTGTCGTAAGGCATTCTCGTCGGCCCGATCACGCCGATCACGCCGGTGACCGCCCCCGAGCGATACTGCGCGGTGACAATCGTGAAGTTCTCCAGCCGCGAATCGCGATGCTCGTTGCCGATGCTGATTGTAATTCCCGGCATGTCGCTGCGCTGCCGAAGCAGATCTCCGAGATGCTCACGCGTCTCCGTAAGCGCGACAAGCTTCCGCATGTTGTCGACTGTCGCGAACTCCGGCTGGTCAGCCAGAAGCGAGGCCTGCCCGAGGAGTACGGTATCGTCGCCTTGCAAGGCGGAGTCGAAGAGCTGCTCACCCTCCTCGATGAATACGTTGAGGAGATCGGCTGCTTCGCGTGTCGGCCCGGTGTCGCGGAGTCGCGTCGCGACGGACGTGCGAATCTCGCGCAGGGTCAGCCCGGCGATCCTCTCGTTGAGAACTCGCGTCACCTCAGCGAGCGATGCGTCCGCTATCTCGCCTCGAGCTTCGACGAAGATCGTTCGGACTGCGCCGCCGGAGAGCGTGAGTGCAACCAGCAAGCGCTCCGCGGACAGGCGGACGAGGTCAAGCCGTTCGAGAACGCTGTTGTCGAGTCGAGGTCCAAGAGCGACGCCGAGCTCCTGCGTGATGACGCCCAGACTTTGCGCCGCACGCCTGAGAATCGACTCCATCGCGGATCCCCCGGCCGATATCTGTGCGCTCAGCTGGTCGTGCTCGCGAAGAGCCACTGTTGGCATCGGCAGCAGCGAGTCCACATAGATGCGATACGCAACGTCGGTCGGAACTCGACCGGCCGAAGTGTGCGGATGGTAGAGCAGACCTTTTTCCTCGAGGTCGCTCATCGTGTTGCGGATGGTCGCCGACGACACTCCCAGGCCGAACCGGCGCGCGATCGCGTTGGAGCCGGCCGGCTGCGCGGTCTCCACGTATGACTGAATGACCGCTTCGAGTACCCGACGTTCCCTCTCCGTCAGCTCGGGAAACGGCATGGGCGAAAACGTATTGGTGATTTCAAAGGCCTGTCAACCCGGCGGCGAGCGAGTCGAGTCTCAGCCAGCCTTCACTCGTGAGGTGGACGACATCGTCCTCGACTCTTGCCCACCCCGCATTTTCCCACTCTCGCACTCGCTCGAGATCCGAACCGGATGCGCTCAGACCCGCACTGGTGCGCAAGCCGAGATACAGCTTCTCGGCGTCGCGGTTCGACGCTGTCAGCCGCTCGGATCCCTCGATTGCGTCGCGCCCATTCTCGAGACGCGCGACCCATTCGGTGTAAGGCCGCACATTCCACCGGCGCGTTTCTCCGTCGAACGAGTGAGCCGACGGACCGATCCCGAGATACTCAGCGCCGGACCAGTACGCTGAATTGTGTCGCGACTTTTTTCCCGGCAGCGCGAAGTTCGAGACCTCGTAGTGCTCGTATCCCGCGACCGTCGCGATGCGGTCCGCGAGCATGAACTCCTCGGCGTATGTGTCCTCCGTCGCCGGAACCATCGCACCGCGCTCCTGCCATCGGGCAAGCGGAGTGGCGGACTCGATGGTGAGACCGTAGAGCGAGATGTGCTCGGGAGCGAGGTCGATCGCACGTGCGAGATCGGATTCCCATGACCGATTGAGACTACGCGGAAGCGCGAAGATCAGATCGACCGAGAGGTTTCGTATCCCCGCCGATCTCACCGCCTCCACTGCTTCAACCGATTGCGCAGCCGTGTGTGTTCGATGCATCCACTTCAACACCGAATCATCGAAACTCTGCATGCCCAGTGACACGCGATTGATGCCGGAGTTTTTCCAGACGCGCGCTGCCCCCTCGGTCACGTCCTCGGGATTCGCCTCCATCGTAACCTCGGCGCCGGACGCCAGCGAGAAGGATTCCCTGACGAGGTCGATGCTTGCCGCCATGCCGTGCGCCCCGAGCCGAGAGGGCGTTCCGCCGCCGAAGTAGAGCGTCTCCAGCTCGGGGGTGCGGGCCAGAGAAAGACTTCCAATCTCGGAGCGGAGCGCGCGGAGATACTCATCGACTGGCGGCGACCGTCTGACCGCGATCGAAAAGTCGCAGTACGAGCAGCGGCGCGCGCAGAAAGGGACGTGGACGTAGAGGTGGCGGGGCGTCACGTCTCAATATACCCGGAGGTGGAACAGTCAACGGCGCCGGACTTCGCCTGTGATCAGGCACTCGACCATTCCCATTAGCTCCAGCGATGTAATGGCGGTAAGACATTCTCGGGTGGATAGCATCGTTCTAACCGCAATCGAATCTGGAATCATCGTTTCACCGCCGAGCGCAGACCAGACGAGCGCATCGGCGCCGGAAAGCTGAACCGGCTCGGCTTGTCCGGCCGAATCGACCCCGGCAAGCGCGAGGACATCGGCGATCGATGAAATCGCGAGCGCGCCATCGCGTATCAGACGATTGGTGCCCTCGCTCTGCGGGGAATCGATGGGACCTGGCACCGCGGCGACCGGCCGACCGAGGTCGAGCGCGTGGCTCGCAGTGTTGAGCGCGCCGCTCTTGTGCCCCGCCTCGACGACGATCGTGAGTTTGCCGAGCGCGGCGATGATCCGGTTGCGCCTGGGGAACACTCCCTTGTGCGCGCGCGCTCCGCTGCCTGACTCGGAAATGACGAGTCCCCTTTCTCCGATGACGCGATGCAGCTCACGGTGTCCGACTGGATAAGGAACGTCGACTCCCGTGCCGAGTACAGCGATCGTTTTCTGACCGCCTTCGAGTGCGGCGCGGTGAGCGACTGAGTCGATGCCGCGGGCCATTCCGCTCACGACGTTGACTCCCGCGCGGGCCAGAGCGCCGGCGAGGGCGCGAGCGGTGCGCAGTCCGTAGGGCGTCGGCTCCCGGGTGCCGACGATCGACACGAGAGGAGCATCGAATGCGGAGAGATCGCCGATCGCGAAGAGCTGAGACGGCGGTTGAGGGAGATCTTCGAGCGACGCGGGATATCCGGCCGACCCGCAGGCGATGACGCGGATCGCTGCCATGATAATTTACTAGAGGTAAACTAGCTCAAGGCATTGGTACGGAATCTTTTGCAGCGTCACTTTCAATGTCCTGTCTCATTCGGAGCAGCTCGCTCCACCACGCCGCCAGCATTTCGTCCAGGCCGGTTCTTGCAGCAGCGCTCACGTCGAACATCGCGAAGGCTCCCTGAGTTTCGATGGGAGGAACGTAGTCTTCCCCGAACAGATCCATCTTCGTGAAGACGACGCAGTGCGGCGTCTTCGCGAGCTCCTCGGAGTGCGCGGCGATCTCATGGCGGAGCTGGTCGTATTCGGCCTGCCAATCCATCGCGTCGATGGGAATCAGAAACGCCAGAATGCGCGTCCGCTCGATGTGCCGGAGGAACTGAAGTCCGAGGCCCTTTCCCTCGTGCGCGCCTTCGATGATTCCGGGGATGTCGGCGACGACGAAGGTACGATGGTCCGTGAGCTGAACGACTCCGAGATTGGGCGCGAGTGTCGTGAAGGGATAGTCGGCAATCTTGGGCGTCGCAGCGGAGATGACGGAGAGCAACGTCGACTTGCCCGCATTCGGCTGGCCGACGAGTCCGACGTCGGCGATCAGCTTGAGCTCCAGCTCGACAGTTCTCGCCTCACCTTCTTCGCCCGGCTGCCACTCGCGGGGCGACTGATGGGTCGCGGTTGCGAAGAAGGTGTTCCCCTTCCCGCCCCTTCCTCCCTTTGCGACGATCGCCTCCTGTCCGTCCTCCAGGATTTCCACGACCACCTCTCCCGTCTGCGCGTCGCGAACGATCGTTCCCGGCGGCACGGGCATGACAATGTCCGCGCCCGAGTGGCCCGTCTTGTTCGATCCCATCCCGTGTTCGCCGCGCTCAGCGGCCCACCGGTCGCGATAGGTGTAGTCGAGGAGCGTCGCGAGATTGCTGTCACCGCGAACAATGATGTCGCCGCCGCGCCCTCCGTCCCCGCCGTCGGGACCTCCCATCGGCACGCGGTGCTCCCGGCGGAAGGATGTACATCCCGAGCCGCCTGTGCCTGCTTCGACTTTCACAGTGGCGCGGTCAACGAACATCGAGCTGCTCCGCGGGCCTGGGTGGATGTCGTCTGGATGCAACATGAGCCAGAAGAGATTTGTATCTCTCGAGGTCTTCGGTCTTCACCAGGTCGGTCAAGGCGTCGAGCGTGTCGGAGACCTGTTCGCGAGTCGCGCCGGCGTTGAGCGCTCCATGCAGATGCGAGTGCAGCTGGCGCTGTTGTCCGCTCGCAGCACACGCGGCGACGATGCACAGCTCCCGCGTGCGAAGATCGAGCTCGGGACGCGAGAGCACCTTGCCGTAGCCGTCGGTGATCATCCAGCTGTCGAGCGCGGGATGAAGCGCGCGAATGTTCTGCCTCAGAAGCTCGTAGGATTCGCCATAGACGGTGCGACATGTTCGCTCGCCGCGTTCCTTCCAGTCCGTCCCGTTGCTGATCTCTGCCGCTGGGTCAGACTCAGGAGCTGGGGTCCCCGATGCGGAGCGCCATGCACGCGCGGCGTTGAGCGTTCTGGGGAATCCGGCGAACAGGTACGACTGGAGGATCACTTCGTCCACCGCCGACGAATCGGCGCGGCCGACTGCGGCATCCATCACCGCACGAGTCGTGATCTCGTCGGCGCCTGCGATTGCGGCCGCTATCTGCACGAGAGACCTGGTAGCGTCATCGATGGCTGGCAAGTTCCTGGTTCCGTGGCCGGGGGGCGGCATCGAAGAGCCGCCGCGGTTATCAGATTGCCGCGACTTGGACGCGGGCGGGTGACCTGTGGAACTCTTCGACATTCATGCGCGTCTCTCCGACGATCTCGCCGCGTGAATTCTTCACCGGCTTTCGCATCAGATCGGCGAGCCGCTGAGGCAGCGGATCGGGCAGCGCGTCGAGCTCCTGCAACAAGCGGATCAGAGCAGGCGTCTGCGCACGCGGATTTCCGTCCTCGACCTTGATCGCGACCCCGATTCCCGAGTCCAGTATCATCGCCGAATGGACGCCCTCCGCTCCAACCTTGGTGATCACTCGACCGCCCGTCTCCTCGATGATGATCGAGTCCAGCCGGTCAGTGCCTCCGACGAGGAATGGGTGCCTTCCCATCGCTGCGGTGATGCGCGCCGGAATCTCCTCTCCCCGCTGGGAAGCACAGGCGAGCCGAGCATACGCGTAGGCCATTCGATCGAGCGGAAGTCCGAAGACTGCGGCGCCGCAACCGTCGACTGCCACCTGCATTTGCGAGGGCCTGACTCCAGTCCACAGCGCGACCTGATTCAGCATCGCCATCTGCACCGGATGCTCGGCGCGCTCATAGCCTTCGATCGTCCACTCGTTGTGCTTGGCGAGCGCCAGCATCGCGGTGTGCTTGCCTGAGCAGTTGTTGTGGCTGCGCTTGATGCGCACACCAGACTCTCGCGCGATGCGCGCGCCCCGTGGCGACAGCGGCTCCTGCGGACCGCATGCGAGGTCGCCTTCCTCGAGGCCGAGCGTGGCCAGCATCGACTCCACGATGGCGACGTGCTCCGGCTCACCGCCGTGCGACGCACAGGCGAGGGCGAGCTGCTCGCCGCCCCAGCCAAAGGAATCGAATCCCCCGCACTCGACGAGAGGCATCACCTGGAATGGCTTGGCGCACGAGCGCCAGAAGGTCAGGAGCCCGGGGTCGCCCGCGCGGCCGAGGCGACTGTCGTATGCGTCGACCACCGCGGCATGAACCCGGTGGCAGGATTCTACGGAGTTTCCGCGGGTGACGACGACGTCCAGCTCATGCGATACCATTGCCCGTAAGATAACCGGGTCAGGTTGGATCAATGGAGTGGGACGTCTAGAAAACCGAGATCAGCCCCTTCGTATATCGGCGTGGATCGCGCTTCACATCGGCCAGCACGGTGTTCAATGACGTGACCGCCTTCAGCAGCTGATCGTACAGCTCCTGATCCGTGAAGAGCTTCTTCATCGTCCCGTCGCCGCGCGACATCGTTCCCACCAGCGTATCCATTCCTGCAACCGCGGCCAGGAGACGGTTGTACAGCTGGTCGTCATGCAGGAGCTTACCGACGGTTCCGTTCCCGGAGCCGACACCCGAACCGAGCTGCGTCACAACCGTGTCAGCCGATATGAGAACCCTGTTCAAATTGTTGTAGAGCGCCGGATCGTTCAGCAGCTGTCCGACAGTTCCGCTGGGATTCTGCAGGCGCACCATCACTGCGTTTGTGTTCGCGAGAGTCGAATTCAGATTGTCGTAGAGCTGCCGGTTGGTGAGCATCTGACCCATCGTGCCCTCACCGGCAACGACGTTGTCGGCAACTTTCTGCAGCGAAGATGTGAGCGAGACGACCTCCTGGAGCGCGCCGGACGCCTGAATCAGCACCGCGTCGAGGTCCAGCGCTTCACCGAGCGAGAGCGTGTCGCCGTCCTGAAGCTGCGCATAGCGAGGCGTGCCGGGTGATATGTCGAAGACCTTGTCGCCAAGAAGGCCGAGCGTCTTGAGCTTGGCCCGCGAGTCGCGCCTGACCTGATTCTGGATGTCGCGGTCCACCTCGACAGTGATGCGGAGATTGCGCATCGTGTCGGCATCCACCGGCAGGAATTCAATGGTCTTCACCGCGCCGGCGAGCTGCCCGGCGACGGTGACCTGTCCGCCTACGCGAAGCCCGGAGGTGTTGGGCACGAAGCTCACGAGCGTGTAGCGCTTGCTGAAGAGATGCGCCGCCTGCCCAAGCTTGAGGATCGCGATTCCGATGACGACGAGCGCCACGAGAATCACTGCGCCTACCTTGAGCTGGTCCCAGGTGATGACCGCTGATCGCTTCATCCGTGTGTTCGATCGGTGTAGTTCATGTCAGTATCCGCCGAGGAAATCACGCAAATACTTGTCGCTGCTGCCAGACATCTCTTCAGGCGTGCCGAAGAAGCAGATCTTCCTTTCCGCCAGAACGGCGATCTTGCTCGCCATCCTGAAGGCCGACCTAATATCGTGCGTAACCACCACGCTCGTCACTCCCAGCTCCCGCTGAAGCTTCATTATGAGGTGAGTAATCGTAGCCGTCGTGAGCGGATCGAGCCCTGAAGTCGGCTCGTCGTAGAGCATTATCTTGGGGTTGTTGGCCATCCCGCGCGCGATGCCCACGCGTTTCCGCATTCCTCCGCTCAAATCCGAAGGGAGCATTTCCATCACGCGGTCGGGGTCGAGGTCCACGAAGGACAGCTTTTCTCTGACGCGGGCCTCTATGTCAGGCTCGTCGAGCGTTGTGTGCTCGCGAAGCGGGTACGCGACATTCTCGTAGACGGAGAGCGAGTCGAACAGCGCGGCTCCCTGGAAGACCATCCCCATCTTTTGTCTGACCTTGAGAGCGTCGGTGAAGTTGAGGGTCGTGATCTCTTCGTCGTCTATGTAGACCTTTCCGCTGTCGGGAACCAGGAGCCGGAGAAGCAGCTTGAGAATGGTGGACTTTCCCGTTCCAGATTCTCCCGCAACGACGATGGTTTCGCCCTCGAGCGCGGCGAACGACACGTCATCGAGGATCGGCTGCTCGAATCCGAGGTGCACGTGCTCAAGCTGAATTACCTTGTTCGTGGCGTTCGCCCGATATTCAGCCGTCGGGAGGGCGTTCGGTGGACGGTCCTGCTCGATCTCCCGGCGGATCGCGGCGCGCACTCTCGAGTCGTCCTCGGATCGCCTGATCGGCACCTGTGACGTGTCGTTCTCCTCCCGCTCGCCAGGAACTGGCGGCTTCCTCCGGTCGTCGCCCGGTTCGCGTCTGTCGTCAGTCATCCCTGCGGCAGGAAAGCGAGGAGAACCTGCGTGATGAAATAGTCGATGACGAGAATCAGGATGCTCGCCGTGACCACTGTGCGGGTCGTGGCTACGCCGACGCCCTCTGTTCCACCCGACGTCTTGAGACCGAAGTGACACGCGATGAGCGAGATGATTCCCCCGAAGACGAACGGCTTCACCAGACCGTGGACGAAGTCGATCGGAAAGTATCGAAAGATGAATCCGCCGCCGGCAATCTGTTCCCATACGGTACGCCAGTAGAGCGATATCGGGATTCCAACATACGCTGACGCGATCACGCTTCCGCCGAGGATGCCGGCGAAGTCGTTGATCACGGTCAAGGTGGGCAGCATGATGAGGGCGGCGAGAACCCGCGGCGTGACCAGTTTCCGGATCGGATCGGTGCCGAGCGTGTTGAGCGCGTCGATCTGCTCGGTGACCCGCATGGAGCCGATCTGTGCAGCGATGCCGGATCCGACGCGGCCTGCTACCATCAGTCCCGCGAGTACGGGTCCCAGCTCGCGGATCATCGACGCGGCGACCAGCCGGCCGATGTACATCGTCGCTCCAAATGTCTTCAGCTGCACCGAAGACTGAAGCGCGAGCACCATTCCGGTAAAGAAGCCCGTGAGCAGGACGATCGAGAGCGACTGTACGCCGATCGAATCCATCTGTTGAATCAGATCGTTGCGGTAGAACGGACGAGAGAACGCGAACCCGATCGCCTTCCCGCCAAGGACGAAAAACTCCTGCAACGATTGAATCTTGCGCTTCGCCGCGTCGTTGAAGCGTTCGAGCAAATAGGCCTCGTGAAAGGAGCGATTTCATCAACGGGGCGGCGTCCCGGCCACCCTCCCAAGGTTTTTTGCGAGGTCTAATGTACGCGCTCCGGAGTGGAAATGCGCGGTTTGCCACGCCATACGCAGGGCCGTAGCTTGCTCCCCGATGATCGAGCGCATTTCGCGGGACCGGCTTGAAGCTCTGCTTGCAGGCGCGGCTGGTCGCCGCGTGGCAGTCGTCGGCGATGCAATGCTCGACGTTTACCTCCGTGGCGAGGTGGACAGGATCTCGCCCGAAGCGCCGGTTCCCGTTGTGCGCGTGACAGAGCGTCGGCTCGCGCTGGGAGGGGCTGCCAACGTCGCCAACAACATCGGGACGATCGGCGCCAGATGTGAGCTGGTCTCGGCCGTCGGTGACGACCTGGCAGGAGCCACACTGCGCGACATGCTGAAGCAGGTAGGCACGGAGACCCGTTCCCTCGTGTCTGTAGAGAGACCGACGACGACCAAAACCCGTGTGCTCGCCCGCTCGCAGCAGCTGGTGCGCTACGACGAGGAGGAAGACACCGATCTCGAGGGAGAAGAGACGGCGAAGCTCCTTGCGGCACTGCGCGCGGCGATCGATGACGCCGACGCGCTCGCGCTCGAGGACTACAATAAGGGAGTGCTCGTGCCGGCCGTGATCACCGAAAGCATTCGGCACGCGAGGGCGCGCGGGATTCCTGTGGTCGTCGATCCGAAGTATCGGAACTTCTTCTCCTATCGGGGCGCCACGATCTTCAAACCCAACCGCCGGGAGCTCGAGTCCGCCCTCGGGGCCGAGGTTGACATCGATCACCCCGAGGCGCTTCCCGCGACGTTCGAGCGGCTCGGAGTGGAACATCTTCTGCTTACACTTGGAGAGCGCGGTATGGCGCTCATATCGGCAGACGGTGAGGTGGGGCGGATTCCCACCACCGCGCGCGAGGTGTACGACGTCGTGGGAGCAGGTGACACCGTTACCGCCTACCTGGCTACGATTCTGGCGGCCGGAGGGACGCCCGCAGAGGCAGCTATCGTCGCGAACTTTGCGGCGGGTGTGGAGGTGGGCAAGCTCGGCGCTGCAACTGTGAAAACCGAGGAAGTGCTGGAAGCGTACGACGAATTCAACGGGACGGCGGCGCGCTGAGCGAGACATTCTCCGCATTCGGCCGGCTCCGGATGCGATTGGAGATTTCTTGGAACGAATGAAAAAGGCCGCCGCGGTGGCGGCCATTGCGTTTGCAGGCGCAACAGCATTCGCGGGCGAGGCGCGCGCACAGGTGCCCGCGGATTCCCTCGTTGTCCCGGCGGACAGCGTGGACAGCGCATCGATTGTCACGTCTCCGAAGGAATGGTCATGCACGCTTCCGAGCAACGAGGTCGCCGTGAGACGGGCGGGAGTGGCGGCAGTGTTCATCGGGGGAAACGCTGCGCTGTACAGCTACTTCAAGCGAGCGTGGTGGTCGGGAGAGCGTGCGGATCACTTCTTCTTCCGCGCA
>JBDTRZ010000105.1:0-10195 GCA_039931395.1 Gemmatimonadales bacterium
CCGCGATGAGGTCTCGCGACAGAATCGACTGCATCAGCTCCATTCTCCGGGCGAGCGGATCCATCACATCGGGGGAGAGATCGAGCAGCCGTCCCGTGCGAACGAGCCATGGCGACGTTTTGCGGATCGACCGCTCCGCTGCGCTTGCTGGACGAAGTAGTCGCCGAAGCATCGACAGCTTTCCGCGAATCGAGCCTCGCGGTGCGCGGGAAAGAACGGCTGAACTGCAGAAGCCATATCCGGCGAACAGCTCGTCGGCGCCCTCTCCCGCGAGCACTACCTTGAATCCCGCGCGCTGAACCGCGCGGCTCAGGAGGTATCTTGCCGTTCCGTGCGCGTTGTACACGACGATCTCTCCGTGTGCGACGGAGTCGGCAAAATTGTCCGCCAGGCAGCGCTTGCTCGCGTCCACCACCTCGAATTCCGCTCCGACGAACGCCGCGGTCTCGCGGGCGAGCGGTGATTCGTCGAAATGCGGATCGTCGAAGCCGATTGTGAACGCGCGCATCGGACCCGGACAATGTCGCGAAGCGAATCCGAGAACAGCCGATGAATCGAGCCCTCCGCTCAGAAGGCATCCCACCGGAACGTCTGCCCGCATTCGCAGCTGCACGGATTCGTCGATGAGAGATCGAACCGTCTCGATGCAGGCGGCTTCATCATCAGGAGGCGCTTCATTCGCGACGGGATACTCGGCGTCCCAGTACTGCGTGATCCGTGTGGTGCCGTCGATGCTGGTCAGCAGGTGACCGGGCGGAATCTGCCGGATTCCCTCGAAGAGAGAGCGGTCCTGCCCGATGCACAGAAAGAGCGCGCGAAACACCGACTCGGTGTTCCATGCAGCGGGTACGCCGGCAGCGAACAACGCCTTCGACTCCGATGCGAGAACAAGCTCTCCATTGTACTCCGCGTAATGAAGAGGCTTGATCCCGAACCTGTCACGCACGGCTAGCAGCTTGCCCTTCCTCTCATCCCAGAGGACGAACGCAAATTCTCCCCGAAGCCTCTCGACGCACCTTTCGCCCATCTCCTCGTATAAGTGAACCACGATCTCGCTGTCAGATCGGGTCTTGAAGCGATGTCCCCGCGCCTCCAGGCCGGAGCGAATCCTCTCGAACCCGTAGAACTCTCCATTCGCGGCGAGAACGATGCTTCCATCTTCACTGGAGATTGGCTGCGCGCCCGTCTCCAGATCCACGACGCTGAGGCGCTGGTGTCCGAGGCCGACACCGTGGTCGCGCGCCACCCAGTATCCGTGGCCGTCTGGCCCGCGGTGCTGAAGCGCCTTCGTTGCAGCAGCGAGTCGCTCGCAGGAGACGGGGTTCGAGCGTGATCTGATAGCGACGATTCCACACATCGTTCAGCGCCCGTTCACTGGAATGAGCCGCCAATCAGCACCGGTTGCTGCGGTGGCGAACACTCGGTCGTGTCCCAGCCGGGCGAACGTGACCTGCGCTCTCCGCTCGGCGCATCTGAAGCTCATCAGCGGAGTGGGTGCTGGAAATCTTTCCGCTGTTGCCAGCGACACACGTGAGACGGCCGACGAGACGGCGATCTCCGCGGTCCCTGGATAACCTTTGCAGTAGCGATCGGCAAACCGGGAGTACAGCGCCATCTTCAGCTCGTCGGCACGATCCCGCGGAATGCTTCCCCACGTGACGTCGTGGATGTAGGTCTGCAGAAGGACTCCTCGTATCGACGATGGAAAGACACTCTCCGGATCTATGTGCCGCGGCCCGCTGGCGGGTGACGACATGGTGATATCGTAGCGCACTCCGAAATTCCGGTCGTCGATCCAGTCGAAGAGTCTGTAACTCTGTGCGATCCCGATGGCGTAGAGCGGGACGTAGAAAGGGTTGTGCTGCGTGCCGAGGAAACCGGCGTGCGCGGTCGACCGCGTGCGTGCGGTGACGCGCTCGTCCGCGCGGTTGGACCCGCGCCAGGCTGGGACTGCGGCCTCTCCCATCATCGCCAGCGTCAGGACAGTCACGAACGCCACCGACCCGACCGCGCAGAATCCGCTTGCACGCGTCGTGGTCGCGTATACAGCGACCTGCCTCTTTCTCTGTACGATCAACATGATCTCGTTTCGGAAAATGATCGCGATCGCGGCGAGGCAGGCGACGTTGGCGAACGGCACCTTCATCGTAGCGATGATGCCGACGTGAAATCCGATCATCGCCGGGAGCAGCGCCCACTTGAGCTTGTGGTTCGTCCTAAGGATGAACATCAGCGGAAAGAGCGGCTCGAGGATGAGCGTCATGTAGTCAGCCGCCGAGATGAACGGAAAGTGACTCGGCTTCCAGAGCTCGGGTGTCCACGCAATCGGCGTCTGGAGTACGGCGTAAAGCGCGGTACCGCTTCGCCACATCGGACTGGTCCACTTCCACATTCCGGCGACGACATACACGAGCGTGAGACTCACCAGAAACGCGCGCACCGGACCGCCCGGCACCATGGCGCCGCTCCATCGGTCAACGGCCGCATTTCTGTCTCTCAGCCATTCGCCGAGCACCAGTGTTCGTCCGATCGGGAGGAGGAGCATCCAGAAGATCGCCAGGTGCATGATGCCGTCATCGACATAGATCACCAGGAAATTCCAGCGGTACGCCGAGACCGCAACCACGAACATGAAGGCCGCCATGAGCTTTGACCGCCATCCCGCTGCCAGTGCGAGCGACGCGAGTGAGGCGCACGCGAAGATCGCCTGGAATTCCGCGGTCGACATTCCGGGTCGAAAGAATCCGAACCTGGTGTACCAGAAGATCTGGCTCGTGAGCTCGTGGTCGATCAGTCCATCGGGACCGCTGATGTCGGCGGCGTCGAGGAAGAGACGCAGGAAGTACGCGGCACTGAGCAACCCGACCAGCACCCGGAAGATGTCGATGGGAAGTGCGGGGGTCGGTGCATGCCAGCGAGCGGATATCTCGCTTCGGGTCCGGCTCAGGAATGCTGTTCGCGTCACGGCCATGTCGAGGCTCCGCTGGAGACTCCGAACAGTGTCTGTCCGCCCTGAAGGCGGACATACGTCACGCTACGTAGAAGCCATCCAACTCGAAGCAATTCAACAGCATCGCGCGCCCGGCCTGCTGTAGCGCGATTCCAGTCGCTCCTTCATGAACTGCTCGCGCGAGAGCGGCTCCCTATCGGCATGGCTGTGGCGGACGTGGGCTACGTACCGCTCGTAGTCGGGCGCGCCGAGCATCGCGCGCATGGCGCGTGCGATGCCGGCTAACGCGACCTCGAGCCTGTGAATCACGGCACGTCAGGCTTGACGGGTACGCGGGACGGGAGATTCTCCTCGAAGATCTTGAAGATTCTCCCATATTCGTCGGTCCATGACGACGGCCGCACGAACGCGTGGTCTTCCACCGGATAGACTGCCAGCTCCCACCCTGTCTTGCCGAGCTCGATCAGGCGCTGCGTGAGACGCACCACGTCCTGGAACAGAACGTTGGTATCGACCATCCCGTGCAGAATGAGCAGCGGATCCCTGAGCCCTTGGGCAAAATAGATCGGTGACGACCTGCGATACGCAACAGTGTCGGTCTGCGGGAAGTTCAGGATGTTCGAGGTGTAGCCGTTGTTGTAGTGCGCCCAGTCGGTCACGCTTCGAATCGCTGCGCCAGCGCCGAAATACTGCGGCTGCGTGAACAGCGCGAAGAGCGTGATGAATCCGCCGTAGCTTCCGCCATACATACCGATGCGCTCCGGATCGATCTGGTATTCCTTCGCCAGGTACTTCGAGGCGTCCACCTGGTCCTGCAGGTCACGGCCGCCCATGTACCTGTAGATCGCCGTACGCCAGTCACGTCCGTATCCTGCGGACCCGCGGTAATCCAGGTCGAGTACAGTGTAGCCCTTCGACGCCAGGTACTGATTGAACATGTATTCGCGCGGATACTCCGACCAGAAGTTGCCGACGTTGTGCAGGTACCCCGCACCGTGCACGAAGATGACCGCGGCTCCATTCGTCTGTGCGCCCATGTCTTTCGGGCGGTAGATGTGAGCCGGCACCATCACTCCATCGCTCGCGGGGATCATCGCGATCTCGGGCTGGATCCACGGGAACGACAGCCACTCCGCGCTCGGGCTCGTCGTCAGCTGCGACATCTCGGCGCCTGTTTGATTCCGCATCAGGAAGAGATCTGGCGGACGATTGACGAACGAGTAGACGTCAGCGAGCAGCGAGCCATCAGGAGATACAGTCACCAGGTGACGTCCCGACTTCGTCGTGATGCGCTCGCGCGAGCCGCCGGCAACCGGCATTCGGTAGAACTGTTCCTCGAAAGGAGACGGCTCGTTCGTCTGAAGATAGAATGTCTTCTGATCGGGCGAGAGCTCGACGTCGAGAACCTCCCACTTGCCGCTCGTGAGCTGCCTCCGGTCTGTGCCGTCGGCGGCAATTGTATAAAGATGAGCGTATCCGCTCGCCTCCGAGACGTAGTAGAATCGGCGCCCGCCGTCGTACCATCCGGCACATCCAAAGCCGCATGGGCCATCGACCCAGGCAGTATCACGCAACATCTCCAGAGTCGTGAGCTTGCCGCTCGCGTCGACGCTCTGGAGAACGCGCACTTTGTTGTCGGACGTGTAGGCGTAGAATCCGCCGTGTCTCCCGTCGCTGCTCCAGCCGAGCGGAAGGACAAACCCGATTGCAGTGTCTGCCGGATATGGCTTGAGCCAGTTGAGGTTGCTCGTCGTCAGATTGACGAAGCCGAGGCGTCCCTTCTCAAGGACGTCACCGACGTTCTCGCGGCCGCGGATCTGCTCGATATAGCCGCTCTCGGTCACGAAACGCGGAATGTCGTTTGCGCGCGCGCCTTGCGCGGGAATGCGGGTGGTGATGAGGAGAACGTCGGCGTTGGGCGACGGAGAGACCGATGCCAGCTCCTCGCCACGTTGCGTGTAGTAAAGCTTGAGCGCTCTGGAGTCCCGCTCGTGGCGTTCGGCCTTTGCGATGCTGTCGGCCCGTACTCGATCGCGGATCGCCTCGAACAGGTCGCGTTGCTGCTGCTCGATGCGGCCGCGCTGTCCTGTGGGTTTCGCGGAGTCTACTGGCTCGGGCCCCGCGCGAAGATCAGTCAGCTGGCGAATGAGGACGCCGTCCAGGTCGATCGAATAGACGTTGTTGTCGCGAATGAAGTAGACCTTCGATCCATCCTGCGAGAACTGCGGATCGCGCTCTCGCGCGAGGGTTTGAGTGAGCCGCCGCGTGGTTCCGCGCTGCATGTCGGTGAGGTAGATGTCGCCGCCGTACTCGACCGCCATGTACCGGCCATTGCTCGACCGCTTGCCGGCGGTGACGAGCGGGCCTGCGGAATCGAACTGCGCCGGTGAAACTCGCTCTGGCTTCGACCCCGGAGCAGCGCGGACACGGAATCGCTTGGGCGTCTCACGCCAGCTGGTGCCAGGCTCGAGCCACGTGAAGTAGATCCACTTGTTGTCCACGCTCCACCGGACGTCCTGCGGAACCCGGCCGTAGAGCTCGGGGCCTCGCATGATGTTTTTGATGGAGAAGTCGAAGCGGGAAGGCGTCGTCTGCGCTCCGAGGGGCGCGACGAAGAGAAATGCAGCAACAAGGGTCTTTCGCATCAATCAGGTCTTGTCTGGGTTCGATGAGAATTGATGAATTTATTATCCGCCTGCGGCGTCAACGGCAAAGTCGCGCGTATGGCTGAAACTTGTCTCAGTACTCGATGCCTTATCGCGTCCACTCAGAATGCCGAGCCAGACACGCGCGGATTCAACGAGAATCACAATCACCGCCGCCATGAAGAATCCCGCAACGGCCGCGTCGAGCCGATCGTTGAACATCATCCGCCTCGCGGTCTCCACCGATGCGACCCCCGGAGGCGCGGTGCCCGACGCGACGAATCCTCCGAGCATCCGGGCATGGGCAAGAAAGCCAAGCTTCGGATTGGCGGAGAAGATCTTGAGCCAGCCGCCTGTCAGCGTCACGATCGCGAGCCACACGAGAGGGAGAATCGTCATCCAGGCGTAGCGTGCCTTGCCCATTCTGATGATGACAGTCGTGCCGACGCACAGCGCCACTGCGGCAAGCAGCTGATTCGATATCCCGAACAGCGGCCACAGCGAATTGATGCCGCCGAGCGGATCGGTGACTCCCTGGTAGAGGAAGTAGCCCCACATCAGGACGAAGATCGCGCTGGTTCCGACGACGGCCGGATACCATGAGACACGACCTATGGGAGCCCATACATGTGAGAGCAGGTCCTGCAGCATGAACCGGCCGACTCTCGTGCCGGCGTCCAGCGTCGTCAGGATGAAGAGCGCTTCGAACATGATGGCGAAGTGGTACCAGAGAGCCATCGCTCCGCCGCCACCCAGTATTCTCGAGAAGAGATGCGCCATTCCGACAGCCAGGCTCGGTGCGCCGCCGGTTCGCGAAAGGAGACTTGTCTCCCCGACCTGCTTCGCGAGCGCCTGCATCTCGGCGGGATCGAGAGCGAATCCCCAACCCCGTATCGCTTCGGCGGCAGTCTGCGCAGTGGCGCCCAAAGCGGCGACCGGAGCGTTGATTGCGAAGTAGACACCGGGGGTCAGCACGCACGCTGCAATGAGTGCCATCACCGCGACGAGAGATTCGATCAGCATGGCGCCGTAGCCGATCATCTGCGCGTCGGTCTCCCGTGCTACGAGTTTCGGAGTTGTCCCCGACGCAACCAGTGCGTGAAATCCTGAGATCGCGCCGCACGCGATGGTGATGAACACGAATGGAAACACCTTGCCTGCGAACACCGGTCCGGTACCGTCGGTGAACCGCGTCAGCGCCGGCATTTGCAGGGGTGGAAGGACGAGAAGTATTCCGATCGCGAGAGCGACAACGACTCCGATCTTCACGAACGCCGACAGATAGTCGCGCGGTGCGAGGAGCAGCCATACGGGAAGAACTGACGCCGCGAAGCCGTAGATCATGATAAGGATCGCGAGCGTCGGTCCGGTGAGCGTGAATACCGGCGCGAGAGCGGGATTCTCCGCGACCCAGCGCCCCGCGTACAGGGCGACGATCAGCAGCACCAATCCGATCGCGCTCGCCTCCAGAACGCGGTGTGGCCTGATCCACCGCATGTAGCCGCCCATCAGGAGCGCGATGGGAATCGTGAGTCCGATCGTCACGACTCCCCAGGGGCTCGACTTGAGCGCGTTCACGATCACGAGTGCCAGCACCGATATCAGCACCACCATGATTCCGAGCACTGCGACGAGTGCGGTGTAGCCGGCGACCGGTCCGATCTCGTCCTTCGCCATCTGGCCGAGCGTTTTGCCGTTCCGCCGGATCGACGAGCAGAGGATGACGAAGTCCTGCACGGCGCCGCCGACAGCGACTCCGACGATGATCCACAAGGCGCCGGGAAGAAATCCGAACTGCGCGGCGAGTGTGGGACCGACGAGCGGGCCGGGGCCCGCGATCGCCGCGAAGTGGTGCCCGAACACGATCCACTTGTTGGTCGGAGTGTAGTCGCGGCCGTCGTTCAGGCGAACGGCAGGCGTGGCGCGCTCGTCGTCCAGGACGAAGATGCGGCGGGCGATGATTCTGCTGTAGAAACGGTATGCGATCACGTAGGTTGAGATCGCCGCGGTGAGAAGCCACGCTGCGTTGACCGGCTCGGCCCGCTTCAGCGCCAGCCAGGCGAAGCTCGATGCACCGAGGATGGCGATCAGGACCAGTAACAGGGGCTGGATCGTCCTGCGCATTCCGATGTCGTGAAGGTGGACGGTGAAATTGCGTATCGGTTATGTTTCCCGCAATCTGACCATGACTCTCAACTCCCGCGTTTCGAGCGCGACTCTCTCGGCACTTGCCGCTCTGGTGCTTCTCCATGGTTGCGCCTCCTCGTCCGCAAAGCCGAAGGAGGAGCCCTCCACTGCAGCGAACCCGTTGACCGGCATGATCGGGAGACAGCTGCTCGTGCTGCCGGCTCAATACGTCGCTGTCGCCAACGCCGGAGGCAGCTGGGACATTGTGCCGGGCGCAGTCGGACTTCTGCCGATTCTCGACGAAGAGGTCGAGGACGCATTTCGCAAGCGAGGCGTGAAAAGAAACTGGACATTTGCCGCAGAGATAACGGCTTCGGCGAACAGAAACGCCGGCCTTGCCGGTGATCCGCGCGAGCTTGGTGCACAGGGGATCAGGCGCGTCAAGGCAGGCGACACGCCGCTTCCTGAGCCGCTGGCGTCGCAGATCCGTGGACTCGTTGCGCTGACGAACGCGCGCTATGCCCTGTTGCCGCTCGAAGTTCGCGTCGATACGCGAAACAGTGAGAGAAAGGCATCGGTGCGGATGCTGCTCATCGACTCCAGAACCGCGCGCGTCGCGTGGGCCGAGGACGTGGAGGCGACAACGCAGCGTGATCCGCAGGCGGCAGCCGACGCGCTCACTCCCTACGGCTTCAGATTGCTGTCGCGCGAGATCGCGATGCATTTCGCCGACATGGTGGTCGCGCAATAGGTGAAGCCACGGTGACGATGATCTTTCACGTCTCCGACCTTCATTTCGGTCGTCCCGCCGTCCCCGCGCAGATCGAAGCCATCGAGGCGATCATCCAGAAAGAGAAGTTCGATGTGGTCGCAATTTCAGGCGACCTCTCGCAGCGGGCGCGCGCCGGAGAGTTTCAGCGGGCCGCGGTGTTCATCCGCGACGCCCAGAAGGTCAGCAAGACCATCACGGTGCCCGGCAATCACGACGTGAAGTGGTGGCGAGCGCCGCTCGGGTTGGGCGACCCGGACGCCATGTACGAGAACTACCAGCAGTTCATCTCGCACGACCTCGAGCCCGTTCTGCGGATTCCAGGAGCCACGTTCGTCGGACTCAATACATCGCAGGGAGTGACCAGGCGCACGCTCACGTGGAACCTCCGCGACGTATCGATCATCGGACACCTGCGCGCCGAGCAGTTCGACGTTGCAGACGAGGAATTCCATGGAAGCCCTCGCGGCGATGCGCGCGTCATCGTGATGCACCACAACCCCGTGAAAGGCGAGCTGTCGCAGCGACACGGCCTCAAGCGCACCAAGAAGATCCTCGGCAGGTTCGCGCAGATGGGCGTAGACGTCGTTCTCTGCGGGCATGATCACCAGGAGTCGGTCCACTACATCGAGCACACCCGGAAGGGAACGGTGATCTCGACTGCCGGAACGGTGTCGAGCCGCTCGCGCGGCGGAAGACCATCGTCGGTGAATGTGATCGCAATCTCCGAAGAGAGCATCGACGTCACGACCCGCATCTGGTCTGAGGAGAGCAAAACGTTCATGCCTGGCCCACACCGTTGCTTCGAGCGCTCGGCCGACTGATCGGCATTGGCGCGGTCCTTCAGCTCTCGTTTGAGCTGGAGCCGCGGCCACGGACCCGCGCGCGCAGAGGCACGCGGTCTCCGGAGCGAACACATCCGGCAGACGAGCGTCTCGCGAGCGAGCTGAGCAAAATGCACCAGGCGCTCAATGCCACGAAATTCGGCGGAGAGCTGAGCGCGGTGCCAATCCGCATTTCACGCCGCATGAAGTCGCGGCTTGGCCACTACACCCTGCGAGGACAGCAGCATTGCGACGCCGAAATCGTGATCAGCCGGCGTCACATCCGGCGGCACGGCTGGGACGAGACGGTTCACACGCTGCTTCACGAGATGGTTCACCAGTGGCAGGATGAAGCCGGGCTCAGGGTGGATCACGGGCTTGAGTTCCGGCGAAAGGCCCGCGCAGTGGGCATCACTCCTCTCGCCCGCCGCGACGTAGCCTGACCTGAGAGGCTTCTCCGCTCGGAGAGGTGTTCTCTCCCGCTGGCGCTAGGATATGTGAGACCGGCGAGACCGGCGAGACCGGTGAGACATCTTTTGGTTTTAACCGCGGAACTACGGGTAGGGCGGGGAAGGAACGGTGGTGTATAGACGCTACTGCAGCAGTTCCTTCAACGCATGAGTACCGGCGATTCGCCGACGCCACAGCGCGCCGATCATGATCCACTCACGCACAAAATCATCGGGGCGGCGATCGAAGTACATCGTCTCCTAGGTCCAGGGCTACTGGAGTCGGCTTACGAAGAGTGCCTCTGCCTGGAGCTTACGCTTCTTGGTATCCCGTACGAGCGGCAGGTACCGCTACCCATTGTTTACAAATCAATGAGGGTATAGTCCGGGTACATGGGTAACACATCAGTCCAGCAACATGGGGTAACACT
>JBDTRZ010000106.1:0-10163 GCA_039931395.1 Gemmatimonadales bacterium
CTGGTAGCTGGTAGCTGGTAGCTGGTAGCTGGTAGCTGGTAGCTGGTAGCTGGTAGCGGGTAGCGGGTAGCGGGTAGCGTGTATCGTGTATCGTGTATCGTGTATCGTGTATCGTGTATCGTGTATCGTGTATCGGTTCCTAACCGACGGCGCGCTCCGGCGGGACGGGGGTTGCTCTCTCAGGCTCGGGCGGATGGAGGTAGAATCCCTGCACGAGATGCACTCCGAGCTGCTTCACAGTCTCATACTCTTCCGCCGTCTCCACGCCCTCGGCGATCACCATCGCGTTCTGATCGTTGCCGAACCCCACCATCTTCTCGACCAGGCTTTGCTTGATGAAGTTCTGGTCGATGCAGTTGATGAGTGAGATGTCGAGCTTGATGAAGTTCGGCTCGAGGTTGGCGATGGAGCCAAGGCCCGCGTATCCGCTGCCCGCGTCGTCCACCGCGAATCTGTAGCCGCGGTCGCGGAAATCCTTCAGCCGGCCGCGGAATTTCGGATAGTCTCGAATCGCGGTGCGCTCGGTGATCTCGAGAACCACGCGCGACGGATCCGTCACGTCGAGATCGAGCTCGGTGAACATCGGATCCGTGAAGTCGTGCGGGTCGACGTTGATGAAAAGAAGCTGGTCCTTGTTGAGCTTGGCCTTCATTCCCGATATCGCGGTGTTCCTGCAGAGCCGGGAGAGCTCCCATATCATATCGGTCTGCTCGGCGATCTCGAACATCACCTCTGGCCGCCGCATTGACTTCATCGTGCCGCGTGCGAGCGCCTCGTATCCGAAGATCTCCTGCGTTTCGGTCACCACTATCGGATGGTAATCGATGTAGAGACCGCCGGTGCGCAGTGTCTCGCGGAGGTCCGCGGCCTTGAGCGCGAACTCGCGCTGCTCGACGGAGTTGGACGAGCTCGCCGCGTCACGCACCGCCCGGTAGATCTGCCGCTCCAGGCGAATCTTGGGATCATAGTGGATGTGAGATGTGCCGACGAACGTGTCGAACAGGGACGCGATGTCCTCGCCGTGTTCCTCCTCGATGCGGCGCGAGATGTACTGGTGGAGCTTGGCAGTGAGGTCCGTCACGACGTCCGCCGTCGGGACTGTCTCGCCCGCAGCCGGAATGTGAAAGAGAACGAAGTCGTCGTCGTTGTTGAAGTTAACCATCACTTCCGAAGACGCGAACGGGCTCGTCGGGAGAAACTCGCGGATCGCGTCGCTGGTGGTGTGAAGTATCTCATCCAGCTTCTCCCAGCCGTAGATCTCCTCGATCTTCGTATAGCGGTCGAAATTGAAATAGAGGACGAGGAGCTCTTTCCTGTCCTGTATCGCCTGGCGGACCGAGTCGATGGTCGACGACACGGTCGGAACCTTTGGCTCCGATCCGCCGCGACGAAGCAATCGCCTGTAGTTCGGCAAATTCAAGTCGGCTGCTCGAGTTGCGCGGCGTTGCGCTCGACGACCGATGCAAGCTTCGCCAGCTCGAACGGCTTCTCGACGTAGTCGTCGGCACCAGTCTCGATCGCCTGGCGCTTGTCCATCCAGTCCTGGAGCGCGGTCACCATTATCACGCGAATGTTCTTGCCGGAGGTGCTGGCTTTCATCTCCCGGCACACCTGCCAGCCGTCCATTCCCGGCATCATCACGTCGAGCAGAACGAGTGACGGCTTCTCCTTCTCGAAAAGCTCCATCGCCTCGCTGCCGCTGTAGGCGACCGAAATGGGATAGCCGCGCGCCTCGAGATAGTCGCGGATGATGTTCGCGTTGTCCTCGTTGTCGTCCACCACGAGGATGGCGGGGAGTGAATCACTCATTGTTTCTACGTTGGAGTGAGGGAGGAGACATGGCAAGTGCAAGTGCCCGGCCGCTGGAACTTGACAACTGGTGTCCCGGCTGGCAGCGTGAACACATAATCCGGGCGCGGCGGAGGGCCCCCCAATGATCCTTTTCCATCGTTTGACGCTCGTCACAGCCGTCGGGCTGCTCGCGGTTCCATCGTCTGCCACGCTCAACGCGCAGTCGGGATCGCCCGTGAAGCTCACGGGTGTCGTCGTCGACCAGAACAAGAATCCGATTGCCGCCGCGGAGCTCACCCTCCATCGCGGCAATCAATCCATGAGGGCCCGATCGAACGATGCCGGGAAATTCGAGTTCTCCCGAATCCTTCCAGGTCCGGCATCGATCGAGGTTCACCGCCTGGGCTTCAGGGAGCGCACCCTGGAGATCGAGGTGGGCTCCGCCGTTACGGGCGCCCTCGAGATAGATCTCGTCCCCGTGCCGGCGGACATCGACGCAGTCGTCGTCGAAGCGACGGGAGGCCGCCTGCAGGAGTTCAACGACCACAGGAAGCAGAGCAAGTTCGGCAAGTTCTTCGACCAGAATGAGATCCGCTCGAAATCGCCGCGGTTCGTCAGCGAGCTGTTCAGGGGAATTCCCGGCGCAAGGCTTTTCCCGGCACCGGGCAGCGGCTCGAAGGTCGAGCTCCGAGGATGTCGCCCCAAGATCTGGCTCGATGGAGTCTGGGCGCAGGACGCGGAGATCGACGACGTGATTGCGCCATCCGAGATCGCGGGAATCGAGATCTATCCTTCCTGGGCGGGGATTCCCGCGCAGTACATGGATCGAGAGAACAGGGCATGTGGGGCAGTACTCATCTGGTCCAGGCAATCATAGGCACCAGACAATACCGGTTTGGTGAAAGCAAAAGCCCCTCGATTTCTCGAGGGGCTTCGCTTTTTCAGCTACACTCCCGGAAAAAACTATGGAGCTGGCGCCTGTCCTCTTACGCCGCATCCAACGAAGTAGGTGGGAGCCGCGGTTGGCGACTTGTCCCAGTACATCCGGGAAGTGAACGTGTCCGCGCCCTGGACTGCGATGGCGGCGTTGACGTTCTCGATGTTCACCGACTTCTCGGTGATCGAATACTGGAAACGACGCGGCACGTTGCTCTGTGTCGCCGCCGGACCGGGCTGAACGGACATCGGCTGGCAGGTACGCCGCCACTCGGCCCAGGCCTGTCCACCGTCGGTATACAGCGCGATCCACTTCTCCTGTCCGATCTGCTGGAGGCCCGCGGTTCCGCCCATGTAGGCAACGGAGCCTTGTGCGAGATACGCATTGATCTCGGAGTCCGGCACACCCCACTGCTCCATGGATGCCCTGATGCCGGCCAGATAGTGACTTGCGGCGGTTCCGCCGGGACTGGCCAGACCGCGCTCCACCGCTTCGGCCTTGATGAACTCAACTTCCGCGTACGTCATAAGGAAGGACGGAAAGCTGTTGCCTGCGCCCCCGAAGAAACCATACGCGGTGTTGCCTGGGTAGAAAACCGCGCCAGGACGCGAAGTCGAAAGGATATAAGGTGCAGCATTAGCCGCGGTGAGCGCGTTCGGCGCTCCCCTGTAGACGCCCTCTCCTGGAACCGGCTGAGCATATACCGGAATCCGCGGATCGTTGTTCGCCTTCATGAGATTCATGAGGACCTGCGAGACTCTGTGGTCATCACGAGTGGAGAAGTTCGCCGCCCACGGGTTGTTATAGATGCCGTCCCCCGGCCACGACAGCTGCGCGTTATCGTCATTGGACGTGAACACCCCACCCGGCGCTGCGAACGCAGCGGTGAGCTGAGCGCGCGCCGTCGCAGCGTCGACGTTCACAAGCTGCAGCGCGTACCGCGCGCGCAGCGAGTTGGAGAACTTCTGCCAGTGCTGAAGATCGCCACCATAAATCGGATCACCGTTACCGAGACTTCCGGATCCGGCACCCATGTCCGTCGACGCTTTGGCCAGCACAACGAAGAAGTCGGCGTAGATGTCCTTCTGGGCGTCGTACTTCGGCGAAAGGCTTCCGCTTGCTGCGTCACCCTTCAGAGCATCGACGTAGGGAATGTCTCCCCAGGTGTTCGTGAGATACCCAAACTCCCACGTCCTCATGACCAGGGCAGGTCCGTAGACACCCGCCTGGTTCGCCGCAGTGCCTTTGTCGATGACCTTCTGGTAGTCCTCCAGCTGCTGGATGTACGGATTGTCGAAGTAGCCCTGCGTGGATCCGCCGGTGAGCCGCCTATAGGTGTCCTCGTCCGGATACTGCACCTCGGCCAGGTGCTGCGTGACGAATTCCGTGCCGCGCAGGTCGTACCCCGCCCCGAGCCAAAGATTGACGCCGCGGACCGCTCCCGCCGTGAACAACGTGGCTGGCGGCACGTCTTCCGGGCTGTTGGGATTCTTGTTCAGACTCGTCAGCTTGTCGTTGTTGCACGCGGTAGCAGCGAGCGCCAGCGCGAACGACGAAGCGACGGTCCTCAGTTTGATATAGGTCATTGTCGTTTCCCGTTTACGGAGTGATCCGGAAGCTCAGACCCCAGCTCCTGGCGTTCGGAAGAGCCGCAAACTCGACTCCCTGAAAGTTTCCAATGCTGTATGAGAATTCGGGATCGATGTTCGGCACATCGGTCCAGGTGAACAGGTTCCGACCCGTGAAGGCGACGTTGATCGCCCGCGCATTGAACCGGTTGGCCCATCGCGCCGGGAAGTCGAAGCCCAGGCGAACCTCGCGCAGCTTGGTCCAGCTCGCATCGTAGACGTAGGGCTCCATCACCGGAAAGATGTTCTGGAAATACTGCTCCGACGTGATGTTGTCGGTGTTCGGCTGACCGGTGTTGATGTCGATGCCGTCAACCACGACGCCCGGATTGTCCCAATCCACTTCGCGGCCCCTCAGCGAGGCCTCGAAGACTCCGGCATACTCGCCGAAGAAGTTCGAGATGCTGACGATGTTACCACCGCGACGCATGTCGATCAGAGCGTTCAGCGAAATATTGCGGAACCTGAACGAGTTGTTCCAGCCACCTGTCCAGTCGGGCTGGATGTTTCCCAGAACCTTGCGCGCGCCAAGCACGGTGAATCCGCCGTCGGTGTAGAGCTTGCCAGTGGCGGAATCGCGGTCGAAGGAATAGCCAAAGATGGATCCGTACGGCTCACCCTGGCGCGCCTCGATGTTCGTGTACCAGCTCGATCCGATCACGAAAGTCGTGATGCCCGGCGCAAGCTCGTCCACCATGCTCTTGTTGCGGGAATAGTTGAACGTCGACGTCCACTCCAGACCGTTGGATTGGCGAATCGGAGTGAATCCGAGCAGGAAGTCGATTCCCTTGTTGCTGATCTTGCCCGCGTTGACCGACTTGGACTGGAAGCCGGATGTCGGAGAGACGGGAATCGTGAAGATCTGGTTCAGCGTCGCCTTGTTGTACCAACTGAAGTCCAGTGTGGCGCGGCCGTCGAGCATGCTGACCTCGATGCCCGCTTCCTTGGCATTGGTCGTCTCGGGCTTGAGCTCCGGATTCGCGATGAAGTTCTGGAGCGAGAACTGCGGCAGCCCCGCGAACTTGTTCGCAAGTCCGCCATAGGTCGTACGCAGCTGGTACGGGTTTGCATCGGAGCCCACTCGCGCGGTCGACGCGCGAACTTTCACGTATGTCAGAAAGTCGCTCTTGAGCGCTGGAACGGCGTCAGTGACGACCATCGAGGCGCTCAGCGAAGGATAGAAGTATGAGTTCTTCCCCTCGGGAAGCGTCGAGGACCAGTCGTTTCTGGCGGTCCCCTCGACAGTCAGCCAGTTGAACATCGTCACGGCGAGATCGCCGTACACGCCGTTCACCTGACGACGCGAGTCGAACTGTCCGAGCGTCGGCGTAACCGCCGCGTTCGAAACGTTGTAAATGCCCGCAACGGAAAGTCCGGTGGTCACTGTGGAAGTGGAGTTGAACTGCTCCTGGTGAATTCCTCCACCGACCGTCGCATTCACGCTCAGCTTGGGGCCGATATCACGCGAGCCGCTGACCGAGACGTCGCTCGTGACCTGACGGCTGTAGTCGTTCAGGAAAGTGAATCCGCCGAAGAAGCTCGGATCGATCGCGTTCCCCTGGATGTTCTGGGGAGCGAAGTGCTGATCGACATTGAACCGGTAGATGTCGGCGCCTGTGCGCGCTGTTGCCGCGATTCCCGGCAGCAGCTGATACGTCGCCGAGACGCTTCCGAGGATACGATCCCGCGTGTCCTGCAGCGGGTTCTCGTACATCATCCAGAACGGGTTGTTGTGGTAGTTGTAGTTCCAGTTGAATTCGCGGTTCGACGGGCCGCCGTTCGAGGCACCACCCTTCGAATAGTCGCGCAGCGCGTTCATGTCGACCTGACGGCCGAACCACACGAACTGCTCGAGGATGCCGTTGTTGTAGCCTACGCCCGGCCGGTTGAGCGCCGTGTTGTGCACGTACGAAAGCGTGCCATCGGTGGTGAGCTTCTCGCTGACCCTGACCGAGCCATTGATCAGGCCGGACGTCTTGGAGAAGGTGTTGTTCGGGACGTATCCCGTGATGTTGTCCCGGCCGAGAGAAATGCGCGCCGTCACGCGGTCGCTGCCACCGCTCATGGCGAGGGTGTTCGACATCGTGTGGCCTGTCTCGAAGAAGCTCTTGACGTTGTCGGGATGCGGTACCCAGGGCTGCTGCGGACCCGTGAACTGGTCGATGAGCCGGCCGTCGAGCTTCGGACCAAAGCTCTGGTCAGCGAAATCATTCACGCCTCCGCCTGCGCCATCCACGAACTGGAATTCACCCTGTGCACCCTGCCCATACGAGTTCTGGTAGGTCGGCAGAATGGACGGCTTGTCCCACGAGAAGCTGGATGTGATCTCGGTGCGGACGCGGCCGCTCGTCGATGGACCCTTCTTGGTCGTGATGACGATCACTCCGTTCGCTGCACGCGATCCGTAGAGCGCTGCGGCGTTCGGACCCTTGAGGACCGACATCGTCGCGATGTCGTCAGGGTTGAGATCCGTGATCGCGCTTCCGTAGTCGTAGCCACCGTTCGGATTGCCGCCACGGCCGGCGTTCGAGATCGGAACGCCGTCAACGACGAACAGCGGCTGGTTGTTGCCGGTGATCGAGTTGGCGCCACGGATGATGATGTTCGTCGACCCACCCTGTGTGCCGGATCCGGTGATCGTGACGCCGGAGATCTTTCCGCCCAGCTGGTCGAGCAGGTTGATCGACTTGGTCTGGTTCAGCTCAGTGCTCGTGAGCTGCTGCTGCGCCGTGCCGACCTTGCTTTTTTCTCTCTCTATGCCGAGGCCCGTGATGACCGTCGCGGTCAGCTCGGTGGCGATGGCGGCAAGATGGAAATCGGCGACCACTGCCGTACCCGCAAGTGTCACGGTGAGTGAGCTGGACGCGTATCCGATGCGGCGCGCGGTGACCGTCACCGGCTGCGCTCTCACGCTCGTCGCCGGTACCGTAAAGCTGTACCGTCCATCGAGCCCTGTCTGTGCCCCGAACCTGAACTCGGGGATGCTCACCTGAGCTTGAGCCACCGGGGCGTTGTTCGGACCCGCGGTAACTCGTCCACTGATGGTGACTGGCTGTTGCGCTAGGGCTGCCGCCGGTGCGATACCGAGCAGCAGCATTGCGGCAGCCAAGCCGTACAACCGACGACTTGCTCGCATGCTACACCTCCATTGGTGAAAGCCATTGCACGTGAAGCAATTGCGACACGCGCTCCGCGCCTGCACCCGCCGGACTTGGCGAGGGGGCAGGCGACGTTAAATCCTGTGTCTTGAAATTGTAAGACAGACCGCCGGTGCGTAACCCCCCGTGGCTTATCTGTTTGCGGCCTCAGGCGGCGGTGGCCCGCTCGGTGACTATGCGGACGTTGTTCTCCACCACCTGGAGGAAGCCACCTTCGATGTCGAAGCGCTTCTCGCTTCCCGCGCTCCCCAGCCGCAACAAGCCCTTTCCGAGGAGTGTCATCATGGGTGCGTGATCCTGGAGAATTCCAACCTCTCCGTCGAACGCGGGCGCGACAACCGAAGTCACTTCTCCCTCGAACAGCACGCTCTCAGGTGAGATAACCGAGACCTTGAGCATCAGACGTTGAGCCTCACCCTTGCGCCATCTTGTTGGCGTTCTCGATCACGTCCTCGATTGCGCCGGCCATGAAGAAGGCCTGCTCCGGCAGGGTGTCGAACTCTCCGGCGACCACTCTCTCGAACGATGAGATCGTGTCCTCGAGCTTGACGTACTTGCCCGGAATGTTCGTGAACTGTTCGGCCACGGCGAACGGCTGCGACATGAAGCGCTGGAGACGGCGCGCCCGGCCCACCACCAGCTTGTCTTCCTCGGAGAGCTCGTCCATGCCGAGAATCGCGATGATGTCCTGAAGCTCCTTGTAACGCTGAAGAATGCGCTGGACCGATGTCGCAACCTTATAGTGGCGCTCTCCCAGGAACTGGGCGTCGAGGATCCTGGACGATGACGCGAGCGGATCCACCGCGGGGTAGATGCCGAGCTCGGTGATCGCGCGCGACAGAACGACAGTCGCGTCGAGGTGGGCGAAAGCGGTCGCCGGCGCCGGATCGGTGATGTCGTCCGCGGGAACGTAGATCGCCTGCACCGACGTGATCGATCCAGTCTTGGTCGAGGTGATGCGCTCCTGCAGATCGCCCATCTCGGTTGCCAGTGTCGGCTGGTATCCCACCGCGCTCGGCATACGGCCGAGAAGAGCGGACACTTCCGAGCCCGCCTGTGTGAAGCGGAAGATGTTGTCGATAAAGACGAGCACGTCCTGATTCTCGACATCGCGGAAGTACTCGGCGACAGTGAGACCGGAGAGACCGACGCGAAGGCGCGCTCCCGGCGGCTCGTTCATCTGGCCGTAGATGAGCGCGACCTTGTCGAGAATTCCCGCTTCCTTGAACTCCAGGTAGAGGTCGTTTCCCTCACGAGTCCGCTCACCCACTCCGCAGAACACCGACTTTCCACCGTGACCTGTGGCGACGTTGTTGATGAGCTCCTGGATGATGACGGTCTTTCCGACGCCGGCACCGCCGAAGAGTCCGATCTTTCCGCCCTTCACGAACGGCGCTACGAGATCGATCACCTTGATGCCGGTTTCGAACACCTCGGTCTTGGGCTCGAGGTTGGCGAAGTCCGGAGGGGCACGGTGAATTGCCCAGCGCTCCACTTCGGGACCGATCGGCGCGCCGTTGTCGACGGGCTCGCCCAGCACATTGAGAATGCGGCCAAGCGCAGCTGCTCCGACAGGAACCATGATCGGACCGCCGGTGTCAACCGCTTCCATTCCCCGCACGACGCCGTCAGTTGCCGACATTGCGACAGCGCGTACTTGATTGCGTCCGATGTGCTGCTGCACTTCCGACGTCACACGAATGTCGCCGCCAGCGTCTGACTTGCTGTTGATCGTGATCGCGTTGTAGAGCTCGGGCAGATGCTCGCTTTCGAACTCGACGTCGAGAACAGGTCCGATCACCTGCACGACTCTGCCGATGTTCTTCTCGCCCTTCACTGCGGTTGCCATTGTTATCCCTCGAGTGCCGCGGAGCCGCCGACGATCTCGGCAATCTCCTGCGTGATCTGCGCCTGACGGGCGCGGTTATATGTACGGCGGAGAACGTTCAGGATCTCGCCGGCGTTGTCTGTTGCGCTCTTCATTGCGTTGCGCTGCGCGCTCTGGAATGCCGCTTCGTTCTCGACCAGTCCGCGATAGACCATGTTGCGCACATACAGCGGAAGCAGCTCGGAAAGAATTGCCTCAGCCGATGGGAACAGCAGGTAATCGGGACGCGGACCCTTTGTCTCCGGCGGCGTCACCGGAAGGACCTGAACTGATGTCGGCGGAGTTGAAAGCGCCGTCACGAACTTCGAGTGCACGACGTACACCGCGTCGAGCTCCTTCGTCACGAACCGATTCAAAAGCTCACCGACGATCTCCGTTGCATTCTGCGCCGTAGGTTTGTCGGTAATGTCGATGCGGCTCGACGCGATATTGCGACCGATGTACCTGAAGTAGCCAAGTCCTTTCTTTCCGACGATGTGCAGCTCGACTTCGACGCCCTCGCGATCGAGACGCGCGAGGAGATTTCTTCCTTCCTTGATCAGGTTGGAATTGAATCCTCCGGCGAGACCGCGATTCGATGTGAGAAGAATCACAGCGGCGCGGTTCACCTTTGCCGGTTGTCTCAGAAGCGGAAATTTCTCCGCGAGATCCGGCGAATAGAGTCCCGCGATTACTTCAGCGAGACTGTGAGCGTAGGGCCGCGCAGCCTGCACGCGGTCCTGCGCACGTTTCATTTTCGAAGTGGCGACCATCTCCATCGT
>JBDTRZ010000107.1:0-9613 GCA_039931395.1 Gemmatimonadales bacterium
CCCTTCGGTCCCATCACCGCGATCTCGGCCGTGGGCCACGCGACATTGAAGTCGCCGCGGATGTGCTTCGAGCTCATCACGTCGTACGCGCCACCGTACGCTTTTCGAGTGATGACGGTGAGCTTGGGAACCGTCGCCTCGCAATAGGCGTAAAGCAGCTTCGCTCCGTGCTTGATTATTCCACCGTGTTCCTGCGCAACTCCCGGCAGGAAACCGGGGACGTCCTCGAACGTCACGACGGGGATGTTGAACGCATCGCAGAAGCGGATGAACCGCGCGGCCTTCACCGATGCGTTGATGTCGAGCACCCCGGCCAGTATGGCCGGCTGGTTCGCCACGATGCCGACGCTCGTCCCACCGAGATGGGCAAACCCGCAGATGATGTTGTTGGCGTAGGCGGGCTGCACTTCATAGAACGTCCCGTCGTCGATCACCCGACGAATGACGTCGTGCATGTCGTACGGCTTGTTCGGATTGTCGGGCACGACGTCGAGCAGTGCTTCGTCGCGCCTGTCGGCGGGATCGGCAGACGTGCCGCGCGGAGGGTCGTCGACGTTGTTCGACGGGATGTAGCGGAACAGCTCGCGGATCGCCTGAATGCACGCCGGCTCGGAGTCATGGGCGAAATGCGCGACGCCCGAAATCTCCGAGTGCGTCGTGGCACCCCCCAGCTCCTCCATCGTAACGTCCTCGTGTGTCACCGTCTTCACGACATTGGGACCGGTGACGAACATGTACGAGGTGCCGCGCACCATGTAGGTGAAATCGGTTATCGCCGGGGAGTACACCGCCCCTCCCGCGCACGGTCCGAGCACGGCCGAGATCTGAGGCACGACGCCCGAAGCGAGCGTGTTGCGAAGAAATATCTCGGCGTATCCGCCGAGCGAGACGACGCCCTCCTGGATGCGCGCGCCGCCAGAGTCATTGAGACCGATGACTGGAGCGCCGTTCCGGATCGCCAGGTCCATGATCTTGCAGATCTTTTCCGCAAACGCTTCCGAGAGAGATCCGCCGAACACGGTGAAGTCCTGGGAGAACACGTAGACCAGTCGGCCGTGGATCCGCCCGTGGCCGGTGATGACGCCGTCGCCGAAGTAGCGCTCGTTCTCCAGACCGAAGTCATGGGAGCGGTGGACGACGAAACGGTCGAGCTCGGTGAAGCTTCCTTCGTCGAGCAGGAGGTCGAGCCGCTCGCGCGCGGAGAGCTTCCCCTTGGCGTGCTGTGCCTTGACCCGCCGCTCGCCTCCGCCCTGCTCTGACTCCGCGCGCCGCTTCTCGAGGAGCTCGAGTTTCTCCCGCATGCTCATAGGGGCGAAAAGCTAACGCGGCACGGTGTGGCCCGCATTCTGAAGCACTGTTCAGCATGTCGAGTCGTGTCATTCGCCTCGGTCAGCCGCGACTGCCCGCCGAGGGCTCCAGACTTGGAACCGTTCGCCGTCCGCCCCGCGGAGTGAAGAAGAGCGATTTCGGGCGAGATGCCAACTTTTCGGTCGGGTGCTATTGTGAGGATGAGACCCGCTGCCATCGCTCGATTCTCAGGGAGCTGCTGGAGGATGCGGGGGCGGCGATTGAATCTCCATCCGGCGAGTGAAGGATCGCGATGACTCCTGCGCGCAACGGAAA
Source organism: Gemmatimonadales bacterium (assembly GCA_039931395.1). Classification (GTDB taxonomy): domain Bacteria; phylum Gemmatimonadota; class Gemmatimonadetes; order Gemmatimonadales; family Gemmatimonadaceae; genus UBA4720. Next base: position 1,624 of record JBDTRZ010000107.1, read on the forward strand.
AAAGGCAGCAACCTCCCCACTCGACCGTGTGCGCAGGATATGCCTTGCGCTGCCGGAAGCGCACGAAGTCGAGGCGTGGGGAGAGCCGACGTTTCGCGTTCGAAACAAGCTGTTCGCGATGTACGCCGCGTCGGGCAATCACCATGGCGGCGGCCGCCCCACGCTGTGGATCAAGTCCACGCATGTGAATCAGGATCTTCTCATGATGGCCGATGCAGAGCGCTATTTCTCCCCGCCCTACGTCGGACCCAGCGGATGGGTCGGCATGTACCTCGATCGAAAGCCTGACTGGAAGGCGCTCGCCGACATCGTCCGCGACGCCTGGTGCCTCACAGCGCCGAAAAAGCTCGCCGTGCTTCTCGAGGAGCGCTGACGCGGCACAGGTATCGCAACACCGCTGCCTCCTCGGGGTATTTGCACGCGGAGGTTGCAGATGACTACACGACCTGGAAAGTTCGGCCGCAGCGCTCTCGCGCTTTTCGCGGCCGCCGGAATTGCGGGAGCGGCCGCGGATCGCCCGGCCTCTTCCTATTTCGCGCCTGGGCCGATCGAGGGCGCCAACGCCATCGATATCACGAGTCGCGACGTTGCCGCTTCGAACGAGAAAGTTCGGATGGCACACGCTGCTCTCACCGCAATGTGGACGTCGCATTTCCGCGAAGTGGGCGCACGGTTCGCGGTGCCGGGTCTCGTCCGCTATCGTGGGGGAGCCGCATCCGCGTGCGGCTTCATGTACCGGAACAACGCCGGCTACTGCCCGGGCGACAACACGATCTATTTCGATGAGATCTTCGTCGCCGCGCAAGCCAAGGCAGCGGCGCGCCAGCTGGGCACGGATGGCGACATGGCCGTCGTCGGGATCATAGCGCACGAGATGGGGCACGCTGTTGCCCTTCAGCTCGGATACAGGTCACGCACGACCTACGCGAACGAAGCGACGGCCGACTGCCTCGCAGGCGCATTCGCCGAACAAGCGAAGCGGGATGGCTCGCTCGAGCGCGGGGACATCGAGGAGGCGTTCTTCGGAATGGCTTCCGCGGGAGATCCGACTCCGGAGCTCACGGGCGACAGCCGCCTTGACCAGACGATACTGCGAAATGCCTCGCGCATGGGTCACGGTACCCGCGAGCAGCGAACGGAAAATTTCCGCCAGGGCCTCGAAGGCGGCGCGGGAGCGTGTCTGGACGAATTCCGTAGCTGAGTCAAAACCAGCATCTTTAGCGCGGTGAACGATGGGCGATTGCGTCTGTGACTCTGTCGCGCGGTTGTCTTGTACTCCCCCTGGGAAAGCGTGATCACTGATCCGATCTGGCTTGGCCAATACGACGAAGGCGTTCCGCACACGCTGGAGCCGTATCCCCATCTCACGCTCCTCGACTACCTGCGCGAGAGCGCGGAGAAATGGCCTTCCCGGCCCGCGCTTCTGTTCAAGGGCGCCACGGTCTCCTACGGCGATCTCGAGAAGGCCAGCGATCGTTTTGCGACCCATCTCGTCAAGCTGGGTGTTCGTGGCGGAGACCGTGTGGCCATCATGCTCCCGAACTGCCCACAGTTCATCATCGCCGAGGTCGGAGCGTGGAAGGCGGGCGCAATCGTCTGTCCGATCAACCCGACCTACACCGAGCGCGAGCTCGAGGACGCACTGAACGCGACGGGAGCGGAGACCGCGGTTGTGCTCAATCGCTTCTACGCAAAGGCGAAGTCTGTGCAGCAACGCACGTCGCTCGAGCGGCTCATCGCCACCGGCATCAAGGACAGCCTGCCGCTGCTGAAGCGCGTCGCGTACACGTTTCTCAAGGAGAAAACGGACGGCGACCGCATCTCGCCGGCAGAAGGCGATCTGCGTCTCAGCCGGCTGGTTGCCCGGAGCGCTGGTAGTTCGCTTCCCGCAACGCCCGTGAGCCCGGACGACCAGGCCGTGATCCTGATGAGCGGGGGAACCACCGGCACTCCCAAGGGAGTGGTCGGCTCACATCGCGGAATGGTGAGCGCAGGGTTGCAGCTTCGCGCCTGGCTCAAGCCCGCGATGAACGAGTGGACAGACACGATCATGGTGCCGCTTCCTCTGTTTCACACGTACGGCAATACGGGCGTGCAGAGTCTCGCTTTCATCAATCACAATCCGCTGTCGCTCACTCCCAATCCGCGCGAGCTGGGAGATGTGCTTCAGGAAATCAACGATGTGAGGCCGGCTTTCATCTGCGCGGTGCCCACGCTGCTGAACGCGCTGCTCAGCCATTCCTTGACGAAGACCGGCAAGGTGGACTGGCGAAGCATCAAGCTTTGTTTCTGCGGTGCGGCAGCCCTCATGGCCGAAACCAGGAAGCGATTCGAGGAGCTTACCGGCGGTGTAATCGTCGAGGGCTACTCGTTGACCGAGGCGCAGATGGCGGTGGTGGCGAATCCTGTTCGGGGAGAGAAAAAGACTGGCTCCGTGGGAATGCCGCTCCCGGACGTCGAAGTCATCATCGTCGACGCCGACGATGGCTCGGCATATCTGCCGCAGGGTGAAACGGGCGAGATAGTCATTCGCGCACCGCAGCTGATGCTCGGCTACTGGCAGCGCCCTGACGAGACGCGCGAGATGATTCGCGAAAGCGCATCGGGCGAGCGCCTTCTATTCACCGGCGACCTGGGCCATCTCGATGCGGATGGATATCTCTACATCGTCGATCGCAAGAAGGATCTGATCAAGACCAGCGGCTACCAGGTGTGGCCCCGCGAGCTCGAGGAAGTGATCTCCGCACATCCGGCGGTGCACGAGGTCGCCGTCGCGGGACTGCCCGACAAGCTGCGTGGGGAAAAAGCGAAAGCGTGGATCGTTCTTCACGATGGAGCGTCGCTCAGCGAAGCGGAGATCAAGGCCTGGTGCAAGGAACGCCTCGCGCCCTACAAGGTACCGGCGAAATACGAGTTCGTCGTCGAGCTTCCCAAGACGCAGGTGGGAAAGGTGCTGCGCCGCGCATTGAGAGAGAGTGAGGCAGGCAAGGTGGAGGCGGCGGGAGATCAGTCAGACTAAACTCCTACAAATGGAAAGTTTTCACGTCCTCGTCACCGACGAGATCGACCGCGAAGGTGTGGACCTCCTTCGCTCTGAGCCCTCCTTCGTCGTGGACGAAATTCCCACGACACCCTCCGCCGAGCTTATGGAGCGCATCGGTTCGTACGAGGCGTTCGTAGGACGGAGCGCGACGCGACTCCCGGCCGCGTTGCTGGAGCGCGCGTCAAGGCTGCGGGTAATCGGGCGCGCGGGCGTGGGAACGGACAACATCGACATCCCCGCCGCGACCGCGCTTGGCATCGCGGTGATCAACGCACCCGCGGGCAACACGGTCGCCGTCGCCGAGCTGTTCTTCGGTGCGCTTATCGGCCTCGTACGGCATCTTCCCCGCGCTGCGGAATCCATGCGACAGGGGCGATGGGACCGCAGCGAGCTTCTCGGGACTGAGCTGCGTGGCCGGTCCCTCGGCATTGTCGGCCTGGGAAGGATCGGGAGCGAGGTCGCGTCGCGAGCGCGCGCGTTCGGCATGAGTGTGACGGCGTACGATCCGTACGTTACGAGCGAGCGCTTCGAGCTGCTTCGCGTGGCACGGGCGAATTCACTCCAGGACCTGTTGCGCAGCGCTGACGTGGTCACCGTTCATACGCCCCTCAATCCGGAGACGACTGGAATGGTCGGCGAAAAGGACCTCGCGCTGCTCCCTCGCGGCGCGATCGTGGCGAATCTCGCGCGTGGTGGAATCGTTGACGAACGTGCACTCGCATCGGCGGTCTCGAGTGGCAACCTCGGCGGCGCGATAATCGATGTGTTCACGCAGGAGCCGCTCGATCCGTCGAATCCGCTTCGGACGCTGGACAATGTGCTGCTCACTCCGCACCTCGGGGCGTCGACGGCTGAAGGGCAGCGCAACGTCGCCGTCGATGTGTGCGCCGCTGTTCGCGACGCTCTCCTGAGCGGAGAGCTCTCGCGCGCCATCAACGTGGTCGGCGGCATGGATGGACGGTGGAATGAGATCAAACCGGCGCTCGTGCTCATCCGTCGCATGGCGGCGATCGCCCGCGCGATTCTCGCTGATCGCGGTTCACGTGCGGTCCGCTCGATCTCGCTTCGCGTTGGACGAGACCTGGCTGAAGCCGGCAACCTTCTCGTGGCGAGCGCCGCCGCGGGCGCCCTCGAATCGGTAATCGATGGCGTGCGGCTGAATCTCGTCAACGCGCGCGCGCTTGCCGAAAGCCGCGGCATCGCGCTCAGCCTCACGACTTCACTTCCACATGATCCCGACAACGGAGCGGAGGTGATCGTGTGCAGCGACGACGCCGAGCTGCTCGTGGCGGGCGTCGCTCCCGCGGGCGCCGGGCCGCGCCTCACCCGCATCGGCGGGTTCAGCGTCGACGTCACGCCGCGCCGCACGCTGCTGGTGCTCACCAATGCGGATGTCCCGGGCGTCATCGGCCGCGTTGGAACGCTGCTCGGCGATTCGCACGTGAACATCGCGGAATATCATCAGGCGCGCCTCAGTCAGGGAGGCGAGGCGCTGGCGGCCGTGTCAGTCGATGGAGAGATAACGGAGGAAGTGCGACGAAGGCTCCTCAACCTTCCGGACATTCGTTCGGCGACAGTGATCGACTTCTCGGTGCTCGATCCGGGCGGAGAACAGGCGTGGTCGTAAGCCGCGACCGCGACGTGCGCCAGGCGCACGCGCGGGACGCGTCAGGGCTGGAGCTCGTTCCGGAAGGCGTCGCGAGGGCCGCGTCTGTCGAGGATGTATCGGAGCTCGTCCGTGACGCCGGCGCCAGTGGAACCGCGATCACCCCCGCGGGATCGCAGACCAGCATGACCGGCGCATCCATCACAGATCGAGGTCTGCTCCTGTCCCTTGGGCAGATGAACCGCATTCTCGACATCGATCCCGAGCGACGGGTTGCGCGCGTCGATTCCGGCGTCACCATCGGTGAGCTCAATCGCGCACTCGCAGCAGAAGGACTTCAGTTCGCGCCTGACCCCACGAGCGAGCAGGATGCAAGCATCGGAGGCGCAATAGCATGCAATGCGTCCGGTGCACGGTCGCTTCATTACGGAGCGACGAGAAGGCACGTTCGTGGATTGAAAGTCGTTCACGCGGACGGTGAGATCGCGTCGTACCGCCGTTCTCATCCCGAGAAAAACGCCGTCGGCTATGCAGCGGTACAGGATCCCGTCGACTGGTTCGTTGGAAGCGAGGGCACGCTTGGTGTCGTCGTCGAGGCCGAGCTCGCACTGGTGCCTCTGCCTGCTGCTCCGGTTGGTCTTGCAATACCCTTCCCCGATGAACGTGCTGCACTCGCGTTTGTCGTGGCTGCGCGCGATCGCGCGGCGTCGTCCGCCAGCGCAAGAATGCCTCTCTGCCTCGAGTATTTCGACAGCCAGGCGACGATGATCGCCGCGGCTGCCGCGGGGTCGAAGTGGGGAAACGACGCCGCCGCGCTCGTGTATCTCGAGGACGATGCGGGCGCAGATGGCGAAGTCGAAGATCTCCTTTCGTACTGGCTCGGGATGTCTGAAGAGGCCGGAGCGGTCACTGCCGACATAGGTGTCTACCAGGGCGCGCAGCCGCTTCGCGAAGCACGCTCCGTGCGACACGCCGTTCCCGCGACGATGAACGAGCGTGGAGCTCTTCACCGGAGCGAAGGTGGGCGCAAGGTTTCAACGGACTGGGCAGTTCCCTATCAGCGACTCCCCGAGGCGCTTGCACTATCGCGTGACGCGGTCGAGCGACACAGCGCGCCGGAACCGGTGACATATGGACACGCGGGCAATGGTCATCCACACCAGAATTTCATCGCGGAGAATCCCGAAGCGCTTCGTCGAATCGACGCCGCAATCGAAGAGACTCTGCGCCGGGTCGTGGAGATGGGCGGCATCGTCTCGGCCGAACATGGGATCGGAAAACTTAAACGTCCGTGGCTCGCCTTGCAGCTGGCGCCACGCCAGATCGCCCTGATGCACGCGGTCAAGAACGCGCTCGATCCGACAGGAATGTTCGCACCGGGAAATCTGTTGTGACCGGTCCCGGCGGGAATGGGTTCGCATCGGTTGTCCTCGATGTCGATTCGACGCTCTGCGGAATCGAGGGCATCGACTGGCTCGCTTCGCTTCGCGGGAATGAGATCGCGGATCTCGTGGCAGCGCAGACGGACCGAGCAATGCGTGGAGAGCTGCGGCTCGAGGACGTCTATGGCGAACGGCTTTCGCTCGTGCGACCGCGGCGCGAGGACGCGGACGCGCTCGGCCGGGAATACATCGAGACGCTCGCACCCGGGGCGCGACAGGCCATTCAGTCGTGGCGTGTGGATGGGATCCACGTGGTCCTCGTGAGCAGCGCCATTCGACACGCACTTCTCCCTGTCGCGCGCCACGTGGGATTGGACGGGGACGCGGTGCACGCGGTCGAGGTGACATTCGACCAGGCCGGCGCTTACGCAGGGTTCGATCGGTCGTCTCCACTGACCACTGCGCGTGGAAAGCTCGAGATTGTTTTGTCGCTCGACCTTCCCAAGCCCATTCTCATGGTTGGCGATGGCAGCACGGATCTGGCCGCGCGGGATGCGGCCGACGCATTCACCGCGTTCACCGGATTCGTGACGCGGGAGGAAATCGTGCAGAAGGCGGATTTCACAGCAAAGTCATTCGATGAGCTCAGCGCGATCGCACGCGGAGAAGCCTGACGCCCGCGCGGCTTCAGTGCCGCGCGAGCCGGGCACGCGTCCCGAAGACGAGCCTCTCCACGAGGACGTCCGCCGGCTGGGAGATGCACTGGGGAAAGTCGTCAAGCGGCTGGCGAGCGAGCGCGCGTTCGAGATCGTCGACGCTTTGAGACGCGATTGTAAAGCGAGGAGACGCGGGGAGCCAGGTGCGCGAAGTCTTGAGGAGCTTCTCGACGAAGTCGGGAAGCTGCCGGTCGACCTTGCGGCCACAACCGCTCGCGCATTCACTCTCTTTTTTCTGCTGATCAACACTGCGGAGCAGGTGCATCGCGTGCGGCGCCGCAACCAATACCTCGCTGCTCCTGTGGACGAGCCGCAGCCCGCTTCAGCCGCCTGGACGATGCGGCGGCTGCGCGAGGCCGGACACACCGCGAGCGAGGTTTCCGCCGCGCTCGAGTGCCTTCGAGTGCGTCCTGTGCTCACTGCGCATCCGACGGAGTCGACGCGTCGGACGCTGCTCTCGCTTCAGGCGCGAGTGGCAGACGTGTTGCTCGAGCGCGGGAGTGCTTCACCGCAGGAGCAGCGTCTGGTGGACGATGCTCTCGACGCCGAGATCGAGCTTCTGTGGCTGACGGCGGAGGTACGAGAGGATCGTCCTTCTGTCGGCGACGAAGTGAGCACCGTTCTCTGGTATCTGGAGACGCGTCTGCTCGGCGCCAGCCAGCTCGTCCATGCCGCCGTCGTTCGCGCATATGAGGACGAGTTCGAGACGACTTCGCCAGAGCTCGACCTCGCGCCGTTGATCCGGCTCGGCACGTGGGTTGGTGGGGACCGCGACGGGAATCCGTTCGTCACGCCGGAGGCAACCGTTGCGGCGGCGCGCCGCGCAAGCTACGCGATTCTCGGGCGGTATGAGAAGTGGCTTGAAGATCTCGTGCAGCGCCTGTCGCTCTCGGCTGACATCGCGCCGCCGTCCGATGCGCTGCGGGCATCGATCGAGCGTGACCGCGCGCTTCTGCCCGAAGTGTGGGCAGCGAACTCGCGTCGCAATTCGCACGAGCCGCTGCGTCTCAAGCTCAGCTTCATCGAGGCGCGGATCGCGGCGACGCGCGAGCTGGTCGCCGCCCGCGATGCGGGCCGACCCTCCGACAGTCCAACTGCATACCAGAACGCCGATGCCTTCGAGGGGGACCTCCTTCTCGTTCGCGATGCGCTGGAATCGGCCGGCGCCAGTCACGTGCGCCGGACCATCTTCGATCCGCTTCACGCCGCGCTCATCGCACACGGGTTTCACGGACTGATGATG
>JBDTRZ010000108.1:0-9597 GCA_039931395.1 Gemmatimonadales bacterium
AGGCCGGAAAGTTGGACTTTCCGGCCTCTGCTGTCCCTCGCGAGCGGGATCAGCCCTCACTAACGCAAAGTGGGTATGTGTTGTTATCCGGCGGGCACCCCGGGTCCATCTGCGCCGTACCCTCTTGGGCGGAACCCCCGGTGGGTGTGAACGTCGCCTGCCCGAATTCCAAGTGGAAGCAGGCTGCGGGTGGCCCCCCGGGCGCAGACACGGAGGGTACAATTGGAGGACAACCGAAAAGACTGGTGGCGAGTATGCTCGAAAGGTCAATTGCGAGCACGCCTCCAGTTACCTGGATCTCGACTATTCCCTTGCCCGAAAATGTTCCCTTTGAATATTTGATCGCCCCGTTCGTCGGCGCGAGCACCGAATTCTCCGGATCGCTTCCGAACTTCAGGTAGCCGGAGTTCGTTGTCTTGTCGAAGAAGTAAACCACCGGAAGACTGAACGAATACAGTTGCTGGTCGAAAGCGAACGAGGGAGCTGACGGAACCGAACGCAGGATCGAGAGGTTCATCCCGAACGGAGACGACTGCTGGATCGATGCAGGGACCGACTGCTGTGTCGCGCTGAACGATCCAGTTGCTCCCGTATCGATCGGCGGCGGTGGCGGGTTGCTGACCCGGAATCTCAGTGCGGGTCCGGAACTGGAATTGGACGGCGTCGGCGCTGACACTTCCTGACATGCTACGGCGCCAATAATCAGCGCCAGCGCTACCAATGGTACGCGTTTCACGGTGACCTCCGTTGGTGTGACATACGGCATGCGGATTCTGGGCCCTGCACGCCCTCAGGTGTGCAGTGGATCGAGGGAAATACTAGAGCCACCTGTATCCGCCCGCTAGGAGACCGGCCGCCTATTTTGCGGAGACTCCCTTTTCAGCCTCCTAGCGGCTTCCCAGCTTGGCCGCTTCCTGGCGGGCTTCAGTCACGTAACGCTGCACCGCAGGATCTCCCGGTGACCAGGCGTCCACAACCAGCCGAAACGCCTGAATCGCCTCATCTCGCTTGCCGAGCCGAGCGGCGACCCGGCCCCGCTCGAACGCGATCATTATCTCCGCCGGAGTGATGAGCGTGTTCAACCGTTGTCCGAGGAGATTGTCCGCCGCGTCAAGCTGCCCGCGCGCGGCGAGCAGCTTCGCCGCCTGCAGCCGGTCCAGGTAACACGCGATGCAGAGCGTGTCGGGCAGCGCCGAGAACTGCTTTGTCGCGAGAGCCGAGTCGCGGCGCAGCAGCGTGAGGTAGGCGCGTGTCGACGCCGCTCGATATTTCGCCCCACGCCTGGCGAACTCGCTTCCGACTCGTGATGCGGAATCCGCCCGGCCCATGAGCACGCGAATCTGCGCGGAGTCGCCACGCGCTGCGAGCCAGGGCAAACCATAGAAGGCCTGCAGGATTCCCTTCGAGATCCATTCGGCAATCGCCGCGGAAGCCGTGTCTGGGTGAATGCCTCCAAGAAGAGCCATCTCCACGTACAGTCTCGAAGGACGATTGCCCATCACCCTGTACGCCTCGGCGAGACGTCCACGATAGGCGAGCTGAAGTGGCAGGAAGCTCGCGAATCGGAGAGAATCCGTCGCGAAGTCCGGCGAATTGTGCGGACGCCGTGCTGTCGCCTGCAGCAACCGGATCGCCGTCTGCGCCTGATCGGGCCATCGCCGGATCGTGAAGTAGGCCGCCATTATCGCATCCGAGGATGCGCGGTTGAGAATTGGTTCGAGCGCCGCCAGATTCGATCCGCTTGCGCTGGCGACCTTGTCGACCATCGAGATTCCTTCAGCTTCGTCGTCGGTCGGATTGAGGCGAAGGTAGGCGCGGGTATACTTCATTCCCGCCTTCGCGCCTTCGAAAGTGAACGCGAGCTCCACCGCGTGTACGTACGCCGGCGCGAACGCCGAATCGAGCTCGATCGCCCGATTGAAGGCGTCGAATGACTGGCGTTCGCTGATGTTCACCGGGCTGCCGTAACCGTGGTGGAAGCGCGCCTCCCCTACTGCATACCATATCTCGGGATCGTCCGGATACCGTGAGGCGGCGTCGTTGACGGTCGTGAAGAGTCGCGCCGCCTTGGGCCAGTCCATCGAATCGCTACGAAGCGGAGCAAGCGCCGCGGAAAGCGAATCCGCCAGCAGCAGCAGGCTGTCACGCGGCGCGAGTCCGTGATTCTCGGCGCCGGCCTTGAGCCACATGGCGCGCGCCGCCGAATCGTTTCCGTTTCTCTGCCATCCGGCAACCTGGGCCGCGCGACGAAGCGCGATCGCGAATCTGCCGTCGAACGAGATGGCGCGCGCGTATGCGACCGCGGCTGAGTCCCACGATGTTCTTCTGAAGAGCTGCTCTCCGTTGAGAAATGCTCGCAACGCCTCGATCGACTCGGAGCCGAAGGAAGACTGCTTCACCGCGCCGAGTCGATGTGTCTCGTTCAAGTGACTCAGGACAGCGCGCGTATACTTTCCCGCGACGGCTTCGGCTGTCGAGTCCCTGAGCTCCTGCTCCCACACGGTGTTCGTTTTGACATCGGCGAGACTCGCGCGCAACGTCACTGAATCGTTCGCTGCTCCGACCAGGCTTCCCCAGATTGCGTATTGTGCCTTGGTCCTCTTGGCGAGGCTCGTGGCCGACGCGAGATCAGAGGCCGGAGGAAATCCCTTGATGGACACGGCCGGCGAAATCGTCCTGAGCGGGCCTGCTCCATCCAGGTACCGGGCGAGCATGTCGACCATTCCCTCGCGCCAGAGCTTGAGCCCACTGCTCGGTGTGTTGAAGGGAGCGATCGCGATGGTCAGACCCTCTCCCTCGCTGGTTGAAGGAGGCGGTCTCATTTTCGTTGCAACGACAATCGCGATCGCGACAGCGGCGACGGCGGCCGGTGCGCCGATCTTCCATTTGGTGGAGAGCTTGCGTAAGCGTCGCGCGGGAAAGCCGCTGGTGATTCCGATCATTCCCGGAGAGGTCATCGGGACTTCGAGCGCATCCCGGAATTCCGCCGCGGTCTGGAATCGCGCGGCAGGATCCTTCTTCATCGCCTTCTCTATCGCGTCGGCGATCGCCGGCGGTGTGTCCTTGCGCACATTGTCGACGCTCTGCGCATCCCGCGTCAGGTGCGCGATGAGAATCGCCTGGTCAGTGGCTCCGGTAAACGGAGGTGTCCCGGCGAACATCTCGTAGCCGACGATACCGACCGCGTAGATGTCCGCACGACCATCGACCGTCTTCTCGCCGAGCGCCTGCTCGGGTGCCATGTAGCCGACGGTGCCGAGCGACATTCCGGTGCCGGTGAGTCGCGGCCCGGATTCAGTGCCACCCTCCCCGCTCAGCGCAGCCGCAATTCCGAAGTCTGCGAGTATAGCGTGCCCATCCTGTATGAGGATGTTCTCGGGCTTGATGTCCCGGTGGATGACTCCTTGTCGATGAGCGTAGGCAAGTGCGTCGGTAACCTCGCGGAGCAGCCGAGCGGCGTCGTTGATCGGCAGCTGGCCTTCGCGCAGGAGCCGTGCGCGAAGAGACTCGCCCTGAATGAACGGCATGATGTAGTGCACGAGACCGTCTCGCACACCGGCCGAGATTACGGGGAGGATGTGAGGGTGCTGAAGCCGCGCGGTGACTTCGCTCTCCCTGCGGAAGCGGGCGAGCATCATCTGACTCACCATCTCGGGCGGAAGAATCTTGATCACCACCCGCCGGTTGAGCGCCTTGTCTGTGGCGAAGAAGAGCCGGCTCATTCCGCCGCCCTTCAGCTCTTCATCGACGTTGTAATTGTCAGCGAAGGTCTTCTTCAGCTTCGACAGCAGATCCTCATCGTCCCCGTCCGCCGTTGACGAGGCCTTTTCTGCACCGGTCTTGAGCGCCGCCGCGAACTCCTCCGCCGACTGCCATCGCTTCAGCGGCTCGCGCTCCATCGACTTCGCTATCGCGCGCTCGAGTGCCTCGGGCACGTCATCGCGAATCGTGCGAAGTGATTTCGGGGGGGTGGTGAAGCGGCTCGCCATCAGCATCTGTGGAGTGACACCGCGGAATGGCGGCGCCCCCGCGAGCATCTCGTAAACCACGCAGCCGAGTGAGTAGATGTCGCTGCGAAGGTCGAGGTCGCGGTCGGCCGTCACCTGCTCGGGACTCATGTACGCCGGAGTCCCGACGGTTATCCCCGTACGTGTGAGCCGCTCTCCTGTGGCTCCGATGATGGCCCGCGCCACTCCGAAGTCGAGCACATACACGTCGCCGCCGTGAAGAAGGACATTCTCCGGCTTGATGTCGCGGTGGATGATTCCGCGGTCGTGCGCGTATGCCATCGGGCTCGTGATCGCCATCGCGATCCTCACCACTTCGTCCACCGGCATCTTCGGCTCGCGGCGCATCCTCTCGCGCAGGGACTCGCCCTCCACGTAGTCCATCGCGTAGTAAGGCAGGTCCTCCGTTGTGCCTGACTCCAGCACGCGCGGGATGCGGGGGTGCTCGAGCTCGGATGCGAACTGGATCTCGCGGAAGAACCGCTCCTTGGTGACTACGCTTCCCAGCTCCGGGCGAAGCACCTTGACCGCCGCCTGTTCGCCGCTGTTGAGGTCGGTGCACAGGTATACCGTGGCCATTCCGCCATGACCGATCTCACGGTCGGTCCGGTAATGTCCGCCGATCAGCTCCGGCAGTGAATCGGTCGGATCTGTCGTCACGCTCCGCCGGGAAGAGATGCTCTCACTGCTCAGGTCCGCGCTTTGTGCAGCGTCAGCTGAAACTCCGATCCCTCACCGGGCTTGCTGCTGACGGTGAGCTCGCCGTTCATTCCGCGGGCAAGATCACGACTTATCGCGAGTCCGAGCCCGGTGCCCTCGTGATTGCTGGAGAGTTTGCGCTCGAGCTGAACGAAAGGCTCGAACACCGAAGAGATGCGGTCTTCGGGAATGCCCAGACCAGTGTCAGCGACCACGACTTCGACCATGTCGCCCTGCTCGCGGCATCGTATCGAGATTCGTCCTCCCGGCTCGGTGAACTTGATGGCGTTCGACAAAAGGTTGAGGACGATCTGTCGGACTTTCTCCGCATCTCCCCAGGCGTTGAGACCGGGGTCGCAGCCGGAGTCATCATATGTAAGAATGCGCGCGCGCAGCTGCGGAGTGACCAGCGGCTCGAGATCGAGGATCAGCGGGTGAAGCGCTACTGTACTCATCGCGAACTCGACGTGTCCTGCCTCGAGCTTTGCGTAGTTCAATATGTCGTTGATCAGTGAGAGCAGATTACGCTGGCTGCGCTGAATGCGCTCGAGGTCCGCCTGCTGAGCCTCGGTCAGGTCGCCGCGAATCCCCATGAGCAGAAGCTCTGCGTATCCTCCGATAGCGTTGAGCGGGGTGCGAAGCTCGTGGCTCATCACGGCAAGGAACTGCGTCTTGGCTTCGTTGGCCGCCTCCGCCGACTGACGCGCTTCCTGCTCCATGCGGTGCAGCCGCGCGTTCTCGACGGCGAGCGCGGCACGCCGGGCAAGCTCCATTGCGAACTCGAGGTCCTCCTCAGTGTATCTCCTGCCGGATTCCGCGGACACGATCGTTATTGCCCCGATCGTTCCCGTCGGGCGCGAAAGGGGCACGACCAGCGCCGACTTGAGACCCAGCTCCCTTGTGATTCGGAGATGCTCGTCGTCGATTGCTCCGGCCACGAGCAGGTCGTCCGGAATCTCCGGATACAACTCCGGTTTGCCTGTTCGCAGTACTTGCGGAACTCCGGTCGCCGCATTGTTGTCGGGCGGATACCGGCGGTTGAGCTCGTCGGCCCATTTCACTTTGGCCGGGTCGACGTGAGCAACGGCGAGCTGCCGTGGCTCTCCGTTGTCGTCGACGATGTTCACCGCGCACCAGTCGGCGAAGTGCGGCACGATGAGGTGTGCGAGCTGCGACAGGGTGGACTCGTAATCGAGCGAGGACGCGAGAACCTCGGTGGCTCTCGCCAGATAACCCGCCGATTCCTCCGCACGCTTTCGGTCTGTGATGTCCTTCCACTGCGTTCCGAGACCGCCGTCGGGAAGAGGATAGCAGAACAGTTCCGACCACGCGGAGCGCTCAGGGTAGAACGATTCGAACGAGACCGGCTTTCGCTTTTCGGAGGCGTGCCGCATCCGCTCCTCCATCGTCGATCCGCGCAGCTCAGGCCATACGTCCCACACCACTTTCCCGATGAGATTCTCCGCCGGGCCGCGACCGGAAGCAGTGAACACTGATGCAGCCGCAGAATTGATGTAGCGGAAGCGCCAATCAGCATCATGAACGACGAATGGATCCGAGATGCTTTCGAGCACTCCGCGCGTGAACGCCTCGGCCGCTTCCGCCTCACCGGTACGCTCGGCGAGCTCCTCGGCGGAGAGCTCGATTTCCTCCTGCATCGCCTGCGACTCCTCGAGCTGGTGCGACAGCTCGCCGGCTTGATCGTCGAGCTGGCGCGCAAGGCTCGCGTTTTCCTTTGCGGCTGAGGCGGAGGCGGCCTGTTCGCGCTCGACCAGGCTGACCGCCCAGCTCGTCAGGGCAGACATCACGAGAAATGTCGCGATGGCGACAATCTCCCCGGGCGTCGCGAGATGGAATCCGCGCGGTGGGAGGAGGTAGTAGTCGACGAGCGCCACCGCGCCGAAGGAGGCGAGCAGTGCCGGGCCCAGGCCTCCCAGCCAGGCAACGACTATCACGGCCGGCCAGAACAGAAGGAAAACCGCGCGCTCGAGGTACTGGTCGAGGAGCATTGTGAGCCCGAACGCGATGAGCGTAAGTGCAACGGCAATCGCGTAGCGGATCAACGGGCCACGACGCGCTCTTTCCGGAACGTCGTGTATCGCCACCCGCTCGAGTGGCGTGCTGCGGGGTGGGACGGGCGCTGCTGGCTGAGTCATGAGCTGCTTGAGGCATTGAGCTCGCTCGCGCGGGCTGGGTAGCGTCGCACGGACACGGATCGCTGAATCTATGCTGCGTCAGAGGAGGCGAAAGATGTCAGGGCGCACGCGCGGCGTGGCGAGGCTGCGTAACTTCAACCTTTCGCGCGACCGGCTCGCGTCGTGGCGATCGACTAAAGCTCAATCAGGGCCACGTGAACCGATCCGAATCGCAGGTGATCAGGTCCGCGCAGATCGGCATGCTGGTGAACGCCGCGCTCGCGATCATCAAGCTTGTCGCGGGGATCGTCGGCAACACCTACGCGCTGGTTGCCGACGCGGTGGAGTCCACTGCCGACATCTTCGCGTCGCTCGTCGTCTGGGGCGGACTCCGCGTCGCCAGCCGCGACCCGGACGACGACTATCCCTTCGGCTACGGGAAAGCGGAGTCTGTGGCTGCGGCGGTGGTGGCGATGATGCTTCTCGCCGCCTCGGTTGGAATCGCTTTCGAGGCCGTGCGCGAGATAAGAACTCCGCACAAGACTCCGGCGCCGTGGACGCTGCTGGTGCTCGTGTCTGTGCTCGTCGTGAAGTTCGGGCTCTTTCGTCGCACGCTCACGATTGGTGAAGCGGCGGGAAGCACGGCTGGAAAGGCCGATGCGTGGCACCATTTCAGTGACGCGATAACGTCCGCTGCGGCCTTCGTGGGAATCGCCATCGCGCTCTGGGGAGGTCCGGGCTGGGAGCAGGCCGACGACTGGGCAGCGCTGTTCGCGTCGACGATTATTTTCTACAACGGCATCGTTCTGGCGCGTCCACCGTTGTACGACTTGATGGACCGAATGCCTGGAAGCGACATCGTGGCACCGGTGCGCCGGGCCGCCGAGTCAGTCGATGGCGTGCGCGCGGTGGAGAAGCTGACGGTTCGGAAGGCAGGACTCGTGTACTACGTCGACATTCACGTTCAAGCGGATCCATCGATGTCACTCCGCGACGCGCACGGGCTGAGCGGGGCGGTGAAGAGCGCGATCCGCGCGGCGGTGCCCAGCGTGCGCGGGGTGCTCGTTCACATGGAGCCGTTCGAGCAGCGTCTCGACTGAGCGCGTGCCCGTCAGGCCGTCTTGAGCGCCTGTCCTATCTGCGTGAGGGATTGCCGGGCATCGCCGAAAAGCATTCGCGTCTTCTCGTGATGAAAGAGCGCGTTCTCGATGCCCGCGAACCCATGTCCCATGCTGCGCTTGAGAACGATGATGTTCCGCGCCTTGTCCACGTCGAGAATCGGCATTCCGTATATCGGGCTCGACGGATCGTCGCGCGCGGCGGGATTCACGACATCGTTCGCTCCCACCACGAGGACAACGTCGGTCTGCGCGAACTCGCCGTTCACCTGATCCATCTCGAGCAGCTGATCGTATGGAACGTTCGCCTCGGCGAGCAGAACGTTCATGTGGCCCGGCATGCGCCCCGCGACAGGATGTATCGCGTACTTCACGTCGACTCCACGTTTTTCCAGATCGGTTGCCAGCTCGCGCACGGTGTGCTGCGCTTCAGCGACTGCGAGTCCGTAGCCGGGAACTATGACGACGCTCCGCGCATACGCGAGAGCAATCGCAGTGTCCTCCGCCGACGTCTGTCTGATCGAGCGCTGCGGCGCGTTGGCGTCACCAGCTCCGGCTGGCGGAGCCGCTCCGAATGCGCCGAAGAGCACGTTGGCCACGGAGCGGTTCATCGCGTGACTCATGAGAAGCGTGAGCAGCGTACCGGATGCGCCGACGAGGACACCCGCCACGACCAGCATCTGGTTGTGCAGCACGAATCCAGTCAACGCGGCCGCGAGTCCTGTCAGCGAATTGAGGATCGAGATCACGACGGGCATGTCCCCGCCGCCAATCGGAAGCACGAACATCGCTCCGAGCAGCAGCGCGAGGGCGAACAGCGCCCACAGTGCGACGGTGCTCGTCGTGCCGACGACGATGAACACACCCGTTGCGAGGATCGCCAGAAGCAACAGGCCGTTGACAAGTCGCTGAAGAGGGAACTGCAGCGGTTTTCCCGGGAGAATCTCCTGCAGCTTTCCAAACGCGATGAGACTGCCGGTGAACGAGATAGCGCCGATGATGGTTCCCAGCACGATCGACGCAGACTCGCCGGATGACAGCGGCTCGCCCGCGCTCGCAAGCCGGATGTATTCCGCCACGGAGACCAGTGCGGCGGTGGCTCCTCCCATTCCATTGAACAGCGCCACCATCTGCGGCATCGCCGTCATCTGGACCGTGCGGGCGAAGTACGTTCCGATCGCCGCGCCAATGAGCATGCCGATGGCGATCGTCCAGAACGAAACGATCTGCCGGTCCAGCAGTGTGGCCCCAAGCGCAACGACCATTCCGAATGCAGCGAGCTGGTTTCCCGACCGCGCCGTCGCCGGAGAGCTGAGCCGCTTCAGCCCGAAGATGAACAGAACTGCTGAGAAGATGTAGGCCGCCGCGATCAACGACTGGCGGACATCAAGCATTCCGGTCTCCCTCGCGCTTGCGGAACATCTCCAGCATCCGGTCGGTCACGACGAACCCCCCGAACACATTCGCCGCCCCGAAGACGACGGCGACGAAGCCAAGGATCTTGAGCAGCAGCGTGTCGGCTGCGCCCGCCACCAGCATCGCGCCGAGTACGACGATTCCGTGAATCGCGTTCGTCGCCGACATGAGCGGTGTGTGAAGCACTGAAGGCACGCGTGCGATCACTTCGAAGCCCACGAA
>JBDTRZ010000109.1:0-9465 GCA_039931395.1 Gemmatimonadales bacterium
GCCGATGGTACTCCGTCCGAGAGGACGCGGGAGAGTAGGCCGTCGCCGGCACCCAATAGAAAAAGGCGTCATACTTGTGTGACGCCTTTTTCGTTCGCGGTTACCCGCTGACCGCTACCCGCCTATCCGTTTACCCAATGCAGAAAGCGTGGCAGCGGACTCTGGCAGCGCGTAACGGGGCACGGGCAGCGGGCACGGGCAACGGGCACGGGTGACGGGGAGCCGGTAGTTAGATTCCCCGGATGACAAGAGCCGGCATCGTCACTGTCGCGGGCAAGCCCAATGTCGGCAAATCGACTCTCCTCAACCGGATCATCGGCCAGAAGCTGGCGATCACCTCGAGGAAGCCGCAGTCCACCCGCGACCGCGTCGTCGGGATCCACACCGCGGGCGACGTCCAGATGATCGTCTTCGACACGCCCGGCCTCCTCGAGCCGAAGTACGCGCTCCAGGAATCGATGCGCTCGACATCTCTTCGAGCACTCGACGATGCCGATGTAATCGTCTATCTGGCCGACTCTTCCGAAGGGCCGCCTCCTCCACTTCATGAAGCAGCGGGACTTCCACATCCACCGCGCGCCCCGGTGATCGAGGTGCTCAACAAGAGCGACCTGCTCTCACCCGTCCGCCGTGACGAGCTCCAGCGCGCGCGCCCCGACGCAGTGTTCGTCTCGGCCATGACGGGTGACTCGGTCGATTCTCTCATGACCACACTGGCCGCCGCGCTTCCCGAAAGCCCATTCCTTTATCCCGACGACGACATCAGCACCCAGTCGGTGCGCTTCTTCGTCGCCGAGATGATCCGGGAAACCGTTCTCGAGCAGCTGCACGACGAGGTGCCTTACTCGGTGGCCGTCGGAATCGAGGAGTTCCGCGAGGGTCGCTCCCCGTTGTACATTCGGGCAGTCGTCTACGTCGAGCGGGACAGCCAGAAGCGAATCATCATCGGCGCGAAGGGCTCGAGAATCCGCGAGGTCGGCCAGGCCGCGAGAAAGAAGATCGAAGCCTTCGTCGGCGAGAGCGTGTATCTGGACATGTGGGTGAAGGTCCTCGCGAACTGGCGCCGCAACACCTCGGCCCTCGAGCGTTTCGGATATCACATTGGAAAGGTTGAGCGATGAGCGTTGACCACGAGCTTCTCGAAATTCTCGTCTGCCCGAAATGCAAGGGCGACCTCGAGTACCGCGAGGCCGAGTCGTGCCTCATCTGTCATGCGTGCTCGCTCAAGTATCCGGTGCGCGATGACATTCCGATCATGCTGATCGATGAGGCCACGCCTCTCTAGCGTGCGAGGCCTGCTTCAGCGCGTCGTCCTCCTGGCGGTCGCGATGTCTGCCGTGGCGACATCTCTAAGTGCGCAAGGCGGGGCGAGCAGCGATGGCGCCCTTTTTCTTCTTCTTCCCGTCGGCGCTCAGACAGTCGGGATGGGTCAGGCGGCCGTCGCCGAGCGTCTGGGGAGCGAGGGCATCTGGTCCAATCCGGCTGCGATCGCGCGGCTCGAGAAAAAGGAAGCCGCGATTCACCACTCCGAGACGATCGCCGCTCGCGGCGACGTGATCACCTTTGTCGCTCCTCGTAAGCGGCTTGGCGCTTTCGCCCTTTCGATCAACGTCCTCGATTTCGGCAACCAGCAGATCACGGATCCCGGCGGAACCCCGATCGGACTTGTGTTGCCGCGCAACATTCTGTTCGCCGGAACCTTCGGAGCAGCGGTGGGAAAGGATCTGAGCGTCGGCGTAACCTACAAGCGTCTTCAGTACCGAGTCGACTGCTCGGGGCAGTGCGCCAATGTGTCGACGTTCAGCGCGACGTCCAGCGCCGTCGACTTCGGTGCTCAGTATGACATCCGTGGCGAGGGTGTGCGTCTCGGAGCCGCTATGCGAAACGTCGGCACGAAGCTGCAGGTAAACGACAGGGAGCAGGCCGATCCGCTTCCCACGCGCGTCGAGGTGGGAGTGTCGTACCAGCTGGCGTTCGTCGAGCGATACGTCTCCGACATCGGAGTGCGCGTGGCGGGCGACGTCATCGCAACCGAGACCGCCGACGATCCCTCGGCTCGGCTCGGAGCAGACCTGACGTATCAGAAGACCGTGCACCTCCGGGGAGGCTACATCGCGAATGACGCTGACGGCGCCAACGCGGCGGTGGGGTTCGGGCTTGGAACGGGCCGCCTCCTTTTCGACATCGCCCGCACGTTCGGCGGTCTCTCGGAGGACGCGGGAAAGACTCCGACCTACGTATCACTTCGCTTCACGTTCTGATGTGTTCGGACTCATCGCCGTTGCCGCGCCTGGCGCGTGGAATTTTCTGCGCTGCGGCAATCGTCGTTTCCGCCGCAACGCCGGGCGAACGCATTTTCGCTCAGCAGCGAGCGAGCATTCGCGCGGGCGTCGTTGAGGTCGCCGCATCGGCAATCGTTCCCGGATCCGGACAGGCGATGATGGGACAGCGCCGAGGGTTCGTCTATCTCGCGCTCGAAGCAGCCGGCATCGGCTTCTACATCGCCCGAACGCAGGACGGCATTCGCAAGCGTGATCTTTACCGCGACATCTCGCGCGACTTCGCGCGCGCACCATTCTCGCCGGCAGGTCCTCGCGGCTCGTGGGACTACTACGAGCGAATGGAGAAATACGTGGAGAGCGGCGCGTTCGACCTGACTCCCGGAGGCGCGATCGATCCGGAGACGGATGCCGCGACGTTCAACGGGTCGGTCTGGCTCCTCGCAAGACAGACCTACTGGAGAGATCCCGGCAGCGCTCCGCCGCCCGCCTCGGAGGAATACCAGGCGGCTGTTCGCTTCTATCAGGCGCGCGCGGTGACGCCGGAGTTTCGCTGGTCGTGGACCGGAGCACCCGAAGCATTCCAGAAATACCGAGCCGCGATCGCTTCGAGCAACTCGGCATTTCGCAGCGCGGAGCAGACGGCGAGTCTGGTGCTCGCAAACCACTTTCTGAGCGCTGTCGATGCATACGTGTCGGTTCACATGCGGGTCAAACGAAATGCGGATGGCTCGACATGGTTGACGGCGAGCATCCCCGGTCAGCCCAAGGTGACAAATGACTTCTAACCTGGAAGACCGTTGAAATATCTGTACGCGTTGCTCCTGTTCGTTCCGGCCGCCATCGCCGCGGAGCTGATGCACGCGTCTCCGATGGTGATCTTCTCCCTCAGCGCGCTCGCCATCATCCCGCTCTCGGGTCTGCTCGGCACGGCCACGGAGGAGCTTGCGGGACACACTGGGTCCACCGTCGGCGGGCTCATCAACGCCACACTCGGAAATTTCGCCGAGCTCGTGATAGCAGCACTCGCGCTCAACGCGGGGCTTTACGATCTCGTCAAGGCGTCGATCACCGGATCGATACTCGGCAATCTTCTTCTCGTGCTCGGTGCGGCCCAGCTCATGGGTGGGCTCAAGTACAAGTCGCAGACGATCAATCGGAGCCTCACCGACATGAGCTCGACGCTTCTCGTCGTCGCAGCTCTCGGCCTGGTGATGCCGGCGGTGTTCCACGCGATTCATCCGGATCCGCTGCGGCGTTTGACTCGTGACATGTCCATCTGGGTGGCATGCCTGCTGATCGTCGCATATCTCCTCTCGCTCATGTACTCGATGTACACGCACCGCGCGATCTTCTCCGAGGGCGGCGATGTGGCGCATCATGAGGCACCGCCCAGGTGGACGCTTCGGAAGGCGATCGTCGTGCTCATCGGAACCGCGGCCATAATCGGCCTGCTGTCGGAGTTCCTGGTCGGATCGACCGAAGAAGCCGTAAAAACACTGGGGCTGTCACAGATCTTCGTCGGTCTCATTCTCATCCCGATAATCGGCAACGCGGCGGAGCACAGCTCGGCGGTGATGATGGCGATGAAGAACCGCATGGACCTGGCGGTGTCGATCTCGGTGGGCTCGGCGATTCAGGTGGCGCTCCTGGTGGCGCCGGTCCTGATTCTGCTCGGCGTCGTGCTGGGCCGGCCTCTCGACCTTGCCTTCACCGTGATGGAGGTGGCGAGCGTTGCGGTTGCGGTGGCGATTGCGTCTTCTGTGATGCAGGATTCCGAGTCGAACTGGCTCGAGGGCGCGTTCCTGCTCCTCGCATACGCCATCATCGGCGTGGCTTTCTTCTACTATTGAAAAGGATCAGCTTCAGCGCATGAGCCCGACAATGCCGGCACCGGCGATCATCGTCTTCAGCTCCGCCGGCACAGGACCGCCCGGTGCGCTGGGCTCCTGGCTGGAGCGCCAGAGCGCGCCGCGCTTTGTGGTGACGTCGGCGGACGAGCTCATCGCGATCGCGCTGCGTGGACGTCCCCGGCTGGTGATGTTCGATGCCCGGCAGGACGGCGAGCAGGTTCTCGCCGCCTGCAATCGCCTCAAGCGTGACTCCTACACCGGCATCGTACCGGCTCTCGTGTTCTCCTTTCGCGACATGGATTCCATCGGCGCCGCGTTCAGCGCAGGTGCGGACGAGGTAATACCGGATGGGATGGATCCGGCGGAAGTCGTCCGCCGGCTGGACTCGCTTCTGTCGAGATCCGACCGGGACCTTGGAGTGCATCCTTCCACGCGCCTTCCCGGCGCCGGGGCCATCGAAGCGGAAATCAGCCGCAGACTCACGCTGCCGGGCGTATTCGCGGTGTGCTATGCCGACCTCGATCACTTCAAGGAATACAACGACCGGTACAGCTACACTGAAGGGGACCGCGTCATACGGATACTGGCGATGCTGCTGCACGACGTGGTGAAGGGCACTTGCGGCGAGAACGGGTTCGTCGGGCACATCGGCGGAGACGATTTCATCTTCATCATACCGTACGATGACATTGCGGAGATCTGCGGCGAGATCACTTCCACATTCGACCTTCTCGTCCCGTACCAGTACTCCGAGCCGGACCGCCGCGCGGGCTATTTTTTCGGCAAGGACCGGCGAGGAGTCCTCGACCGTGTTCCCCTCATGACACTTTCCATTGGTGTGGTGACCAATCTGCAGCGTACTTTTAAGGAGGCGCGGCAGGTGAGCCGGCTGGCCACGGAGATGAAAACCTACGCCAAGACTCTGAGCGGATCGGTCTATTCGATCGACAGGCGGACGGACGACACGCCGCCGGTTATGCAGACCGTACCGGGCAGATCAACCGAGGGTGGAGACAAACAATGAACGTCAGCTGTCCACAATGCTCGACGGTGTACCGCGTCGACCCGGCAAAGGTGCCGCCGGGCGGTGTGCGCGCACGTTGTTCCACCTGCAGTGGGGTGATTCCGGTCGGGATGGCCGCTCAGCAGCCGGCGCGACAGGCGACTCCTCCTGATTCGATGAGAGCGGCGTTCGCACGCAGTCGTGAAGGCGCAGGTCCGATCATCACACCGCCCCCGCTGCGATCCACTCCACCCAGACCATTCATTACTCCACCAGCGCAACGCACAGCGACACCGCTACAGGTTCCTCGCATGACGCCGGCAACACCGTCTCGTCCGGTGACTCCTCAGGCCGCTCCCCGGATGCAGACTCCGCCGGCCGCTCCTCGCGTGCAGACTCCGCCGTCGGCTCCTCGCGTGCAGACTCCACCTGCGTCACCGCGCGTGCCGACTCCGCCTGCGATGGAGAGGATGGCGACGCCGCAGTCTGCGCCACGCGTTCCCACGCCGGTCTCGGTCCCGCGAACGCCGACACCTGTGTCGCAACCGCGAACTCCGACGCCGCCTTCAGCCCCGCGCATGCCGACGCCGGAGGCCGCACCGCGAATGGCTACACCACCCGCCTCACCGCGAGTGCCTACACCGGCTGCTACACCAGTCGTGCCGACCCCGCGGACGCCGACTCCCGCCGTCTCGGTTCCGGCAGAGACGCCTCCGCCGTCCGCGCAGATGACACCGCCTCCCGCGGCCAGCGCACCCGCTCCCGGCGAGCGTCGGCCGATCAACCCGTTCCTTGCCCGTGATCCGAGTCTTCGCGCCAAGCGACTCGCGCGCGCGCTAGTCTCGGACATGGTCGCCTATTATCCTGCGAAGCACGCCGAAGGTCTCGAGAAGGGAACTCTCAAGGAGCTGTTCCGCGACGAGATCAAGAAGAGCTACGAGGAGTACATTGCGCAGGTAGGTGCGGACTTCGCGCGCTCGACGACGCATTTTCAGGAGTCGCTGAACGAAGTTCTCGGCGCCGGCAAGAAAATCTTTTAACAGGCACCACTCGAATGGCCGAATCGAACGGAGAGAGAGGCCGTACGCTCGCTAGCGCCAGTGAGCGACTTGCGGAAGTGCGGAGGTATCTTTGACATCGAGGGTAAGCGCCAGGCGCTGAACGCCCACGAAGCCCGGATGTCCGAACCCGATTTCTGGAATCGCCAGGAGTCGGCGCAACAGGTTCTCCAGGAGCTGAAGGCCCTTCGCGGCTGGGTCGATCCCTACGACAAGCTGCTGGAGCGAGTGAAGAGCGCCGAGGAGCTCGATGAGCTTCTGCGCGAGTCTCCGGATGTCGAGATGTCCGCTGAGCTCGATCGCGATCTGGAATCACTCGAGGGAGAGCTCGACTCGTTCGAGCTCAAGACACTTCTTCGCGGTGAGGACGATTTCCGCGATGCACAGGTGGAGATCAGCGCCGGGGCGGGCGGCACCGAGGCCCAGGACTGGGCGGCGATGCTGATGCGGATGTACACCAGGTGGGCGGAGCGCAAAGGATTCGAGCTCGAGCTCCTCGACGAGAGCATGGGAGAGGAAGCGGGAATCAAGGGCGCGGTGATCGAGATTCGCGGACAGTATGCCTACGGATTTCTTCGCCCTGAGACGGGAGTGCACCGTCTGGTGCGCATCTCGCCATTCGATTCTGCTGCTCGCCGTCACACGAGCTTCGCGTCAGTGTTCGTGTATCCGGTTGTCCACGAGGAGATCAACATCGAGATCCGCGATGAAGACCTGAGAATCGACGTGTATCGCGCTTCAGGGGCAGGAGGGCAGCACGTCAACAAGACGAGCTCTGCGGTTCGCATCACCCACATTCCAACCAACACCGTGGTGGCATCGCAGGCCCAGCGCTCACAGTTCAAGAACAAGGCTCAGGCCATGCAGATGCTGAAGAACAAGCTGTACCAGGCGGAGATTCAGCGTCGCGACGAGGAGAAGGCGAAGCTCGACGCAAACAAGCAGGACGTCAGCTTTGGAAGCCAGATCCGGAGTTACGTGTTTCAGCCGTACACGATGGTGAACGATCACAGGACCGAGCTCAAGATTCCCGACGTGCAGAAGGTGATGGACGGCGGGATCGACCCTTTCATCGAGGCCTACCTGAAACAGCACAGCGGAGCGAAGGAGTGAGCGAAGATCTCAACTTCGTTCTCAAGGCGAGACGCGAAAAGCTCGATGCGCTGCGCTCGAGCTCGATCGAGCCGTTCGCCTATTCGTATCGTCGCGAGCACTCCGCAGCCGAAGCCCTCGCTCTGCTTCCCGAGTCTCCCGAGGGCGATGCAGCTGCGGCACACGACGAAGGGCCGAGCGTTGCGGTTGCGGGCCGCATCGTCGCGTGGCGCGCTCACGGCAAGACCGTCTTCGCGCACCTGGCCGACTCCAGTGCGAGAATTCAGCTGTACTTCCGGAAGGACCAGCTCGGCGACGAGCGCTTCAGTGTTCTGGAGCATCTCGATCTCGGAGACATAATCGGTGTTTCGGGCTCGCTTTTCAAAACGCGTACGGGAGAAACCACCATTCGCGTCGCGAGCTTCGAGCTGCTTGCCAAGTCTCTTCGCCCGCTTCCGTTCGGTAAGGAGGAAGTGGTCGATGGGGAGACGGTGCGACACTCGGGCTTCACTGATCCGGAGCAACGCTACAGGCAGCGTTATGCGGACCTGGCCGTCCATTCAGAGGTACGCTCACTCTTCGCTGCGCGGTCTCTGATGGTCACCACCATCCGCTCATTCCTCGACGAGCTCGGATTCCTCGAGGTCGAGACTCCGATTCTTCAGCCGCTCTATGGAGGCGCCGCCGCGCGTCCGTTCGCTACGCATCACAACGCTCTCGACACGCCTCTGTTTCTCAGGATTGCCGACGAGCTTTACCTGAAGCGGCTGGTGGTGGGCGGCTTCGAGAGAGTCTACGAGATCGGACATGTCTTCAGGAACGAGGGAATCGACCGCACGCACAATCCCGAGTTCACGATGCTCGAGTTCTACGAAGCGTACGCGGACTACGAGGTGGCGATGGGCCGTGTCGAGGCTCTGCTGGTTCGCGTATCGAGCGTCCTGGCGGAGTTGCCATTCCTCGAGGACAAGGTTCCGGAGCTCAGTCCTCCGTTCCGGCGCATTGAATGGGTCCCGTCGCTCAATGCAGCAGCGGGAATGGATGTCATGTCGGCGGACGACGCGACACTGCGACAGCTTGCCCTTCGAGTCGGCGTCAGTCATCCGGAGACGCTCAGCAGGCCCAAGGTCATCGACGAGATCTTTCAGGCGCTGGTAGAATCGAAGATCACCGAGCCGACGTTCGTCGTCGACTACCCGCTCGAGCTGTCACCTCTCGCCAAGCCAAAACGCGGCAATCCCTCGCTCACGGAGCGGTTCGAGCTCTTCGCCAACGGCAAGGAGCTCGCGAACGCGTTCAGCGAGCTGAATGACCCCATCGACCAGAGATCCCGCCTTGAAGCGCAGGCCAGGTTGCGGGCGGCGGGCGATCTCGAGGCCTCTGGGGTAGATGAAGATTACCTTCGCGCTATGGAGTACGGCATGCCGCCAATGGGAGGAGTAGGAATCGGAGTGGACAGACTCTTCATGTACCTGACGGGAACACAGAGCATTCGCGACGTAATCCTCTTTCCGACGATGCGACCCGAATGAACCGTCTCGAGCTGTCGATCGCCTGGAGATATCTGCGCAGCCGCCGCGGCTCGCGGCTGTTGTCGCTCATCAGCATCATCGCCATCGGCGGGGTCCTGGTCGGCGTGAGCGCGCTCATTCTCATCATCGGGGTGATGAACGGCCTGCAGCGCGATCTGCGCGAGAAGATTCTCGTCGGAAGCCCTGACATCCGCGTGTTGAGCTATGGAGAGGACCTGAAGATCCAGGACTGGAGAACGGTTCTCGCCAGGGTGAAGCAGCAGCCGGGCGTCGTCGCTGCCGCCCCGTTCGTGCTCGTCGAGGGCGGCATGAACGCGGGACATGACTATGCCGGTGCCGCATACATCGTCGGCATGCAGCCGTCCGGCCGTGGTGTGCCGGACGTGACGACGATAAGACAACATGTCATTTCCGGAGACTTCCGCTTCGCTTCGAGCGACGGCCAGAGAAGAGGCGTTGTGCTCGGGAAGCTCGTCGCGTCGCGCTACAACGCCTGGCCCGGCGACAAGATCAATCTCGTATCGATCTCCGGCGTAAAGGCCAATCCCGTCACCGGCGGATTCGTTCCACGAATCTTCCAGTTCGAGGTCACCGGCATCGTCGAGACGGGGATGTACGAGTACGACAACGCCTACGTCTACATCGCCC
>JBDTRZ010000110.1:0-9216 GCA_039931395.1 Gemmatimonadales bacterium
CCCCCAATGCGCACTCAGTACGCATTGCGTAATTCTCAAACTGAACCACCACTGTGCTGCTCATGATCGCGTTTGCCGCTTAACGCCTTTTCTTGCCGGGAAGAGATCGATCGACAGCGCGGGGCGGCTCGACGAGTGTGAGCCGGAGGCCTCCGAACCTCGCTGGGTCAAGGACGATGCTGTCTCGATGTACAGAACCGACGAGCTTGAGCCTGCTGGCTGTGCGTTCCGCTGCGGACAGCGATTCGACCTCGACCAGCATGCTGCTCGAGTTCGGTCCCTTTGACGGCAGGATTCGGATCGCCGCCCCCGCCGGAGGGACGAGCAAATCAGCTCCCGAGCGTGAGCCAACGACCAACCGTTGCCAGCTCTGCCGGACAGCAGGGAGATTGTCGGGAGGATATGCGAGCCGCAGCTCCATGATCCGCCTCAGACCGAGCGGACCGCCTTTGCGATTTCGAAGTGAGTCCTGAAAACGTGCGCGGCGCTCGTTCATGTCGAACTGGTGATACTGCACGAGAAAGAATGCGGCGCCGGCAAAGGGATGACGGAAGCCGAGAATGCTCCACCGCTTGACGCCGGCGGAATCGGTATAGCCTCCCGGATCACGCGGAATCAGCCCGCGCGCTTTCAGTCGTTGAGACGCGCTCACAAAGTCCACGGGTTGAAAAGCGAGGTCACCGATTCTCGTGTCGGTCGCGCCGCGGCTCGGAGTGATTTCGAGATTCAGATTTCCGAGTGCCAGCCCGGTGGAAAATGTCCAGCTCGAACCTGGCGATGGCCACACCACCGGCAGCTGCAATGTATCGGCGAGAAGCGCGACGAGGCGCTCCCGCTCGTTGGTTCCTATCATCACGTGATCCACCTGCCTTACCACTGAAGCGCCCGGTGGCTGCGCCTGGGGTACTGCCGGCAGAAGGATCGACGAGACCGCTGCGAGCATTCCGCAAACGGCAGAGACAAGTAATGTTTGCTTGTGTCTCACGTGTTGCCCTTCATTTTGGAGCCCAACCTGGAAGAGGAGACAATACAATGCGTTCAACTTTGAGAGCAATGAACGTTCAGCGCCAGATGGCAACGGTCCTCGCGATTGCTGCACTGGCAGCCGCAGCGATTCCCTTCCTCGACGAGCCGGCGCCGAAGAAACCTTGAAGCTGTGGATCGATGCTGACGCCTCGCCGCGGGAAGTGAAGGAGATCTGTTTCCGCGCTTCCGACCGGCTGAAGCTGGACACCGTTCTCGTGGCGAATCAGCGCATTCAACTTCCGCCTGGCTACGCGCACCTGTCAGCAGTGCGCGTCGACGGCGGGCCCGACGTCGCGGACCTCTACATCGCCGAGCACGCCGAGCTCGGCGATGTTGCGGTGACTGCGGACATTCCACTCGCCGCTCTGCTGGTTCCGAAGGGCGTCGTCGTCATCGACCCTCGCGGCGATGTCTACACTGAGGAAAGCATCGGCGAGCGCTTGTCAGTCAGGAATTTCATGGACGATCTGCGGAGCACCGGTGTCGAGACCGGCGGACACGGAACGTATGGCCAGCGCGAGAAGCAGGCGTTCGCGAACGCCCTCGATCGCGCACTCACGAAAGCGCGCAGGCGCGTGTGACCTTCGCAAAGCTCGAATGGAGGTCCGAAAGGTTAGATTGAAGACTGGGAGTAGTGATGAATCAAAAACCGTTTGTCGACGACATCGAGACGTACGCGCAGGACATTGTGGACACCGTGCGCGAGCCGCTCCTGATGCTCGACACAAGCTTGCGCGTGCAGAGCGCAAACCGCGCATTTTACGAGACGTTCCATGTCTCCCCGGAAGAGACCGAGGACCAGCTCATCTACGAGCTTGGCAATGGGCAGTGGGACATTCCTGACCTGAGAACGCTCCTCGAGGACGTCATTCCGACCAGCTCGGTCTTCAACGACTTCGAGCTCGAGCACAGCTTCCCGAGGATTGGCCGCCGCGTGATGCTGCTGAACGGTCGAAAGCTCCGCGCCGGCAGCCATTCCGCGATCATCGTGCTGGCGATGGAGGATGTCACCGAGAGGCGGCGCTCCGAGGCAGACCTGAGGGCCATCGAAACGTACGCGCAGGACATCGTCGATACCGTGCGCGAGCCCCTGCTCATTCTCGACGCGACGCTGCGCGTTCAATCCGGGAACCGTGCCTTCTACCGAACATTCAGGGTCTCTGCGGAAGAAACAGAGAATCATCTGATCTATGAATTGGGCAATGGCCAATGGGATATCCCGGCCCTGCGCACACTTCTCGAGGACATCGTTCCCAAGAGCTCCGTGTTCAACGACTTCGAGCTGGAGCATGACTTTCCTGAGCTCGGACGAAGGGTGATGCTGTTGAATGCGCGAATGCTCCAGGCAGGTCATCATGGGGAGCTGGTCGTACTGGCGATGGAAGACGTCACGGAACGGCGTCGCGCGGAGGAAGAGGTTGCCAAGGCGAAGGAAGCGTCCGAGCTGGCCAACCAGACAAAGAGCCTGTTTCTCGCGAACATGAGCCACGAGCTGCGCACACCCTTGAACGCAATCGTCGGCTACTCCGAGATGCTTCAGGAGGAGGCGGTCGAACGGGAGCTCGATTCCTTCAGCGAGGACCTCGGGAAGATCAACGCCTCCGGCAAACATCTGCTCGCTCTCATCAATGACATCCTCGATCTGTCCAAGATCGAAGCCGGAAAGATGGAGCTGTTCCTCGAGAGCTTCGATCTGAACACGCTGATCGACGAGGTCGCCGCTACGATTCAGCCGATGGTGGAGAGGAATTCCAACAAGCTGCACATCGACCGGGCGGCCGATCTCGGTGGAATGCGTGCGGATCAAGTCAAGGTGCGACAGGCTTTGTTCAATCTGCTGTCGAATGCCGCCAAGTTCACCCACGAGGGATCCATCACGCTGAACGCCGAAAGGGAGCGGATGGATGAGGCGGACTGGATCGTCTTTCGCGTGACCGACACAGGCATCGGCCTCACTCCTGAGAAGATCGTAAAGCTCTTCCAGGATTTCACCCAGGCGGATGCGTCGACCACGCGCAAGTTCGGCGGAACGGGTTTGGGTTTGGCCCTCACCCGCAGATTCTGCCAGATGATGGGCGGCGATGTGACATTGCGCAGCGTCCCCGGCAAGGGAAGTACGTTCACCATCAAGCTGCCGGCCATAGTCACTGAAGAGAGGGCCGAGCCAGGCGGTGACGGCGCGGCAGTTTCTCCCGACGTGATATCCGCGCTCGATCGCAGCACAGATCCGCACCCGGAGCCGTCGACCTGCGTGCTCGTCATCGACGATGATCCATCACAGCGCGACCTCATGAAACGCTTTCTGAGCAAGGACGGATTTTGCGTCCGTTCCGCAGGCAGTGGTGAGGAAGGATTGCGGGTCGCGCGCGAGATTGTTCCCATCGCCATCACACTCGACGTGATGATGCCCGACATGGATGGATGGGCCGTCCTCGAGGCGCTCAAAGCCGATGCCGCTTTGCGCGAGATTCCCGTGATCATGCTCTCCATGGTGGATGACCCCGATCGAGGCTTCACTCTCGGTGCGGCGGATTACGTTACGAAGCCCGTAAACCGGCGCCGGCTGTCGAAGATTCTCAAGAGACATTCCTGCGCAAATCCGCCGTGCCCGATCCTCGTTGTCGAGGACGATGCCGCGACTCGCGCCTCGATGCGGAACATGCTGGAGAGGCTTGGCTGCCGGGTGAGCGAGGCCGAGAACGGCGAGGCCGCCCTGGCGATGATGCAGCGGGAGCGTCCCAGTCTCATCTTTCTTGATCTGATGATGCCGGTAATGGACGGGTTTACGTTCGCCGAGCAGGTGCGAATTCATCTGGAGTGGCGCACTATTCCCATTGTGGTTGTCACAGCCGCCGACCTTACGAGTGAAGAGCGCCGGCGCCTCAACGGTTATGTCGGGACCATTCTCAAGAAGGCAGGATGCACGAAGGAGGAGCTGCTGAATCAGGTACGGGAGGCACTCGACAACTGCGCGGCGCCGCGACTGGTGGCTGTCTAGTCGATGCCCAGGATTCTGCTGATCGAAGACAACGAGCTGAATCGCGACATGCTGTCACGTCGCCTTCAGCGCAAAGGGTATGAGGTCCTCATCGCGGTCGATGGCCAGCGGGGAGTGGCGATGGCGCAATCGGAAGTGCCGGATCTGATCCTGATGGACATGAGTCTGCCGGTGATCGACGGTTGGGAAGCGACGCGTAGGCTCAAGGCGGCTGGAGAGACAAAGCACATTCCCGTTATCGCGCTGACGGCTCATGCCATGTCCACCGACCGCGACAAGGCAATGGAAGCCGGCTGCGATGACTACGACACAAAACCGATCGAGCTGCCGCGACTGCTCGGGAAAATGGAAGCGCTGATCGGCGGCGGCGAGAAGACTTCCGATTCGGAGGAAGGCGCATGAAAGAGCTGCCGAAGGCGATAGAAGAACGGGTTCAGCACATGCTTCCGGCCGATCTGCTTCACGATCTGCGCACGCCCCTTGGCCACATCCTCGGCTACTCCGAGCTGCTGATTGAGCAGGTGCAGGAGGCAGGGCACGAGGAGTTCGTGCCGTACCTCGAAAAGATCAGGACCGCAGGACGCCAGCTCCTCGAAATGATGAAGGACAACTTTCAGGGAGTCCGGCCGCCGGGCGGCGAGAGTTAAGACTCATTGGACCCGCGGCAGGCAGAGCGTGAACGTACTACCCCTTCCCGCTTCGCTTTTCGCCGAGAGATCGCCGCCCATTGCACGCGCGAGCTCGCGGCTGATGGCAAGGCCCAGACCGGTCCCCCTGCTCGTGGCGTTAGGGCGGGATTCCACCTGAACGAAGGGCTGAAAAACTTCCTCCAGCCTTCCGGGGGGTATTCCAAGCCCCGTGTCTCGCACATGCAGAGAAACTTCTTTCGCAGTCCCGGTTGCCGAGACCGCGATTGTACCGCCGGTGGGTGTGAATTTGACGGCGTTGGCGACGAGGTTCAAAACGATCTGCTCGACTCGTTCCCGATCCGCAACACAACAAAGTGCGTCCTCTGAAGGTGCTACATCAAAACGCAGATCACTCTCGCTGATCTGCGGCTCGATCATCTTGCAGACGTTTTCCATCACATCCTGAACCCGAACGCTGGTGATCTTCAACTGAAACTGGCCCGACTCGATCTTGGCGAGATCGAGAAGATCGTCCACCAGGCGGAGCAGGTGCTGCTGGTTGTGCCGGATGCGCGCGAGGAATTTTCGCTGCTCGTCGCTGAGCGGCCCGTGAATTTCTTCTTCGAGCAGCGCGGCATATCCGCCTATGGCGCCCAGAGGGGTGCGAAGCTCGTGGCTTACCATGTTGACGAATCGGCCTTTTGCTTCGTTCGCTTCCCGAGCTGCCCTGTGCGCTGCATCGGCCTCCGCGCGCGCCCGGTCGCGCTCCTGCTCGGCGCGCTGGCGTGCGAGAAAGATGCTGTCGGCGTTCCTGAGTGCCACAGCCCGCAGGAGTTTTTCTTCTTCGTCATCCAGATTCATGAGCCGTCGATCATTCGGGAGGCGAGCGCGGTGCCGCGCACGCGGGCCTCGATCTTCGCAAATGCGGTATCGCGGGTCGTGGAAGTATCGTCGCTGAAGGGCGCGAACCCGCAATCGTCGGTAGTTCCGAGCTGGTCGACCGGGATGTACTCGGCCGCCTCGAGGACCAGGTCACGGACTTCCTCGGGCGTGTCGACGCGCGGATCGATAGGCGAGACGACGCCGACAAAGATGCGTCGGCCCGGCTTTAGATGCTGGCGAAGCATCCGGAGCACGTGCCTGCGATCGCGTTCGCCGCGTAGCGCAACACAGAAATAACCGGCGTTCAGCTCGAACAGTCTCGGCAGAAACTCCGAGTAGTCGACGTCAGCGCTATGCGTCGAATCCCGGTCCCCGCCGGGACAGGTATGAACTCCGATGACCTTGCGCTCATCGGCCGAGAAACGCGCCAGCGCGAGGTTGTTCAGGTCCACGAAGCTGTTCAGAAGCTGCCCCGAGGGGTCGAGCTTCATCGCGAGGCGCGCCTCGGTGAAATCGATCTGAACCTTGGCAGCACCTTTCTCCAGACAGCGGCGAACTTCCGTCACGTGCTCGTTCAGCAGATCGTCGATGAACTCGTCTCGCGAGTATCCCGGGATTTCCTCCGGAGGGTACATCAGGCTCAGCGCGGACGGTGAGATCACCGCCTGCTTCAGCGGCCGGTGCGCGTAGCGGAGCGCGACGTCAAGATAGGCATCAGCATATCGCTTGTATCGAAAAGGACCGCTCGTCAGCCGCGGCATGCGGCGCGTATGACCCGCGGCGAACGGTATCTTGAAACCGTCGGGCGCGGTGTTCGACAGGCCATGCACCGAATACGTCCAGAAATTGTCGTACTTGCGCTGCTCGCCGTCGGTGATGACCGGCGAGCCCGTCGCCTCGAACCGCTCGATCGTGTCGCGCACTGCGGCTTCGTAAAGAGGATCGGCGTTCGGGTCAGTTATCTCACCGGCGGCCACTGCCTTCAGCAGAGGTAACGGTCTCGGTATGCTGCCGATTGGCTCGGTGGGAATTGTCATCGCCGACGCAGGGAGAAATCCTTATCGAGCGTACTTGATCACGTAGAACCTGACGCCCTGCGGCGACTGGATCCCGCAGAACCGGCCCACGTCGGGAATGTCGGTCGGCGGCACGAAAACGGTTCCGCCAAGCTCTTCGACTTTTCGCGCTGCTTCGTCCGGGTCGTCCACCGTGAAGTACGTTCCCCAGTGTGGCGGCACCTTTCCCATATCGGCCGTGACCGGCATCATCCCGGCGATCATCGTGTCGCCGAGTTTGAACGTCGTATAGTCCATGCCCGGCATGTGCATGACTTCCGGAGTCCACCCGAACAACTCGGCATAGAATTTCGTGGCTCTGCCGACATCCGTGGTGAGCTCTTCGAACCAGCTCGTCGCGCCGTGGCGAGTCGTGTCGGCGGTCGCGGCTGCCTGCTTTTTCGGCTGCCACAAATCGAACTTCGCCCCGGTGGGATCTTCGCATTCACCCATCCGTCCGTTTTCCATGATGTCGAACGCCGGCTTTGCCTTCCCTCCGAGCGAATTCACTCTCTCTACCATCTCGTCGGCGTTGTCGACCTTGACCATCACTCCTATCACCGGCGGCAAGCCGGGCGGACTGTTCGGTCCGTTGAGATCGAACATTGCACCAATGTCGCCGCCGCCCGCCTCGATCAGGTCACCCATGCCGTCGAGGTCGCTGAACTTCCAGTCCAGCAGCTTGCCGAAGAACTCGCGCGCAGCGGCGGGATCGGGTGTGAGAATGTTGATCCAGCAGAAGTCACCTGTCTTTCTTACTCCAGTCGTCATTGCCGCGTGCCTTCATTGCGAAGGTTCACCACTGAATCCGCTCCCTTGGTGACGTAATGTGCGATCGTCGTGCCGACGAGCTTGTCGCCTTCCATGTGCATGTTACTGTGTGTTGTCACCTGCTGGTTCTTTCTGAGAACGCTCGCGTACGGCCCGTTGTGGACGACGATGCTGTCGTTGTCCATCCAGAGTATGGTGGGCTCCATGGTCGGACGGTTGGGAAGCGTCAACTGCCAGCCGGTCTTGTCGTTGGTCGCCACCAGTACGTAGGTAAGAAGGGTCGTGTCCTTGTCGGCCGGCATGACCTTCACACTCCACGTGCCTGCGACATTCGGCGGTGCGGGCGCCTCGGGAGCGGCGACCACGGCGGCCGTATCGGCAGGTGGAGCGTCCTTCTTCGAGCATCCAACGACCAGCGGTACAATCAGCAGCAGTGCGGCGCGCGACATTTTGCCTCCTCGGTTCGAGACTTTGTCCGGCATTGATCAGGGGCCATTAACGTACCTCACAGCCGTTGCGCTATCCAGCGTGGGCCCGCTTCAGCTCGGCGATGTCGAGCTTTTTCATCTTGAGCAGTGCTTCCATGACTCGACCGGCTTTTCCCGGGTCAGGGTCACTGATCAGCTCAGGCAGAATGCGGGGAACGACCTGCCATGAGACGCCGTATCTGTCCTTGAGCCAGCCGCACTGCTGGGCCTTCGGGTCTCCGTTCGCGGAGAGTTTCTCCCAGTAGTGGTCGACTTCATCCTGCGTCTCGCACATCACCTCAAGCGAGATCGCTTCGTTGAACTTGAAAAGCGGCCCGCCATTGAGAACGGTGAACGGCTCACCATCGAGCTCGAACGCCACGGTCATCACCGAGCCGGGTGGTCTTCCGTGCACTTCCTGCCCGACTTCCGTATACCGGGTGACGGTCAGGATCCTCGAATTCGGAAATATCGAGGTGTAATAGTTGGCTGCTTCTTCGCCTTTGTCGTCGAACCACAGACAAAGGGCAATTCGATCCTTGCTCGGCACAGGATGTCTCCACGCGGGTATGGTCAGGATCGGGAGTCGTCAAGAACCGTGCGCTGGCGCAATTTTAGCTCTCCCATCCATCCGTTCATACTCGAGACCCCACCATGAAGCATTCACGCTTTGCTCTGGTTCTTGTTGCGTTCACCGCATGCTCGCCGACCGTGCGTACGAGCACCAATCCGGTCGGAGCTCCCGCAAACGGCAGTCGCATGGCGGAGGACGTTCGCACCGTATCGTCTGACGCGTTCCTCGGGCGTGGCCCGGCTACACGCGGAGAAGAGCTCGCGACCGCTTACATTCGCGACCAGCTCAAGGCCGCAGGTGTACAGCCCGGTGGTCCGAACGGCTCGTGGTTCCAAGAGGTGCCGCTCAGCCAATCCAACATCGTCGGTGCGCCGTCGATCTCGGTGAGCGTCGGTGGCCAGACGATTCCCTTGAAGCAGAGCGAGCAGATCGCCGTGCGCGCCTCGATGCAGAACGTCGATCACGTCGACATCAAGAGCGCGCCGCTCGTGTTCCTCGGCTACGGCGTCAAGGCGCCCGAGCGCAACTGGGACGACTTCAAGGGAGAGGACGTTCGCGGCAAGGTCGGCGTCGTGTTGATCAATGATCCCGATTTCGAGAGCGGCACTGGTGATTTCGGCGGCAAGGCCATGACGTACTACGGCCGCTGGACATACAAGTATGAGGAAGCAGCACGCCAGGGACTGGCGGGTCTGCTCATAGTCCACGAGACCGCACCCGCGTCGTACGGCTGGGCCACCGTAAAGAATTCAAACACCAACACGATGTTCGACATCGTGCGTGCCAATCCCGCCGAGGTGCATCCGTTGCTCGA
>JBDTRZ010000111.1:0-8590 GCA_039931395.1 Gemmatimonadales bacterium
AATTCACCCCAAAGACTCACAGCCTGAGTGACTCCGCATTGGGGAGGACGTCAATGACATGGGCTGGTCTCCGTGTATTGCGACAGACAGATCGTCGCAGGTGGCTCTGGCAACTCCGGTTCACACCGAGGAGCTAATCCACGGATAAACCGGAGGCCAGCCCAGTCATATTTTCTAGGCCCACGTACAATCCGTCTGCAAATCACACAGTATCGCTCGTCATCCTTGCGCGTCTCGCGTCGATCAATCCAAGCGGAAACGGAAGTGGGCCCAGAGTATACCTATCTGTACCTGACGGCGATGCGAGACGAAGCCATGACCGCGAGCTTCGCCTCATCAGCGTGATTGGCAATTATGAAGTTCAGGAGCCGACGCAGGCGCAGCTCAACGCGATCGCAGACATGATGGCCTGGGCGCTGAACGAGTTCAATCTGCCGCTCGACAGGATTGGCGGGCATTACAACTACGCCGATACTGAGTGTCCTGGAAAGAATCTTCGCAAATATCTCGAGGATGGGACATTCAGCAGAATGGCCGCCGAGCGGTTGGGGAGATCCCCTCGGCCGTAGTGCTGGCTATCGGGGGAGACCGTCTCGCGTTCCGTCCGCCCCTCTCCCCTTTCCCCCAATGTCGGCCTGGTGGTAAGCGGCGGCCGGAATTATCGCCCCAGATTTCGACGGCCTTACCGGTGTTCGATATTTCAGCAGGAAAGTCGATAAGTGGCGACTGAGAAAACGAACTCCTGAAACGGCAAGGCGGCGCCCGCCACGAGAGCGAGCGCCGCTGTATCACGTATGAGCAGAGGAGTTGTTACTCCTTCACTTGCCCCCGGTAAAGAGTTCTGCGCCTGGAGCCGGATCGATATCGCGATTGGTCCGTTCAAATGCCTGAAGAGTGCCAGCAATCTCGAGCCGGTTGCCAGTTCCCTGATACTGGGGAGCCAGCGGCCCTGCCGGTCCGAGTGCGTCCACAAAAAAGTTGGTACGAGTACCGCTTCCACTCACGTTGCGAATCACGGCGTGCACCGTGTTGCCATCACCAGGCGTGAGCGATGCGTTCGTCACCAGAGCACCCGCCATGCGGAAGTCAGTTACAAAGGATGCTCCGCCGCACGATGACGTCGAAAGGTCCGTACCGATGAGCTCGAGGTCTATTGTGTTATCCGTGACAGGCCCAGCGGTCGGCAATCCAAAGAAGCGGCGGCCGCCTGATGCGAGAATTCCGGTCGTGAAGGCTTCGATTCTGTCGCCCTGAGAGTGCACTCGAAGAGTGTTTCTCGATGTTTCTCCAATGACGGCCGGCGCGGGTACTCCGGAACCACCAGCCAGATTCCATCCGACGTGTTTTGACACGCATGGATTCGGGCTGTCGTCGCGATAGAGATTACCACGCGACTGCACGACGGTCTTCGAATCATGAACTGCCTCAGGAAGACTGACGCCGCCATTGGCGATGATACCACCGCCAATCACGTTGTCCCTCAGATCGACTGAGAGGCTCGCAAGCGGCGCGAAATTGAATGCGAACACACCACATCCTGGACCGGCCGAAGGCGAATGAATCAGCGAGCGTGTCATTGTCGCCGAGACGGCAGCGCCGACGTGTGGGCCTGGCGGGGCTCCGAGATTCGGATTTCGGGTAAGCACCGTGACGCCACATCCTGCCGGCCCCGTGAGAACGATAGCATGAGTATTCGGGTTGCCGATTTCCACTTCAGTGATAGTGGCCGAGAGACTGTCGCCCGCGTCGCGCGAACCCACGGCGATGACGCTGCCGGTTCGACCAGGCAGATCTTCGATCGCGATGTCGCGAACGGAAGCGCCGTTTCCAAGAGTCAGAACGTCGCCCCTGACGTTCGCCGTCATCGCGAGGGTCGTGCGGGTTCCGGCAGCAAATCCTGTCGGCAGTCCCGAATCATCGAGGAGCATCTCGCCCTCGCCCGCAAGCGTTGCGCTATCGGGTACAAACAGCGGTTGCGTCACGTTGTACGTGCCGGAGCGCACGAGAATCTTGCGCCCGGCGTTTGCCGGAACGAGCGCACCGACCAGCTCTGATGCATTTGTGACGACGATTGCATGGGCATCGGTTACGCTCGCATGGGCGGCTACAGTGTTCCCGATTATCGGCTCAGTCGCACCTGGACCATCAGGAGCGCAGCTCACTGAGCCCGTTGCAAGGATTGCAGACGCGAGCAGAAGTGAGGTCCGCAGGTTTACATACAATGAAGGGTATACGCTTCGCATGAAGTTTTACTCCGCACGTAAGGGTTCGCCCTGTTTCTCGCATTTGCCGGCAAAACCGGCTCATCGGAATCGGAACCGCTTCGAATCAGCGCCGACCGGTGAAGAGCTCGGCCGCTGGCAGCGGGTCGATCCCGCGGTTATCCCGGGTGAACGCAGCGAGATCTCCTGTGATCTCGAGGCGGTTCCTTTTCCCCTGAAGGTTTGCCCGGAGAGGGCCATAGGTAGCCGCCGAGTTTGCGTATGCGTTCGAGCGGGTGCCGCTTCCGGTTACGCCGCGGAGCTCGGCGCGCACCGAATTGCCCTCGCCCGCATCAGCTCCTTCGTTCACTACTTCGCTTCCGAGCAGCCGGAGGTCTGTGACGCTTTCATAAGTCGCGACTGCAGTTCCTGGTGATGCAACTGTTCGACGCACGGGCGGGCAGGAAGGTGTGACAATCGTCGTACCAATGAGCTGCAGCTCGATATGGTTGTCTTTCGGCGCAGGGTTGAGCGACTTCCCATAAAAGCTGCGACCACCGGTTGCGAGCACTGCCGTCTTGAAGCCTTCGATGCGATCGTTGACAGACCGCACTACAAGAAGGTTTCGCGAAGTTTGAGGCAGCTGCATGGCGATCGGGGCGCCTGAGCCACCAGTGAGGTTGAGCCCCCACGACGGCAGCACGCATCGATCGGCCAAATCGTTGATATAAAGGTTGTTCCCGGAGCTTATCCGGACTTCCGAATCATGCACCGCATCGGGGCGGCTGACGCCCCCGTTTGCTTCGCTGCTTCCTCCGAATGTGCTGCGCGAGATGTCGAGAGAGATTTTGCTGTTTGCTGCGAAGTTGAAGGCAAAGAAGCCGCCGCCGCCTGCAGGCGACTTGATCACTGACCGGAGAATCTTTACGGCAAGGACGCTGCGCTCGTCCGGTGGCGGATCGGCCTTTGCGTTCGCATTTCGCGTGATGACGAGAAGTCCTCGGCCAACTGTGCCACCAGGGCCGATAGCGATCTGGTTTGGATTGACGACGACTACGTCGCTGATAGTCGCCGACACGTTGTCACCTGCTCTTCGTGACATGATCGCCATCGCGTTGCCGGAGCGGCCTTCGAGATCCACGATTTCGATGTTGCGGATAGTCACGTTGTTACCAAGCGTGAGAATGTCACCAGCGACACCTGCCGTCATTCTCACTGTCGTGCGCGGACCATCGCGAAAGCCGGTCGCAAAGCCTTCGCGCGCAAAGGCCATCACGCCTTCACCCTCGATAGTCATTCCATCGGGTACAGTGAGTGGACGGTCGATGTCGTATGCGCCTGCGTCAAGATGAACGCGGCGGCCCGCATTTGCAGGAACGAGAGCTGCGACCAGCTCGGCCGGTGTGCTGATCGTCGCGGAATTGTTTACAAACTTTACTACGGCGCTTGCTTGCGCCGTACTCGATGGAGCGGCTCCTTGCTGGTACATGATCCAGCTCAGGGCGCCAATTACAATTAGACCTGCCGCTGCTCCAGCAATTGGAAGCACTGATGTGCGAACGCGTCGTCGCCGTGGAGTGCGAGTCCAGAATGGGGATCGATGTGAGAGCGGCGCTCCGCTCTGGAGAGCGTTGATGTCCGCGAGCAGTGCATCGGCAGAGGGATACCGTGCGGCAGGATCTTTTTGCAGCAGTGCACCGATGAGCTCGTCGAACTTGAGTGAAAGGTTCTTGTTCGAATCAGAAGGAAGCGCTGGATCGGTGTGAAGGATGTTGTGCAATATCGAGAGCTCGTGCTCGCCACGGAATGGAAGGTTTCCGGTGAGCATTTCATAGAGCATCACTCCGATCGACCACAGGTCTGCCCGCGCATCCACTCTCCCGCCACGTACTTGTTCGGGCGAGACATATCCGATCGTGCCGATGGTCGTGTGCGACATCGTAAGACTGATGTCGCGGATCTTCGCGAGGCCGAAGTCGAGAACTTTGACGGTCCCGTCCGGCAGCAGCATTACGTTCCCGGGCTTGAGATCGCGGTGAACGATGCCCGCTGCGTGCGCCGTGGCGAGTCCTGTCGTGATCTGCTGTACGATTGCAAGCGCGTCATTCGGCGGCAATGCACCTTCACGGGCGATTCTCTCCTTGAGTGTCTCTCCCGGATACAACGGCATCGCGAGAAATACTCCGTGCTCACTCTCGGCTACCTCGTGCACGGTGCAGAGGTTCGGATGGTCGAGCGAGGCTGCGGATCGCGCTTCGTTGATGAAGCGCTCCTTCACCAGCTTGTCCATCTGCTGATGAGGAAGCGGGAACTTGAGCGCTACAGTGCGACCAAGCTGCAGATCCGCCGCGGTGTACACCACGCCCATTCCACCTGCGGCGAGGTAATCCCTGACGCTGAAATGCGAAACGTTCTTCCCGATGATGCCAAGTGGATCTCGAGAGTTCGTCGCCGTAGCAGGGGCAGCAGGCGTGAAATCGAGAGCGGAGTCAATTTCTTCGCCGAGGTCAGCAAGGAGAAGCCGGTCGACTGCCTTTCTCAGGTCAGAATTCTGCTCACCAATCTGCTCGAGGCGTGCATTACGCGCGTCGGTATCGAGCTCGACGAGCTCGTCAAAAAGGGGACGGGCCTGCTTCCACAGCGCGCGGTCGAATCTCATCCGGATCGACTCGTCTTACCGATACGAAAGCTGCAGGTACACCGTGCGCCCATTCTCGCCGACTGCTGAAAGCGCCCCCGGATATCGGAAGATTCCCTGCATTGACACTCCAGTAGCGTTCACCCCGTTCTTGTAGTCCTTCCACTCCGGCGGGTACACGTCGAACAGGTTTGCTACACACAGAGCAATCTCCAGCCGCGAGCGCAGTCGATACGAGGCACGCACGTCGGTGACCCACTTCGCACTGACGTGCTCATCCAGATCAGGGTTGGTCAGGTCGAGCTGAGCCGTTGGACCCGAGTGCTGGTTATGCAGGTTCAATCCAAGAGGACCCGCGCTGTAGTCGAGCCCAAGTGTGATAGTCTGCCGCGGCTGTCCCTGTTCGATGATCCCGCGAGTGAGCCTGTTGAACCGCACTGAGCCGGATGCTTCAATTTGAGAAGGTGGAGGCGCGACGTGCGTCACGAGAGTTTTGTTGTAGTTGTATCCGCCAAGAATTTGTAGAACTCCGGTACGCGTGAGCAGTATTCCGTGGCTCACCACTATGTCTACTCCGCGTGTTCGAGTGTCGATCATGTTGGCGAAGTAATCACCAGCGTCTATTCCCCGCAGCCCATTCTCCTCGAACACGCGGATTAGCGCGGTATCGGTCACCGCACTGACAAGTCCAGTGCGGTCGTTGATCTTAACCTGATATAAATCAGCGGTGATAAAAGGCAATGAAGCCTTGTTCAGTACAACACCGGCGCTCAGGCTCACCGATTTCTCCGGGCGCAAAGGCTTCGCACCCATGAGCTGCGCCTCGTATGTGTTCACGGGAAAGGTGTGACGCGTCAGGATGGAGTTCACACCGTTCACTGTCTGAAGAGTCACTCTTGCGCCGGAAAAATATGCTTGCGTTAGCGATGGAGCCCGGAACCCTGTAGTCACCGATCCCCGCGCAGCGAGCCAGCTCAGCGCCTGCACTCGCCCCGCCAGCTTTCCATCATATGTCGGCCCGAAATCACTGTAGCGCTCGGCCCGAACGGCCGACTGCACAAGCAGTCGCTGTGACAGGCGACCGTCCGTCTCGAGGTAGACTGCGGTATTGCTGCGACGCGGTGATACTTCGTCTACCGGGCGAAATCCGAGCATCGCCTGTGCGCCCACCGGCGCCGGCTGCCCGGCGAGTGGTCCATCGAGAATTCGTACTCCGCCATCGCGCCACGAATCAGCATCACCAGCGCGGATCTGATATGTCTCCACACGAAACTCCATTC
This sequence comes from Gemmatimonadales bacterium, assembly GCA_039931395.1. Lineage (GTDB taxonomy): Bacteria > Gemmatimonadota > Gemmatimonadetes > Gemmatimonadales > Gemmatimonadaceae > UBA4720. The sequence continues at coordinate 6,120 of JBDTRZ010000111.1, forward strand.
CGGTTGCTAGTGTCACTGGAATCGAAGCGACCGTTGCGTCTCGCGATATGTCGAGGCTGCTTGTCCACTGCTGCGCCGAAACACGACCGATGTAAAATCTTGTTGGACTTGCCGCACCGAGCGAAACGTTGTTGCTGTTCTCCACGTGATACGAGACGCGGTCGTCGCCCCAGACTGAGCTCAAGTCCCATCGCCAGTCATGGATCGACCCGCGTATGCCGGCAACACCGGAAATGTCACCAATATTCGTCTCGGTCCGCGGAAGAAACCCATTCGGAAAAATTGCGCGCACCGTGCGTGGATCGAGAGGCCGTCGGAAAAAAGGATCCGGCGTCAGATTGTTTTTCTGTGCCGCTCCCCCGAATGCGTACACCTCGGTTGCGCTACTGATCGGCGCCGCTGCGTCAATGAAGAAGCTCAGATCGCGTAGCTCGCCATCGCCCACGTAGCCTGAGATCCGCGCTGGCTCATTGTTTCGCGGGTCGCCCGGAAAGTACTGCGGCCGCATGTCGGGGTACGCGCGATTGGTTCCTCCCCTGTTTCGAAACTCACCTGCAAGCGTGACGTGAGATCCGTTGTTCGATACAGCGCCGTAACCGCCCGCCGCATCGAGCACGCGTCCATCGTGAAAGGTGCGGCCTCCTTCCGAGCTGAATACCTGGCCGACTGATGCGCGAAGGTCGCGCTGCCTGCGCGATTTGAGAACTACATTCACGACGCCGCCGATTGCATCCGATCCGTACTGTGCCGACGCGCCGTCGCGCAATACTTCTACATGATCGATTGCACTGGTCGGAATCGCGTTGATATCGGTGAATCCCATGAATGGGACCGATGGACCGCTGAGCAAGGTTGCCGCAGGATGCCTGCGTTTACCGTTTACGAGCAGCAACGAATGATGCGGTGCGAGACCTCGAAGGGTGATCGGCCTCACGCCGTTATCGAAGAAGGGGATGTGAGGCCCGAACACAGATGGGAGAAGACGTTGTAGCTGCTGCCACGTCTCGATTACCCCCGTGTTCTCCATCATCTGAGTCGAAATTACGTCGATGGGGACAGCAGACTGGGTCCCGGTACGCTCGATCGCACGTGTGCCAAGCGTCACGACCTCATCGAGAGGCACAGCACTCGGCTGCAACTCGAATGTGACGATGGTTCCAACCGAGGCATTCAGCACCACGATTTGTGTTACCGGTGCGAAACCAACAGCAGTTACCCGCACTTCCACGCGAACCGAATCGACTGTCAGACGATACGTTCCATCGCCGCCGGTTACATATGATCTTCTCTCGGACACGACGTGAACCTTCGCGTTGGCAACCGGAGAGCCCGTCGCCGCATTCTTCACGACTCCGGTAATCACCCCTCCGTTTTGTGCCATGAGCGGCTTTGAGACGCCCGCCAGAATGGCGAGCGCCGCAGCAGTATGCATGATTCGTCGTGCCGGTACGCCTGTCACCTGTCTCCCGGGAAGAACTCCCCACCTTTGCGGGGATTGATCTGTTCTCGGATTTTTTGGGAAGAACGGCTCACGAAGAGGGCGAGGGGTTGCCACAGCGCGCGGTCGCCCGTCACGGGCCGTTGAGCTCCGTTGCGAGCCAGGCGCGCGCTGAACGCAGGTCACGTTTGACTGTCGCCAGCGAAACGTTCATGGTGGCCGCGATCTCCTCGAGTGTGAGGCCACCAAAGTAGCGTTGTTCGACCATTCGGGCCTGTCTCTCATCGAGCTGTTCGAGTCGATTGAGCGCCTCGTCGAGCTCACTCACTCTGTCGCTGTCCACTTCACTGACCCACGTCTCTTCGTGCAGCTCGCCCAGTGCGGCTCCGCCGCCGCGCTTTGCGGCGACGCGTTTCCGCGCGTGATCTACCAGTACGCTCCGCATCACGCGCGATGCGAATGCGAGAAAGTGGTCTCGATCCTTGATCGAAGCCGAACTGGTCTCGATGAGGCGAAGGTAGGCCTCGTGTACGAGGCCGGTGGTATTCAGCGATCGCTCGTTGGCCGCCATTCGAAGTCGCTGGCGGGCGAGCGCGCGAAGCTCGGCGTATACGACTGGAACCAGTTGGTCGAGCGCGCTCTTGCGGCGACCGCCCGACTGTTGCAGCGCGTCGGTAACGTCCTTATCCTCCATCCGACCTCTTGCGAAGGGACCATGGGCCGTACGCACCGGAGTATCCCGGCTACAATCTAGGGCGCGAGGTTAAAGCGGCCAGATCAGTGAGAAATGCTGGCGTCCCAATCGCCTGCCTGAAGCGGTATTTTCCCCTGCGAAATATCGTGTCTACCAGCGAGGTTAAAATGCGTCTTCCGTTCCGTGTCCTGATTGGAGCATTGGCTCTTGCAGCTTCGACCGCCTATGCCCAGCCTCCCGCACCTCAGACCGCGGACGACGTCATCGCGCGTTACCTGAAGACCGTGAGCAGCCGGGGAGATAGGTAACAGAAGTGTCCAGCAACATAGGTAACACTTT
>JBDTRZ010000112.1:0-8434 GCA_039931395.1 Gemmatimonadales bacterium
GAGAAGGTGGCGCGGGCGGTACAACTGGTGCGCGACCGCGACCCTTCCCTGATTGTGGAAGGCGAGATGCAAGCCGACACTGCCTTTGACGAGGAGCTTCTCGCGTCGGCGTACGAGTTCAGCGTTTTGAAAGAGCAGGCAAACGTCCTGATATTCCCCAACCTCGGCGCGGGGAATATTGCGTACAAACTCCTTCATCATCTCGGTGGGGCAACTGCGATTGGGCCAATCCTGATCGGAATGAACAGGCCCGTTCATGTACTGGAGCGCGGCGCAGATGTGCAGGATATTGTGAACATGGCGGCGGTTGCCGTGATGGACGCGCAGGAGCGGTCCACGGGGCGCGCGAAGCAGCCTGGAAATGACCATACATCAAATATTGAGGGATAGACAGCATGGCGACCGAGACCAGGCCGGAGCGGGCCGGAGTGAAACGCGAGAGCGCTGTGGGGCTTGCAAAGCAAAAGCTCAATCCGTCGGGAAAGATTCACTGGAATCTCGTATCCCCGGAGCTGATGCAGGCCGCTGCCCGCCGCAACGAGGGCGAATTCGCGGAGATGGGGCCCTTCGTTGCCCATACCGCTCCGCACACTGGCCGGTCACCCAACGACAAATTCGTGGTGAAGGAGCCAACATCCGAGAACGACATCGACTGGGGCAAGGTCAATCAGCCTTACCCGTCCGAAAAGTACGATGTCCTTCTGGCTGATGTCCGGGCCTACCTCGACGGAATGCCGGAGTTGTTCGTCGAGGATCTCTACTGCGGAGCCGATCCCACCTACAGACTGTCTGTCCGGTATGTGTCGCCAAACGCGTGGCACATGGCGTTCGTCCGAAACATGTTCATCCGCCCTGAGCCCTCCGATCTGCCCACGTTCGATCCGAACTTCACGGTGCTTCACGCGCCGGAGTTTCAGGCCGACCCGGCCCGTCACGGCACGCGCACCGGAACGTTCATCGTTCTCAACATCGCCGACCGCACGATTCTCATCGGAGGCACGCGCTACGCCGGAGAGCTGAAGAAGTCGATGTTCACGGTGATGAACTACCTGCTACCGAAACAGGGCGTTCTCTCGATGCATTGCTCGGCGAACACAGGGGCGGATGGCGACACGGCTCTGTTCTTCGGGCTTTCGGGGACAGGCAAGACCACGCTCTCCGCGGACCCCGACCGTTCGCTCATCGGTGACGACGAGCACGGCTGGTCGAAGGACGGCGTGTTCAACTTCGAGGGCGGCTGCTACGCGAAGGTCATCAACCTCTCGGCGGAAAGTGAGCCCGACATCTATCGCACGACGCAGATGTTCGGAACCATTCTCGAGAACGTCGTGCTCGAGCCGTACACGAAGCAGGTGAGATTCGAGGACCAGTCAATCACCGAGAACACGCGCGCCTCGTACCCGCTGGAATACATCCCGAATCACGTGCCTGACGGGCGCGCTGGCCATCCGAAGAACGTGGTGTTCCTCACGGCCGACGCGTTCGGGGTGTTGCCGCCGATCTCTCGTCTCACCGCCGAGCAGGCGATGTACTACTTCCTCTCCGGGTACACCGCCAAGGTTGCGGGGACGGAGCGCGGCGTGACCGAGCCGCAGGCTACCTTCAGCGCATGCTTTGGCGCCGTTTTCCTCGTGTGGCACCCGACCAGGTACGCGCAGATGCTGGGAAAGCTCCTGAATGAGCACCGCTCGAATGTGTGGCTCGTCAACACTGGCTGGAGCGGTGGGCCTTACGGAGTTGGAAAGCGCATGAAGCTCTCCAGCACGCGTGCGATGGTGCGCGCCGCTCTCTCCAGTGCACTCGACAGGACTCCACTCAGTGTGGATCCGATATTCGGACTCGGCGTTCCGACCGCGGTGCCGGAGGTGCCGTCCGAGATCCTCGATCCCCGGGATACATGGTCCGATCCGGCGGCTTACGACGCGCAGGCGAAGAAGCTCGCCGGCATGTTCCGCGCAAATTTCGCGAAGTTCGGCGACGTGTCCGAGGATATCCGCGAAGCCGGCCCAAAGGGCTGAGACCGAACGGTCGCGCGTGAGATTCGAGATCCTGCGGGATCCGCTCTGGAACAGCATCCGTGTCGATGACCTGACGCTTCGGCTCGTCGACACCGAAGTCTTTCAGCGCCTCCGGTACGTACGGCAGCTCGGGCTCGCCTTCTTCGTGTATCCGGGTGCCACCCACTCCCGCTTCGAGCACGCACTCGGCACGTATCACCTCTCGCGCAGGACACTCTCCCTGCTTGCCGAATCCGACCGTTCGCGGCGGGTGGATTCCGAGGAGCATGCGGTCGTCCGCGCCGCTGCACTCCTTCACGACATCGGGCATTATCCGTTCTCGCACGCGCTCGAGGAAATCGGCCAGCTTCACCATGAGGACGTGGCGCGCCCCCTCATCACGCTCGGAGAAGTCGCGTCCATCCTGGAAGAGGAGATAGGCCCGGGTGTGCCACAACGCGTGTTCGAGCTCATCCGCGGGACGAGTCAGAGTCCGCTGCAGGGTCTCATCTCGGGATCACTCGACCTCGACAAGATCGAGTATCTGAAGCGCGACGCTTTCATGTGCGGGGTGCCGTACGGGGAAATCGACGTCGATCGGCTCACGAACTCAATGCTGCTCCTCGACGACCCGCATTCTGGAAGGCCGGCACTGGGCGTTCGCGAGAAAGGACTCTCTGCTCTCGAGTCGCTGCTCTTTGCGAAGTATCAGATGTACCGGAACGTGTACTGGCACCACGGAGTTCGGAGCGCCACCGCCATGTACAAGCGAATGGTGGACGACGCCCTGCGCGCGGGAGCGATCGACGCCGAGCTGCTGCCTTCCTACACCGACGAGGGACTCCTTCACCGCCTGGAGCACGGGCATCCGAGCTCGCTGCTCGACGCGCTTCGCAGCCGGCGGCTTTACAAGCGGGCGCTCGAGTGGCCCGCGAGCCGGCTCGACGATGGCTTCGGCGAATGGATCGCCACCGACCGGGAAGCCACGCGAACGGCGGAAGACCGGCTCGCCGGAGTTCTTGGGCTTGCTCCGGGGGAGGTTCTCCTCGATTTCCCCATGAAAACCCAGATGCTGGGCCTGGACATCCCGGTGCAGCGGAGAAACGGCGAAGTCGAGCGGCTTACAGGCGAAGGCTGGCCCGGCACTATAAATTTGCCGAGTCTTTCCGAGGAGCTGTATCGCAGCGCCCGGTGGCTACGCGTGTTCGTCGCAAAGCGGATGGAAATTGCGGCCAGCACTGTCAAGACGATTCTGGATGAGGTATCGCCATGAGTCCCAGGCCCAGCCGAGATGCGTCGAAGAGTTCCGAGTTTGCAATCCTTGGCGCCGCTGACTCGGATGAAGGAGGGCCGGGCCGCACTGCTGACTTCGTTGTCACCCACGCCTCCCGCCCGCACTTTGTCCTCGTGGCAGGATTGGTCTTCCTTGCACTGACGCTGGTCGGACTGATCTACGACCTCTGGTACTTCCACTACTTCGGGATCGACATGCTGGATTACGCGACCACGGGCGACCTGTTCATGTCCGCGCCTCGACATCCAGTGGCTGTTCTCCTGTCGATACTTCCGGGCGTCCTGCTTCTTGGCCTCGCCCGGCTGCGCGACCTGCGCCTCCGCAACTCGTCAGCGCGCGAGAGCTACATGCGGCGCAACGCTGGAGCACGGTGGAACAAGCCGGCCTGGCGTCTCGGGATTTACGGCCTGTTCGTTCTCGCCTACGCTGTGCTGTTCAGTCAGTTCTACGCGCAGCGTATGTCGAGCCTGGTAAAGACCGCAGGGGGGAAGCGAGTCGTACTCACACGCACGGACGGCGTGACCCGTGGAGAACAGCCGTCCCTGATCGGAGCAACCGGAAAGTTCTTCTTTCTGTACTACCCGGAGCGCAGGGTAACCGAGATCGTCCCCGTGGAGAACACCGCAATCGTGACGGTGGACTCGAGGTCGCGCATCGAGCGCGCGCGGGATTCGGCCGCGCGGCCTCCCGGATCCCGGCCGAAGGCGTCAATCAGCAGGATCATCGACGCGACTGAAGAGCTCTAGCGCTTCCGGATTGGCCAGCGCCTCGGTATTGGCGACCGATCTGCCGTGCACAACATCCCGTACCGCAAGCTCGCTGATCTTTCCACTGAGAGTTCGCGGGATGTCCTTCACCTGAATGATTTTTTTCGGCACGTGCAGCGGACTGGTTTTGTCGCGAATCCGGTTGCGGATTTTCGCCCGAAGAGTGTCGTCCAGCGTTTCTCCCTCGCGCAGCCGCACGAAGAGCACGATCTGAACGTCTCCTGACGAGTCCTCCCCGATCTCCTGGCCGATCGCGACGCTCTCGACGATCTCCGGAAGCTGCTCCACCTGCCTGTAGATCTCCGCTGTTCCGATGCGGACGCCTCCGGGATTGAGCGTAGCGTCGCTTCGCCCGTAGATGATCATCCCGTCGTGCTCCGTTATCTCGCACCAGTCCCCGTGTCTCCAGACACCCGGGAATTTCTCGAAGTACGCCGCGCGATACTTCGAGCCGTCCGGGTCGTTCCAGAATGCGATCGGCATGCTGACGAACGGGCGCGTGCAGACAAGCTCGCCCGGCATGCGAACGACAGGCTTCCCTGTCTCATCGTAGACGTGAACCGCCATCCCCAGCGCGCGGCATTGAAGCTCGCCGCGATACACCGGCGCAATCGGATTTCCGCCTGCGAAGCAGGAGACGATGTCGGTGCCGCCGCTGATGCTCGCCAGATGCACGTCCTGTTTCACGCTCCGGTAGACATAGTCGAAGCTGTTGAGAGCGAGAGGGCTGCCGGTGGAGAGAATGGTTCGCAGCGGTGACAGATCGTGCGAAGTTCCCGGCTCGAGCTCGTTCTTCTCGCACATCGCGAGGTACCGGGCGCTCGTGCCGAACACCGTGATCCTTTCCGCGGACGCCATCTCCCACAGGGCGTCCGATGTCGGCGGAAACGGTGCACCGTCGTAAAGCACTATCGTGGAGCCGACGCCGAGTGCACTTACGAGCCAGTTCCACATCATCCAGCCGAGCGTGGTGAAGTAGAACACGCGATCGTCGCGCTTGAGGTCTGTGTGAAGCAGGAGCTCCTTGTAGTGCTGGAGCAGCGTTCCGCCGGCACCGTGCACCATGCACTTGGGCAGCCCGGTCGTTCCCGACGAGTAGAGGATGTAGAGCGGATGGTCGAAGGGCAGCCTGTCGAATTCCACCGTTCCCCATGCGCTGGCCGCGAACTCGTCCCAGGGCATCGCGCGCGCTATGCCGGCAATGTCTGGTTGCCTGTCTCCGTAGGGAACCACGACAATCTGCTCGATTGACGGGATGCGCTGCGCAGCCTCAGCAACCTTCGCCAGGCAGTCGAGCTTCTTTCCGGCGTACACGTAGCTGTCGGCGCAGAAAAGAATCTTCGGCTCGATCTGGCCGAAGCGGTCAAGCACGCCCTGCACGCCGAAATCGGGCGAGCACGAAGACCACACTCCTCCGATCGATGCCGTCGCGAGCATCGCGATGACCGCCTCGGGGATGTTCGGAATGAACGCGGCGACGCGGTCTCCTGCCCGCACGCCATGCTCCCTCAATGCTGCCGCGACGCGCGCCACCTCGTCGTGAAGCTCCGCGTAGGAGATCACGCGTTGCCGCCCACTCTCGTTCCACGCAACTATTGCGTCGCGCTCATCGCGATACCGCAGCAGATTCTCGGCGAAATTCAGCCGTGCGCCGAGAAACCATCGGGGGCCGAGCTCGCTGTCGGGAGGCGCCATTCGATCGAGGCCGCGCACAATTTCATCCCACGGCTCTGCATTCTCTGCGCTCTCGGCGACGACCGAAGCGAATTTCCACATCACCGGCCAGAACTGTTCCGGGTGCAGCACCGACCAGCGATAGAGCTCACTGTAAGAGTCGCCCGCACCCGAAAAACGCAAAAACGCAGACATATTCGCCTGCGCAATGCGTTCCGGGGATGGGCGCCAGATCGGGTCGGTCATATTGAAAGCAAACTACCCAACATAGAACAACCCGGCGACACGTTTGGTGGTTGGCGCCAGCCCGCGACGTTTGGTGGTTGGCGTCAGCTCGTCGGAGGACTGAACTGCTCGTGCTGGGTGTCCAGCCACGACTTGTGGTACGCAGGATCCTCGATCGAAAGGGCCTGCCTGGCGACCCTGAGCGGCCGGAAGCTATCCATCATCACCGCAAGCTCCTCGGTGTACTTCGCGCCAATGCTGGCCTCGGCGCGGCCGGGATGCGGGCCGTGCGGAATGCCGTCGGGATGGTGCGTGATGCTTCCGAACTCGATTCCCTTCCGGCTCATGAACTCGCTCGACGCGTAGTACAGCACCTCGTCCGAATCCACGTTGCTGTGGTTGTATGGTGCTGGGATCGCCTCCGGGTGGAAATCGTACGGCCGCGGGCAGAATGAGCAGACCACGAATCCGTCACCCTGGAAGGTCTGGTGCACCGGCGGTGGCTGGTGAACTCGCCCGACGATCGGCTCGAAATCCATGATGTTGAAGGCCCACGGATAGAAGTATCCGTCCCATCCCACGACGTCAAACGGGTGGTGATCCAGGACGAGCTCGTTGATTCCGTCGTACTGCTTCACGTAGAGCGAGAATTCCCCTTTCTCATCGTGCGGCTCGAGCTGCAACGGGCGCCTGATGTCGCGTTCCGAATAGGGCGCGCCCTCGATGAGCTGTCCGAACTCGTTCCGATAGCGCTTGGGGGTGCGCACGTGCCCGCGGCTCTCGAAGATCACGAGCTTCGTATTCGCGCCCGGATCCATCCTGTACTTGTGAAGGATGCCGCGATGGATGATGAGATAGTCGCCTTCGCCGTAAGGAAGATTTCCGAATACAGTCTCGAGAACTCCCTGGCCCTTGCTGACGTAAACCAGCTCGTCGGCCTGCGCGTTCCTGTAGAAATGCTCATCCGCCTTATCCGGCTCGGCGTAGAGCATTGCGATGTCCTGATTGAACAGGATCGGTGTACGGTCGAGAGTGGGGCTTCCTCCCTTCTTCGCGCGCGATGTGAGGAAGTGGCGGTGATGAAGAGTCTGGTCAGGATCGGCCTCGAACTTCATCTCCTTCACGCGCCGCACCGACTTTACAGTCGTGGGCGGATACGTGTGATACAGCAGAGACGATGTTCCGGTGAACCCCTCGTGACCCATGAGCTCCTCGGCGTAGAGTCCGCCGTCGGGCTTTCTGAAGGCAATGTGCCTCTTACGCGGTATGGTTCCGAGCGTGTGGTAATAGGGCATCGCTACCTCAGAGATTTCCGCGGAGCGCCTGCTCCCGCTCGATGGCTTCGAACAGCGCCTTGAAGTTGCCGGCACCGAAGCTCTTCGCGCCCTTCCGCTGGATTACTTCGTAGAAGATCGTCGGCCGGTCTTCGACAGGACGCGTGAAGATCTGGAGCAGATAGCCTTCGTCGTCGCGATCGACGAGGATTCCAAGCTCGCGCAATGGCGCGAGGTCTTCGTCGATCTTCCCCACGCGCTCCGGAACGCTGTCGTAGTACGTGGACGGAACCTTGAGGAACTCCACTCCACGCGACTTGAGATCGGTGACGGTGCGGATGATGTCGTCGGTGGCGACGGCGATGTGCTGGACTCCGGGTCCGTCATAGAACTCCAGGTACTCGTCGATCTGCGATTTCTTCTTCCCTTCCGCCGGCTCGTTGATCGGGAACTTGATGCGGCCGTTTCCATTGGACATCACCTTCGACATCAGCGCCGAGTATTCGGTGTTGATCATCTTGTCGTCGAAGGTCAGGATGTTGGTGAAGCCCAGCACCCGCTCGTAGAATCCCACCCACTCGTTCATCTTGCCGAGCTCGACGTTTCCGACGCAGTGGTCGACGTATTTCAGTCCCGCCGATGCCGGCTTGAAGGGGGAGCTCATCGGGACGAATCCCGGCATGAACAGGCCGTTGTAGTTCTTCCTCTCGACGATGCTGTGTATCGTGTCACCGTAGGTACGAATCGCGGCGATCACGATCTCCCCATTGTCGTCTTCCATCACCGTCGGCTCGAGCGCCGATTGGGCGCCGCGGTCCATCGCGGCGGAGTACGCGGTGCGCGCATCGTCCACCCAGAGAGCGATGTCGCGCACGCCGTCGCCATGCCTGTGCACGTGATCGGCGACGGGGCCGGTGGACTTGATGGCGGTAGTCAGGACGAAGCGGATCTTGTCCTGCTGGAGGAGGTAACTCGCGCGGTCGCGCGTTCCCGTCTCGGGACCGCGATACCCTACGATCTCGAATCCGAGGGCGGAGCGGTAATAGTGACTTGCCTGTCTCGCGTTGCCGACCCAGAACTCGATGAAGTCGGTGCCATTTATTGGGAACGTGTCCGCGCCCTGCTCGGTCGCGGGAAGAGAGAGAGACGCTGTTGCCATTGTAACCTCGGTGCCCGTCGCCCGTCGCCCGTCGCCCGTCGCCC
>JBDTRZ010000113.1:0-8328 GCA_039931395.1 Gemmatimonadales bacterium
TTTCTCGAGTCCAGGCTGCGTGATCCGTGTGTCCACAAAATCGGGGCAGATCCAACTGTCATAGGAACTGCGGATCGGGAGTGTTCTCCCCGTTCTCAGCGGTGAAAAAAACCGGAAAGCTCCTAACTCTCGATCTTCACCGACCCGAAGTCATAACCCGGAACCGATATTCGCGGGATCGGCTCGCCTATCACCCTCTCGATCGCCCTGACCATCGCGATCTCGTCGGGCGCCATGAAAGTGAATGCATCCCCTGATGCGGCGGCGCGGCCAGTACGCCCGATGCGATGCACGTAATCCTCGGCCTGCTGCGGAACGTCATAGTTGATCACGTGGCTGATCCCCGATATGTCGAGCCCGCGCTGAGCGATGTCGGTGGCGACGAGAACCCGCACTTTTCCGTCCCTGAAATCCTCGAGCGCGCGGGTTCGCTCGCCCTGGCTCTTGTCCGCATGCATCGCGGTCGCACTGATGCCTTTGGCTGACAGGTGGCGCACTACCTTGTCGGCACCGTGCTTCGTCCGGGAGAAGATCAGAACAGAATCCATCTCCTCCCTCTTGAGAAGCTCCGCGAGAAGATCGGTCTTCTTGTCACGCGGTACTGGGTACACAGCGTGAGTGACGCCGCTCGCCGCCGATGATCTTCGCCCGACCTGCACGACGATCGGCTTCCGCAGATACTTCCGCGCAAGTGCCTCGACCTCCGGAGGCATCGTCGCACTGAACAGCAGCGTCTGCCGAAAGCGCGGAACCTCCGCGACGATCTTGTTGAGCTGCGGCGCGAATCCCATGTCGAGCATTCGGTCGGCCTCGTCCAGAACCAGCACCTCGAGGTCGTCGAACGCAACGTTCTGCCGCTCCATGTGATCGAGCAGCCGCCCCGGCGTCGCGACTATGACATCGACTCCCGCGCGCAGCTGCTTCGTCTGCGGCTCGATGCCGACGCCTCCATAAATCGGCGCGACCCTGAGCGTGGTGTGGCGTCCGTATTTCCTGAAGCTCTCTTCGACCTGCACGCACAGCTCACGCGTTGGCGTCAAAACCAGCACGCGCGTCCGGTGCGCGCTCGACTTCACGTATGCGTAGCCCTCTTCGAGAAGCCGCTCGATGATCGGCAGCGTGAATCCCGCAGTCTTTCCGGTTCCCGTCTGCGCGAGTCCTATGAGGTCGCGGCCCATCAGCGCGAGAGGTATCGCCTGCGCCTGAATCGGAGTGGGGCTCGTGTATCCCGCCTCCTGCACTGCTTTCAACAGCTCGGGTCTCAAACCCAGATCCGCGAATCCCGGAAGCGTCCCGCTTTTCGATGGAGTCTCCGCCACTACTGTTTCATTCTCCGCGGCCGGTTTCGTCGAAGAGGATGACTTCTTTCGTTTCGTACCGCCGCGTGCCGGAGATTTACGCATCGTGATTCAAAATATAGCCGGGCTCTGCGACGCCCCTGAGAAAATCGGCGATGGCGCGGTTAACGATCTCGTGAGCTTCGTTGAAAATCACGTGCCCCGCGCCTTCGATGAGCACCGGCTGCGCCGTGCCGGCTCCGCCCGCGTACCGCTCTGCGTCCTTGGCAGAACAGAGCCGGTCTTTCGTCCCCAGGATCGTCATCGTCGGCACATCGAGCCGGGGAAATGGTGCGTTCCAGTCGAACTCGTGCAGAAGATGTCGAAGCGCTCGCGTGAAATTCGGGAACTGCGTCGGAGCCCAGAATTCATCCACGTCTCGCTCGGTAGCGCGGCTGGATGAGCCATAGACGACACGCAACATCGCTCGCACGAGCCACCGCCGTGCGAGAAAAGGCAGCAGAGGAATTGCAAAAGGCGGAGTGAGCGCCTTGAACAGTGGCAGTCCCGGCACTCCCGCAAATCCGACTGGCGCTGCGAGCACAATTGCAGTCACTCGCTCGGGACTGGCCGCCGCGGCATGAGCCGCGACCGCTGCGCCCATCGAATGTCCGACGAGCGCAGTCTTCTCCAGCCCCAATGCGTCGAGAATCTCCAGCAGATTGTCGCGCAACGACGCAGTGGTGTATTCCGACGGAGAGGGCGGCTTATCCGAAAACCCGTGTCCCTTGAGCTCCACCGCGATGGGGTGAAATCCCATTTCTGCGAGAGGCACGAGCGTCTCGTGGAAGATCCATGCGGTGCATCCCCATCCCGGAACGAGCACCACGGGAGGGGCAGATTCGGCGCCCGATTCCACGACGCGCACGCGAAGCCCGGATGCAAGCTGAACGAACCGCGACCGCACACCCACCTCGCCCGCGGGATACATCGCCGCGGGATCGAGCAGGTCACCGCCCACGGTCATGTCCTCGACTTAGATGACTTTTACTTCGCGGCCCAGCAGCCTGCCGATCTGTCCGATTCGGAAAGTGACGTCAGCCCACGCCGCTCCCGTCGCCTTCGCGGTACCTGCCGCCGAGAGATCCTCGAGCGGGAACATGGGCCAGACTCGCGGATTGGTCGTCGCCGGAATGTTCGTTCCCTTGTGCGGATGCCACACGCCCGACCTGTCGCGGTCGTCCTCGAATCGCTCGAACATCTTCATCCAGTTCTCGTTGCGGCGGAGGAACCCGAGCCTCGCCATGGTCTCGAGCCACATGAGCGCGAAGGGGATGTCCGCTTCCACCGCATTGCGATGCGGCAGCCGATCGCCCAGCACGTACTGTGGCTGCTCGATCATCTTCTTGCCGACGATCTGGATGGGATCCTGCCGCGGTTGCGGCTGCGAGATGTAGGCGTAGATGCGCTCCGTCTCCGTGTAGTTCTCGTTCCGGAAGATCGGCATGTGAGCCAGCATCGTCAGCGTATGGAAGCTCGGCGGTGACACTTCGGCAGCGAGGACGTGCACGTTGCCGACGCGCTTCCACGGCTTGGCCGCGAGAGGCGAGTGGAGGTACGCGTCGGTGCGCTCGAGAATCCTGCGCGCCGCTCCCCTGAGTCGCGGATCGCTCTCGTAGCCTGCCTGCGCAAGCGCGGCCGCAGCTGCTTCCCTAAGCTGCATGCGCCCGCGGCGCACTGCCTCGTCATCCTTCTTCGCCTTCGGCCCCAGCTCGTACAGATAGTCGGGATCGTTGTCCTCCGCGAGCAATCTGAACAGCGCGCGACGCGCGAGAGCGAGAGGCGGCGATTCGCGATCCCAGCCGTATTCGAGGAGCCTTCGCACCGCCGGAATCGTCCCCACCGTCGAGAAGTCCGTGCCATGTCGCGGCACGGTGAGCATCGACGAATTCCAGATTCCGTCCGCACCCTGCATCAGCGCGAGGCTCAGCGCGGGGCGATACGCATACGCAAGCCACTCCATCTCGTGCGTGGTCGAATCGGAGATGCGCGCAACTTCGACCGCGCTCCGGTATTTGATCGGACCGGACGCGTTGTCGAGCAGCCATCCCAGCGGGAAGGTGATTGACTCGCCGCTCCCTGGAGGCGGCGCGAGGATTATATCGGCGGCGGAGCTTGGAACGGTCACAATCGGCGCTCGACGTCTTTATCGGTGGAAAAAGCCAGAACCGCGCCGGTCGGCCGATCACTGAGGCGGCTGGAAGGCCGTTTCGTGCGGCTTGGCAGGAATGTGGCCCTGTAGTGGCGCGTAAGAATAGCACTTTTTGTTCTTGGCGCTAGGGCACGCAACGTAAGGTTTTGTGCCCCAACGACTTGGGTCGACTCGGGCTCCGCCCGGCAAGGACCCGAACAGCTGTTCGATCATCCGTTCAACCTTTTGGCGGCGGCAGGCGTATACAGAGAGTCGAACAGTGCCATACAGGGCACTTCATACAGTTTAATTCGGAGATGGAATGAGCTGGATCAAATTCGCAGTCGCTGGCATCGCGCTTTGCGCGGGAGCTTCAGTCGCGAGCGCGCAGGGTGCGCCGCCCGCTGGTGCACCGCAAGGACAGGCTCAGGGTGAGCAGCGCGGTGGTGGAATGCGCGGGCGAGGAATGCAGATGCTGTTCGAGGGCATCACGCTGACCGACGCGCAACAGAAGCAGGTTCAGGACATCAGCGCGAAGTACAGAGCGCAGATGCAGGCCGCGATGCCGAACGGAATGGGTGGTGGCCCGCCCGATCCGTCGATGCGCGCAAAGATGGACGAGTTCCGCACCAAGCAGCAGGTCGAAATTCGTGCGATTCTGACAACCGATCAGCAGACGATATTCGACAAGAACGTCGTCGAGGCAAAGAAGCGGCGCGAGCAAATGCAGGGCTCCCGCGCAGGCAGGTAATTCGACTCAGCTCTCGGGATCGAGAGCGCTTTCGGTGTAACGACTTCCCGGGTTCCAGAGTATCCAGCTCTGGAACCCGTTGTCGTATCCGGCCTTCTTCTGCGCTCGCACCTGCTCCGCATAGTAGTGCGGAGGCCCAAGCGTGAAGTCCTGATACCACGGGACGATCTTCGCGGCGTTTGGAACGTTGGCGCTTCGGCGCTTTGCATCTTTCATCGCGTGATCGATGGTCGCGTACGGACGCGCATTGGGATTGCCGAGCTTGTACGTTCCCGGCGCAAAGTGCGACGGATACACCATCGGAAGCACAACATCCGCCTGGTCCACGAACATCTCCCATCGCTGGCCGATTCCCATGTCGGTGGTATCGGTCGCCGTCAGCCCGAACACGTCGATCGTCACCGGCATCGCCAGCGGCCTGAGCGCTGAACGGACGAAGCCGAGCTGCTCGCGAATGACCTGCGCGCGCACTCGTCCATTCGCCAGCGGGTAGACCGCTTCCCTGATGAGCCGCTTCTCGTCGGGAAAGCGGACATAGTCGAACTGCACTTCGCTGAAGCCGAGGTCGTAGGCTTCCTTCGCCAGGTCGGCAGCGTATTGCCACACTTCGCGATGATGCGGGTCGAGCCACGGCTTGCCGTTCTTGTCGAGCCACGGCTGCATGTCCGCCTTGCGCTTGATCGCCCAGTCGAGCTTCACTCCCGCCAACAGCGGATCCTTCGCCACCACTATGCGAGCGATTGGATAGATCCCGTGCGCCACCATCGTGTCGAGGAGCGCGCGAAGCCTGGTGTGTGACATCGCGCTGTTGGTGTCGGCGCCGATCTGCACCGCGAGAGGCACGCGAGACTTGTACAGCACGAACCCGCGGTCATCCTTGACGTCGATGACGAGCGCGTTGACTTCGGTCTTCTTTGCCAGATCGATGAGCTGGCCCATCTTCCTGCCGATTGCGGCCCATCGATTCACATAGAGGCCCCGCACCACGTCCGGCGTGGGAACACGCACTACCTTCGCCTTCTCGATCGAATCCTTCCGGATCGAATCCACGCGTGAGTCTGGCCGCGGCTGACTACTCGAAGGTTGACCTCCCGCGCCCCCGACACTCACTGCAGCGCGCTCACCGCATCCCGCGAGGAGGACGAGTGCGAGAAAAACAGCGCACTTCAGGGAATTCATTCGTTCAGTCTGTTGTCGGAGCGGAGCGCGCGTCTAGAGCGCGTTGACCTCGGCAGCCGCGTCGGAGAGGTAACCCATCTCCTTCACCACGACCTGTGCCTGCTGGGTCACCATGGTGAGACCGCTCGACGCAGCACCCATGCCCGCGGAGCGGTAGCGGAGCAGCTCGAGGCGCATGCTGCGCAGAAGCTGTCGGCAGTGCTCGAGCTTCGTCTCCGCTTCGACACGTCTCTTTCCGAGATCGGCGACGACGCGGCGCTGGCGCTTGAGGTGCGCGAGACGACGCACGCGCTCTTCGCTCGCGCGATAGTCGAGTGGGTTCGCCTCGGATTCCAGACGATCGATCTCCTTCTCGATGGCCTCCGGTGTATCGCGGTTGTCCCTGAGGTCGAGCTCCGCCAGAACCGACGCGACCTGCATCGCCTTTCTATAGATCGCATCCGCCGACTGGCCGACATCGGGTATCTGCTCCCGCTCTTCCTTCGTCATCGCCTGCGTCTGACGGTAGATCTCGTCGCGGTCCATCCGGACCGATGCGAGAGCCGATCCGTACGGCGAGTTGTCTGCCGGCAGCGGCGGAGGCGGATTGCTTTCACCGGGGAGTGGTGAGCGCGGCATGCGCCCGCCTGCCCCAGCGGAGAGCGCCGGCGACCCACGGTCGTCGAACATCCCTCCCGATGCGCGCGCGCGTGCACGTGCGCGGACCTTCTCCCGCTTCGTCTCGTCGAACAGTGCACGTGCGTCGTCGATCGTCTCCGCGGCAACGTCGAACATGAGACGGTCGCGCGGCTGCCTGAACACGTCACGCCAGTTGTAGCCTTCCTGCCACAGCTTCGAGTAGCTCACCGCCATGCCGATCGACCAGAAGGCGGTCACGACAAGAAAGCCGCCGTCGCCGAAGATCGACAGCGGAACGAGTATCGCGTTGACCGCCAGGTACGGCGCGAGCTTCTTCCTGAATTTCCGCACCGGCTCGGCGTTCCAGCGATACATGTCATCCGGTGTGGGAACCGAGGCCGATCTGAGCCCAGGCGCGGTGCGCCCCGTGAGTCCCCCGCGATGGCTTCCGCCGTGCTGCGCAACGGGGAAGCCGCCAAGGTGAGACGAAGGCAGCACCGGAGCCTGCGCGGTGCGGAGTGTCGGCATCACCCCGCTGCTCAGCGCCACGACCACCGACTGCGCATCGGGGAACCGGTTCGCCGGATCCTTCTCGAGGCACATCATGATGACGCGAGCGATGTCCATGGGAAGATCCGGCCTGCGGTGATCCACCGGCATCGGCGCCTCGGAGAGATGCTTCACCAGCATCGACGGAGTGTTCGGCGCGTTGAACGGCAGATCGCCGCAGGCCATCTGGTATCCAACCACGCCGAGCGAGTAGAGATCGCTGCGTCCGTCGATGTCCAGCTCTCCCGCCGACTGCTCTGGGGACATGTACGCTGGCGTACCGATCGCCATCCCCGTCGCGGTGAGCCGCGAATCGCCCGTGTCGGTGAGAGCGCGCGCGATGCCGAAATCGGTCACCATCGCGCGGCCGCTGTCGGAGTCGAGGAGAATGTTGTCCGGCTTGATGTCCCGGTGAACGACTTTCCTCTTGTGGGCGTATTCGAGCGCATCGGCCACTTCGCGCATGATGCGGCGGACCTCTGCCGGGTCCAGTGCGCCGATCTTCTGCAGGCGAGTGGCAAGGTTGTCGCCGGCGATGAACGCCATGATGAAGAAGACGAGGTTGTCACGCTCCTCGACGTTGTAGATCGGGACGATGTTGGGATGACTCAGCTGCGCGGCAGTCTCCGCCTCGCGCAGGAAGCGCTGGCGGATGTCCGAGCGAAAAGCCAGCTCAGGGGGTAGCAGCTTGATCGCGACATTGCGTTTCAGGCGTTTGTCCTTGGCGCAATACACGATCCCCATTCCGCCGCGGCCGATCTCGCTGTCTACTTCATAGTGAGGCTCGAGAACGGACGCGACATGGGCGCCGAGTGTATCGTCAGGTCTTAATGGCATGCTACTGCGTCATCCCGACACACAAAATTTGCGAATCATGCCCCCGTGGCGTAAATCCGTCGCTCAAAAGATGCAGTATGGGAACGAACACTAGAAGACGTACAAGTAAGGACGTACGCCTAAAAGTACTCGTTTCAAATTCTCAGAGAAAAACATGGCCCAACGTCAAACTATACCCGTTCTGCCTCTTCGCGGAACTGTAATCTTTCCCGGACTCACCGCCCCAATCGCGGCGGGAAGGCCGGGCACGCTGCGCGCCATCGAAGCGGCGCTGAAAGGCGACCGTCTCGTTTTCGCGGTCGCGCAGCGCGACAACACGGACGAGCCCGCTCCGGAGATTCTCTATTCGATGGGAGTGATCGCGCGGATCGGACAGATCCAGCGCGGACTCGGCGGCGTTCAGCTGCTCCTTCAGGGAGAGCAGCGCGCGACCGCACTTCAGTACACGACGACCGAAGGCTATCTGAGCGCGGTGATCGTTCCCGCCGAGGAGATGAGCCCGGTTGACGCGAACGATCCGGCGTTCACCGCGCTTCAGAAGGAGACACGCGAGCGAGCCGCGGAGCTCGGCGAGCGTCGCGGCCTGCCCGAGGAAGTCGTTCACCAGGTTCTCGATGCGGTGACGGAGCCCGGTAAATTCGCCGATCTCGTTGCCGGCTACATCGAACTGTCAGTCCCCGAAAAACAGGGCCTGCTCGAGACGCTCAGTGTCGAGGATCGCTTGCGCCGCGTGCTGGTGCACGTGCAGCGACAGGTCGGACTTCTCGAGGCACAGGAGGACATCAAGTCGCAGGTGCAGGAGGAGCTCGGCGAGCGCCAGCGCGAGATGTATCTGCGCGAGCAGATGAAGGCGATTCAGAAGGAGCTCGGCGACGACGACCAGAGCAAGGAGATGACCGAGCTCCGCGACAAGCTCAGCAAGCTCG
>JBDTRZ010000114.1:0-8149 GCA_039931395.1 Gemmatimonadales bacterium
ACTTCACGATCGCCAAGGCACCGACCGTAACGGCAGTGAGCTGCCCGGTCTCGGTGGTGTACACGGGATCAGCACAGACGCCGTGCACGGTCGCGGTGACTGGAGCGAACCTCAGCATCACGCCTGATCCGGTTTACGCGAACAACACCGAAGCTGGTGTGAACACTGCCTCGGCAAGCTACAGTTATGTCGAGTCGACCAACCATCTGGCGAGCAGCGACAGTAAGAACTTCACGATCGCCAAGGCACCGACCGTAACGGCAGTGAGCTGCCCGGTCTCGGTGGTGTACACGGGATCAGCACAGACGCCGTGCACCGTGGCGGTGACTGGGGCTAACCTCAGCATCACGCCTGATCCGGTTTACGCGAACAACACCGAAGCTGGTGTCAACACTGCCTCGGCAAGCTACAGCTACGTCGAGTCGGCCAACCACCTGGCGAGCAGTGACAGTAAGAACTTCACAATCGCCAAGGCACCGACCACGACGGTAGTGAGTTGCTCGGCTGGACCGTTCACCTACACTGGCACAGCGCAAACGCCATGCACGGTCTCGGTGACTGGAGCGAATCTCAGCATCACGCCTGATCCGGTTTACGCGAGCAACACCGATGCTGGCACGGCAACGGCGAGCTACACGTACGCCGAGTCGGCGAACCACCTTACGAGCAGTGACAGCAAGAACTTCACGATCGCCAAGGCACCGACTGTGACGGCAGTGAGCTGCCCAGTCTCGGTGGTGTACACGGGATCAGCACAGACGTCATGCACGGTAGCGGTGACGGGAGCGAACCTTAGTCTGACTCCGACGCCGGTTTATGCGTCGAACACAGACGCCGGCACAGCGACGGCTAGCTACATGTACGCCGAATCGGCGAACCACCTGACGAGCAGTGATTCGAAGACATTCACAATCCTCAAGGCATCTTCGACAGTAACGGTGTCAGCGTTGACCGTGCAGTACGATGGAGCTGCGCATCCGACGACAGCCGTAGTGGCTGGAGTCGGTACTGGAATCACACAGACGGTCACGTGGGGTTACTCAGGCGCGTGCTCTGCGGCGCCGGTGACCGTGCCAAGTACTCCGTGCACGGCTACGGCAACGTACGCCGGCGACGGAAACCACAACGGCAGCACCGGCTTCAACACGATCACGATAACGACGAAGCCACTCACGATCGGAGTTACTCCGGTGTCGAAAAACTTCGGCAACGTGACACCACTATCCTTCACACCCAGCTACGGCGTCTTCGCTGCGGCAGAGGGGCCAGGAGTACTTAGTGGTTCGCCGACGTTCACTCCGGGAGCCGGAACATTCAATAACACCACGTTTGCGGGTGTCTATCCGATCACACCGAGCGGGCTGTCGTCACCGAACTACAACATCACGTTCGTGCCGGGCAACCTTACGATCGTCGATGGAACGAAGCCGGTCGTGAGTCTGACCAACGCAACTCCGAACCCGGTCGCGATCAATCTACCGATCACGATCACCGCGAACGTCAGCGACGCAGCGACGGGTAACTCCAACATCACAAGCGCATGCTACCGCATCGACGGCGGTACATGCGTGCCGATGACGGGAGCCTTCGGGAGCCCGACCGTCAATGTCACGGGAACCATTCCCGCGTCGAATATTGCTGACGTCTTCGAGGTCTGCGTCTATGGGACGGACGCGGGCGGCAACACGAACGACAAGATGGATTGCGTCCTGATCGCAAGGTACGATCCCTCCGCCGGATTCGTGACTGGCGGCGGCTGGATCAATTCACCGACTGGTGCGTACTACGCGAATCCTTCCCTGGTGGGCAAGGCAAACTTCGGATTCGTTGCCAAGTACAAGAAGGGACAGCAGGCACCCGAGGGAAATACAGAGTTCCAGTTCCAGACGGCAGGCCTGAACTTCAAGGCGACACTGTACGACTGGCTCGTCATCGCAGGCACCAAGGCCCAGTACAAGGGCGTTGGTACCGTGAATGGGACGGCGGGTTATGGCTTCATGCTCACAGCGATCGATGGTGATGATGGAGCGAAGAAACCAGACACGTTCCGGATGAAGATCTGGCTGGTCTCGACTGGTGCGATCGTCTATGACAATCAGCTGGGCGCGTCGGATACCGGCGATCCCTCGACGATACTCAGCGGAGGCACCATCGTGATCCACAGCAAGTAGCAGTAATGAAGAGGCTGCTCCGCAGCCGCACGAAGGGCCCCGGTCAACCCGGAGCCCTTCGTGTTTTCGGCACTTCCCCACACCTACAGCCGACCCAGCACTCCCACCCTAGGCAGAAACGGCCGCGCTTGCTAAGATAGCAATCTGTTTTCGGATTCCCGGAGGCTTAGGCTCACTCGTAACCGCTGGTCCACCCCACAGTCGCGGAAAAGACAGACGCCTTTGATCCAGTTACGACTGTTCGGCACCGTCTCCATCCACGGACCTGAGGGCAACGACCTCAAGTCGGCACTCGTACAGTCCAAGCGCACCGCCCTCCTCGCCTACCTGGCCATCGCGCGACCGCGCACGAGCCACCGCCGCGAGAATCTCCTCGCGATGTTCTGGCCCGAGCTCAGCGACGAGCGCGCACGACGAGCGCTCAACCAGGCGATCTACTACCTCCGAAGCAAGCTCGGATCCGACTCCATAGTCGTCACCGGTGAAGAGATCGGCCTCTCGCGCGAGCACATCGCCTGCGACGTCATCGAGTTCGAGGCGCTGATCGACGCGCACCAGGAGGAAAAGGCCCTCTCCTGCTACCAGGGACCACTTCTCAGCGGATTTTACCTGAGCGACATGCTGGAGTTCGAGCGATGGCTCGACAGCGAGCGCGCCCGCCTGCACGACCGCGCCGCACGGGCTGCATGGGTGCTCGCCGACCATGCCGCGGACGCCGGCTCGGCCCACGATGCGATCCAATGGGCGCGACGCAGCCTGGAGCTGTCGCGTGACGAAGCCGCACTGCGGCACCTCATCGCGATGCGCGACCGGTTCGGTGACCGCGCAGGAGCCATCAGGGAATACGACAAATTCGCGCGACAGCTCACGAGGGAGATCGAAGCCGATCCGTCGCCCGAGACGCAGGAGCTCATAGCGCAGATCCGCGCGCGCAGCGGAATGAGCAGCACGCCTCCCGTCGGCATTCCATCGCTCACGCGACCGAGGATCGCGAGTCCTCCCAAGGCCGCCGCGGCCGTAACAGAGCCCGCTCCGCCTTCGGAGAAGAAAATCGAAGAGCCGGCGGCCGCACCCGCCACAGCCGCTGCGCAGGAGCGCCGCGAAGAGCGCAAGCGAATCGGATTTCTTCTCGTATCGCTCGTCCTCGTCATCGCGTCCGCATGGGTCGTCACCCGCGAGCTCGAATCACGGCGCGCGGTGATCGTTCCCGGATCAGTTGCAATACTTCCGTTCTCGTACACGGGAAGCATCGACCACGCCGACGCCGCCGAGGCCGTGGTGAATCTCCTCGACGCGAACATCCAGAATACGGGTGGCGTGCACACGGTGGACTGGCGCTCGCTCAAGAGCTTCGTCGACCGGTCACTCGAGGGAAAGCCTCTCACCCTGGCAGCTGCAGGCGCCGCCGCGAAACGGTTCAACGCCGAATGGTACATCGTCGGATCAGTCGCCGAGGCGGGCGACCGCCTGCGTGTGAACGCCGCGGTATACGATCGGAACAGCGGTGATTCGGCAGGCGTGCGCGCAACAGTCGAGGGCGATCCGAACCAGCTCTTCGCGATGGTGGACGAGCTCACCGCCAAAGTCATTGCTGCCCGCACCACCGGACCCAACGCGCGGCTGTATCGTTCCGCGGTCCTCACCACGAATTCAATCCCCGCGCTCAAGGCCTACCTCGAGGGCGAGCGCGATTTCCGCGAAGCACGCTACATCTCGGCACTCCAGAAGTTCAGGCAGGCAGTCGAAGCGGACAGCACTTTCGCGCTCGCGTACTTCCGCCTCAGCCAGTCCGCCGAGCTCACGGGGGAATCGCCTCTCGCGATGTATGCGGCAACACGGGCTCTCGACCAGTCACGAGGACTCGGCCGATACGAGAGACAGCATGCGGAAGCATGGCGCTTCACGCTGCTCGGACGCGTCGCCGACGCGGAGAAGCTGTACCGCGGTCTCATCGCGCAGGATACGACGGACATCGAAGCGCTTCAGCAGCTCGCGTATCTGCACTACACGTGGGGTCCCAGGAACGGACACCCGTCGTCGGAGTCGGGGCGCGAATGGCGACACGTTCTCAATCTCGACCCCTACAACTCGCTCGGCCTGGTCTACCTCGCGCGCATCACCGCCAGAGAATCGAACCGCACCGACTTCACCTGGATCGCAAAGAGGGTGGATCACTTCGGTCCGGAGAGCGATCGTGCTCTGGAGCTGAACGCGCTCAAGGCGTTCGTGTTCGATGACTCGTCCGTGCGGCCCGCGACGATGCGTGACCTCGCCACGGCGAGCCCCACGGTGAGAGAGCGCGTCCTCGTGAGTGTGCTCACATCGGCCGCCGATCTCAAACAGCCCGCATCGCTCGCGGCGCAATACCTCAGACCGCCGACGATCGCCGAGAGCGGAGCGGACTACGATGCCTGGCTTCTGCCGTCGATCGCAGTGGCAAGGGGACGCATACGCGAAGCGCTCGAGTTGACCGGAGCTCCAGGCATGGACCCGGAGCTGGCGATGGTCGGTCGAGGAGTGATCGCGTACGTTCACCCGCACGCACTTTCACCGGCAGAAATGCTGCAGGTGAGGGATCGCCTTCTCGATCCCGCGCTCGCGCTGCGAAAGGGTCGCCTGCTTCAAGGGATGCCTGACTACGTCGCCGGGCTGCTCGACATCCGGCTCGGCGACATGACCGCGGCGGCGCGGCAGGTAATTGCGCTCGATGCACGAAGCAGCAACAACCCCGATGTGGCACGACTCGCCACTCTCATTCGTGCGGAGATCGCACGCTCAGCGGGAAATCCGGCAAGGGCGCTCGTATTGCTCGGCACCCCGAGGATGGACGGTTTGCGCTTCACACCGGGATTCACGTTTCCGGTAGCGCACGAGCGGTTCCTGCGCGCGGAGCTCCTGAGAGAGCTGGGCCGGACAGGCGAGGCGCTCAGATGGTACGCGACGTTTCCCGATCCCGCGGGATACGATCTGTGGTTCCTCGGAATCGCGACGACACATCTCGCGGATTCCTACGGAGTGCTTCGCAATCCATCCGCGGCGAAGGAATACTACCTGCGGGTCGCCAGGCTCTGGAGCGAAGCAGATCCTGTGCTGCAGCCGGTGCGGGGGAGAATTGTTCAACAAGTCAAAACCATAAAACAGTAAAATCAAAAGACTTGAACTACGATCCCGCGGATTACCGGATTCACGGATAAGACCACTTATTTTTTTGTGTTTTATCCGCGAGATCAGTGAGATCCGATTCAATCGTAGTTCAAGGCTTTTGATTTTCTGTTTTTGATTTTTTGTCAGGAAGACGAAGCGACTTTCCCCGCAACCGACAGTTGCCGCGCGAGGACTGATGGATCGGTAGCAGGCTCGTCGCACGTGTAGGCGCGGCAGACGTACGCGGCAGCCTTCCCCGAGGCAACCGATCTTCCCTTCATCAGAGCTATGTGCGGCGAAGAGTGATTGTCGCCGCCGGCCAGAACGAGCGACGGGAGGTAGTGCGTCGATACCTCGTGCGCCAGCGCGACGAACTTCCTGTCTCCGGGATGTCCGGCAATTGCAACCTCGACAGCGCCGTTGAGGGCCATGTCTGCCGTGCCGAGCAGGTGGCCGAAGGAGTTGGGGTGCAGCATCAGAGCGGTGCCAGAGCTCTCGAGCACGAACGTCGCGCGCTGGCGCAGCTCGTCGTCGCCGAGCAGCTCAGCGAGTGAGAAGAGGAGATCCACCGCGAGGGAATTTCCGGAAGGCATCGCGTTGTCAGTCGTGTCACGCGGCCTCGTGATGAGCTGCTCCGCATCGCGCGCGCTGTCGAAGAACGCGCCAATCTCGTCGTCCCAGAACCATTCGATCATCGATCTCGCGATGCGCTCCGCATGCGCGATCCACGAAGCATCGAAGGTCAGCTCGTAGAGCGAGATGAATCCGAGCGCGACTGCCGCATGGTCGTCGAGAAACCCACCGATCTTCGTCCCGTGAGATCGAATGACCCTTCCGCGCTGGACCATTTCCTTCAGCAGAAACGCGCCGTTCTTGAGCGCGAGGCGCTTCAGGTCCTGGTCGCGGAAAGCGCGTGCAGCCGTCGCGATGCCGCGCAGCATCAGACCGTTCCACGCCGCGAGGATCTTGTCGTCCCGCCCCGGACGCGCACGGGTCGAGCGAACCTCGTACAGCGTCTCCTTCGCGTCGAAGAGAATCTTGTCGAGCAGCTCGACCGAGATTCCCGCGCGAGTCGCCGCCATCTTCGGATCCGTACGGACGTGGAGGATGTTGGCCCCCTCGAAATTCCCGCCGGGGGTCACGCCATAGTACAGCTTCACGATTTTCGAATCGTTGCCGAGCAGATGGTCGAGCTCGGTCAGTGGCCAGATGTAGAACTTTCCTTCCTCCCCATCGCTGTCGGCATCGAGCGACGAATAGAAGCCTCCCTGCGGAGAGGTCATCTCGTACTCGACCCACTTCGCCGTCTCCAGGGTGACACGCTTGAACTCTTCGTCGTGCATGGCCTGCCAGAGATGCGCTCCGAGCCTGATGAGAAGCGCGTTGTCGTAGAGCATCTTCTCGAAATGCGGAACCTGCCACCCTGCGTCGATCGTGTAGCGGTGAAATCCTCCGCCGACCTGGTCGTAGATCCCGCCGCGCGCCATCGCACGGAACGACGACGCGGCCATCTCCAGCGCGTACTCGGTCCCGGTGCGCGACCAGTACCGCAGCAGAAAGTCGAGGGACATCGTCGGAGGAAACTTGGGCGCGCCTTCGAAGCCGGCGTTCCGCACGTCGAACTTCTGCGCGAGGTGACGGTAAGCCAGGTCGAGTGCATGCGGAGTGAGCGCGCCCTCGCTCTTCGCCCGCTGTCTCGACCGGTCGAAGATCTGCCTGAGCTGGCGTGTGGTTCCCTCGACCGCTTCGGGACGATTCCTGTACACGTCGTTGACGGCGTTGAGAATGCGCGTGAATGACGGCAATCCCCTGCGCTCATCAGGCGGGAAGTAGGTGCCGCCATAGAACGGCTCGCCGGATGGCATGAGGAAGACGGTCATCGGCCATCCGCCGCTGCCGGTTAGCGCCTGCACCGCCTGCATGTAGATGCCGTCGAGGTCGGGCCGCTCCTCGCGGTCCACCTTGATGTTCACGAAGAGCTTGTTCATCAGGGCGGCCGTGGATTCGTCCTCGAAGGACTCGTGCGCCATCACATGACACCAGTGACACGCAGCGTAGCCGATGGAGAGAAGTATCGGCTTGTTCTCGGCACGCGATTTTTCCAGCGCCTCCGGGCCCCATGGATACCAATCCACGGGGTTATGGGCGTGCTGAAGGAGGTAAGGGCTTGTCTCGTGCGCCAGCCGATTCGCCATCGATGGGTTCCTGTGACTCCGTCACCGGCTCGCCGCCGGCCAGCTTCACAGCTACCTCAACTATGGCGCGTTCGCTCCTGAAGGCAAGGTCCGATATGGCCTTATTTACAGGAAACCAGCGTGATTCATGGACCTCGTGGTCATGGTCGGCGACGTCCCCGGACTCGTACCACATGAGGAAGAAGTGGACGAACTTGTGGTACCGGACCTTTTCGCCCCCCTGCCGGGCCTGGTACCAGTACTCGACTCTTTCCATTAGGCGCTCCGGGCGGGCGGTGATCCCGGCCTCCTCGCGGACCTCCCTCACCGCGGCCTGCTCGGGGGTCTCTCCGGGCTCGATGAGGCCCTTGGGGAGCTGCCAGCGGGGAGGATTGCCCACCGAGACCAGGGCGACCTCCGTCCCCTGTTGGGTTCTCCGGAGGGCAGCGCCACCCGCGGAGGTCTGGGTTATGGTTCGGACCTGACTGGATTTTTTTGGCATTTCGGGGTGGGGTGCCATTATCGGGCCAAGCCAGACAACAGGTAAGTCAACTGAATGGAACCGGATTAGCCGGACTAGGCCGGATCAATCGGAAAAAAACTTTAGGTGGAGTTGACCTGATTTGGTGGACACCTCAATTACTCTAGAGAGAGGAGGTG
>JBDTRZ010000115.1:0-8067 GCA_039931395.1 Gemmatimonadales bacterium
CGCTACGGTGCGACAAAGGTGCACGAAGAGCTCAAGGCGCAGGGGATTTGCTGTGTCCACAAAATCGGGGCAGATCCAAATTTGGTGATTTATCCGTCGAATCCGCGGAATCCGTCCAATCGTCCTTCTAGTAGTTAATCCAGGTAAGCTTCGGCAAAAGAAGCCGTCGCCGCCGGAGAGGACTCATAGCGGCTACGCGATGCTGCTGCAGCGGCGGAAATCAGGCGCATCGCAGCATCCCGGTCGAGCAGCGGAAGGTAGAGGAATCCTCCGATCCCGTTCACGTCCATGAGGTGCGCTTCGTGGGGCCGGCGGGTGAGACTCACCGCGATCACCGGCCTGCGCGACAACAGCTCGTCCGTCTCGAGAGCATCGAGCGGAATCGTGGCGAGAAGCTCGTACTCGCAGATCACGATCTCGGGATCGAATTCTCTCGCTGCCATCACCGCCTGGTCCAGTCCGACCACGTCCTGCGCATTCACCCCAAGCTCGGTGAAGAACCGCGCGATGTGGTCCGACAGGTAGGGGTGACGCCCAACACAAAGCGTCCTCAAACGGCTGTCTTCCTGGATCACCGTGACCATCGTACCGAGTGATGCAGTCGAGCACAAGACCCCCCGCCTGACCCCAATGTCTCGCTCAGTGGACGCTTCCCGGTGACAGTGGGACACCTCGAAATAGGTGTATCATATGGGTACAATATTTGTGATATCGACCCCGGTGCCGATATGGCCGAATGGGGCACAAAAAAAAAGCCCCCGTGCCGAAGCACGGGGGCGCTCCCATCGTTGGATCTACCGCCTGGTGATGTCGACGTTATTGCCGATCACGCCGCCGAGCACCGCGCCGGCCACACCGCCGATCACTGCACCCTTGAGCTTGTCACGGCTCGTCACAGCACCGATCGCCGCACCAGCCACGCCACCGATCGCAGCGTCACGCTTGGTGTGCTTGACACGCGTCGTCGTACGCGCAGGGGCTGAATACGTCCCCGAGCTTCTCGAGGTGCTGCGGGCAACCGGGCGATCCCGGTACACTACACGCTCACGAACCGGCTGGCTGTACACCGGCGCGCCGTTGGGCGCAAAACCCACAGGAGCCAGGCCTTGGGCCGCGTAAGCGCGCTCCATCGCCGAGATGCTGTCCATCGCCATGTACGGGCGTGCCGAGGCGGCAAGCGTCAGGTCAGCATTGAGGGCGTCATCCACCTTCTTGCCATCATCAGGCCGGCAAGCGCTGACTGCCAGAATGGCCGCCGGAACCAGAATGTACTTCGTGAAATTTCTCATTTAATCCTCCCGAATGACGGCCGCACCGTGCGACCAGACACCTGTAGAAGGCAGGGTCTATGCCACCCGGACCCCTTCCGTGGCATTGCCTGGAAGATTGGCTTGAGGCGCTTTTTCCGGCACCGGCGTGGCGGGAAATTCCTCCTCCTCGATCACCCTGGGAGTGCCTTCCGCCGGCAGCCTGAGCGTGAATACGCTCCCCTTTCCAGGCGTCGACTCGACCTGGAGCGAGCCATCCAGCAGTGTCGCCAGACGGCGCGAGATCGGAAGGCCCAGGCCGGTTCCCATCTGCTGCGTCGGCGACACCTGCACGAACTCCTCGAAGATGCGTGACAGGTCGTCAGTCGAGATTCCCTCGCCCTCGTCGGTGACGGAGATCGAGATGCCGCCGTCCTCTTGCCTGGTGCAGGCCACCCTGATCGGCTTCTTCAATCCGAACTTGATCGCGTTCGAGAGAAGGTTGAGCAGGATCTGCCGCACGCGCCGCGGATCGGTCACCACCCCCATCGGTTCGTTTGGCTGCTCGAACGAGAGCTTGGTCCCGTGCTCGTCCGCCAGCGGCCGCACCGTGACGAACAGATCCTCGATGAGATTGGCAACGTTCACCGGCTGCACGGTGAGCTCGATCTTCCCCGCTTCGATCTTCGACAGATCGAGCACGTCGTTCACGAGCTCGAGCAGATGGCGCGCCGCGCGCAGCGTTCGCTCCAGTCCCTCGCGCTGCTTGTCGTTGAGCGGGCCATAGATGTTGTCGATCATCAGCGTGCTGTAGCCGATCACGGCGTTGATCGGTGTGCGCAGCTCGTGGCTCATCGACGCATAGAACCGGTTTCTCACACCCATCGCCTGTTCCAGCTCGAGCTGCCTCTCCTTCAGCTTGAGGTTGAGCTCTGTCAGCTGCGCCGCTGACTTCGCCTCCGATTCGAGCAGCTCGGCGCGGTGTTGCAGCTCCAGCTCGCGGCGCTCGCGCTCCGCGAGCAGCTCCGCCTGTTCGATGATCTGCTGCTGCTTGAGATACAGGTCCACGAAAACGGCGACCTTCGAGCGCAGCACATCGGGATTGAAGGGCTTGAACACGTAGTCCACTGCGCCCATCGAGTATCCCTTGAAGACGTACGAGTCTTCCTTGTTGATGGCGCTGAGGAAGATGATCGGTATGTAGCGCGATTTCTCGCGCGACTTGATGATCTGCGCGGCGTCGAACCCGCTCATCTCGGGCATCTGCACGTCGAGCAGGATGCAGGCGAACTCGTGCTGAAGGACGCATTTGAGCGCCTCCTGCCCCGAGTGCGCGGACACGAGATTTTGTCCAAGCGGCTCGAGAATGGCTTCGAGAGCGAGCAGGTTCTCTGGCCTGTCGTCGACGAGCAGGAGCTTGACGCGACGGTCCTCGGTCATCCCGCTCTCTCCACGCGCGTGGTGTCGGGTGAAGCCACAAGGGCGATGAGCCGCGGAGGTATCTCGCCCAGCGGCAACACTTCAGCCTCCGGCACAATCGCAAGCGCAGCATCGGGCATCGTCCGGCTTTCGGCGGTCGCAGGATCCTGGATGATCGCCTTTCCTCCCCGATTCACGATGTGTCTCAGGCCGCGCGAGCCGTCCTCGTTTGCCCCGGTGAGAACCACCCCGACTGTCCCGGTGCGATAGGCATCGCCCGCCGAGGTGAAGGTGACGTCGATCGAGGGACGGCTGAAGCGCACCATCGGATCGGTCGTCAGGGACAGATGCCCGTCTTCGACGAGCATGTGGTAGTTGGCGGGCGCGATGTACACGCATCCCGGCTCCAGGGGTTCCTTGTCCTCCACGTCAACTACGCGAAGCTTTGTCATGTCCTGCAGCAGCGAGGCCAGAAGATTGTCGGCGTGACGGCTGCGATGCTGCACCACCGCAACGGGTGCGGGAAAATCACCGGGCAGCGCGGACATGAGCTGGCTCAGCGCATTGAGCCCGCCCCACGAGGCACCCATCACGACCAGCGACCGCTGCGTCACCGCGCCTTCCTGAAGATCTTCTCGGGACCGTTGAACTGCTCGTAGCATTCCTCGTGCGTCGAGAAGCGCATCGACTCCTTGCTCCCCAGCGCCAGCACTCCGAACATCGCCAGGCTGTTGTAGAAGAGCTTGTGCACTTTCGCCTGAAGGTTCTTGTCAAAGTAGATCAGCACATTCCGGCACAGGATCACGTTGAACTCGGCGAACGAGTGGTCGGTGACCAGGTTGTGGAGGGAGAATACAACATTCCTGGTGAGTGACTCGCTGAAGAGCGCTCCCCCGTACTTCGCCGTGTAGTAGTCCGAGAATGCCCGCTTCCCTCCGGCGGCGATGTAGTTCTCCGTGTATTCCTGCATCCGTTCCAGCGGAAAGATTCCTTCCTTCGCGCGCTGCAGCACGACTTCGTTGATGTCGGTCGCGTAGATCCGCGACCTCTCGTAGAGGCCTTCCTCCTGGAGGAGGATCGCCATCGAGTAAACCTCCTCGCCCGTCGCGCACCCCGCGTGCCACAAGCGGATGAACGGATAGGTCCGCAGGATCGGAACGACGTTCTCGCGAAACGCCCGGTAGAATCCGGGGTCGCGGAACATCGCCGTGACGTTGATCGAGAGATCGAGCAGCAGCTTCTCCATCAGCTGCGGCTCGTGCAGCACTCTCGCCTGCAACGCGCTCACCGTCTGCAGCCCCTCGGCCTCGATCCTCTTCCACAGCCGCCGCCTTATCGAAGCGTAAGCATATGCTCGAAAATCGAATCCGTAATTCCTGTAGATCCCCTCCAGCAACAGCTCGATCTCGATCCGCTCCAGCTCCGGATCGTAGCGAGGCGCCTCAATCGCCGCGGAGGGGGTGTCTTCGTCTACTTGTAAAGCCACACGCGCAACAGCGAGAGAAGCTGCTCGGTATCGACGGGCTTCGTGATGTAGTCCGACGCCCCCGCAGCGATGCACTTCTCCCGGTCCCCTTTCATTGCCTTGGCCGTGAGCGCGATGATCGGCAGCGACTTGAACTGCGTCAGTCCGCGGATTGCCCTCGTCGTCTCGTAGCCATCCATCTCCGGCATCATCACGTCCATCAGGATCGCGTCCACTTCCGAATCCTGCTCCAGCGCCACCATCGCATCCTTCCCGTTCTCGGCGAAGCGCACGTTCATCCCGTGATCCTCCAGAACGCTCGTCAGCGAGAAGATGTTGCGCACGTCGTCGTCCACGATGAGCACCTTCTTACCGGCGATCACCGCGTCGGCGTCGTGCAGCTGCTCCAGCATTCTCCGCTTCTGCTCCGGCAGCTTCGCTTCGACGCGGTGCAGGAAGAGCGCGGTCTCATCGAGCAGCCGCTCCGGCGACCGCACGTCCTTCATGATGATCGTCTCGGCGTACTTTCTGATCCGCGTCTCTTCGGCCTGCGTCAGCTCCTTGCCGGTGTAGACGATGATCGGCAGGTCCGCCTTTTGTGGATCGGACTTCACCTTCTCCAGTAAATCGTAGCCGCTCATGTCCTTGAGACCGAGATCGAGCACCACGCAGTCGTAGTGCTTCGACGACGCCAGCTCTTCCATCGCCTTCTCCGCCGATTCGACCGCGGTGATCTCCACGTCCTCGTGGGCAATGAGCTCGACGATCGCGGTGCGCTGGTGCTCATCGTCCTCCACCACCAGCAGATGCTTCGGCACGTCTTCGATGAAAGTGGCGATGCGCGCGAACGCGTCGTCGAGTGCCTCCTTGCTCACTGGCTTCGCCAGATAGGCAAGCGCGCCCGCCTTGAGTCCCTGCTGCCGCCGCTCGATCCCGCTGATGATGTGAACCGGGATGTGCCGCGTGCCCGGATGGTGCTTGAGCCGCTCGAGCACCTTCCACCCGTCCAGACCAGGCATGTCGATGTCGAGCGTGATCGCATCGGGCCGGTACTCGTGCGCCGCCGCAAGCCCGCTGTCGCCGTCGAGACACACGATTCCCTTGAATCCCTTTTCGCGTGCCATGTCCAGAAGAACCTTGGCGAAATTCACGTCGTTCTCGAGAATCAGCACCGTCCGGTCACCCGCCTCGATGTGCTCGTGGTCGTCTTCGACGACATACTGCGCGGCGCGCCGCTCGGGTACCGGCGACACCGCTGTCTGAGCCCGTACCGGCTTGCCGGGAGTCGGACGCCAGGTGGGATTCGGCATGATGCACGGAGTGCGCGGCTGATCGGTTACGTTTGCACTGGAGGCAGGCAGCGCACTCATCATCTCACGCTGCTCCCATCGCACCGGCAGAAAGAGAGTGAACGTGCTTCCCACGCCCGGTTTGCTTTCCACCCGGATCTCGCCGCCCAGCAGTCGCGCGATCTCACGGCTTATCGAAAGCCCCAGTCCCGTGCCGCCGAACTTCCGGCTGGTCGTGCCGTCGGCTTGCTGGAATGCCTCGAAGATGAGGCGCTGCTTTTCAGGAGCGATTCCAAGCCCCGTATCGGATACAGCGAACGCGATCACGCTGCCGGAAGTGAGAGACGGCTGAATGAATCGCCTGTTGGGCTCCGCCTTTCGCACCGTCAGCGAGACGTTTCCGTCCGTCGTGAACTTGACCGCGTTGGAGAGAAGGTTCTTGAGAATCTGCTCGACGCGCTGTCCGTCCGTGAACATGACTGGAGGCGCATCGGGCTGAATCTCGACCTTGAACTGAAGTCCCTTCTGCTCCGCCATTGGCCTGAAGCTTCGGTCGAGCGACTGGGTCACCTCCTGCACCGGGGTATCGGTGGCGTTGACCTCCATCTTCCCGGCCTCGACCTTCGACAGGTCGAGCACGTCGTTGATGAGCGAGAGCAGGTCCGAGCCCGACGAGTGAATCGTCTGCGCGTATTCAACCTGCTTCGGGGTGAGGTTTCCGTCCTTGTTGTCGGTGAGAAGCTTGCTGAGGATGAGGAGACTGTTGAGCGGAGTCCGCAGCTCGTGCGACATGTTCGCCAGGAACTCCGTCTTGTACTTCGAGGAGACCGCGAGCTGCTCCGCCTTTTCTTCCAGCGCCACACGCGCCGCCTCCACCTCGTCGTTCTTCTGCTCGACCTTTCTGTTCTGCTCCGCGAGCAGTGAAGCTTTCTCCTCGAGCTCCTCGTTCACCTGCTGCAGCTCGACCTGCTGGTCGCGAAGCAACTCCTCGGAGCTTCTGAGCGACTTGGTCTGCGCCTCGAGCTCGGAGTTCGATTTCCTGAGCTCGCTCTGCTGCTGCTGGAGCTCCTGCGACTGGCTCTGCAGCTCCTGAGTCAGCTGCTGCGACTGCTCGAGCAGCTCGCTCGTCCGCATGTTGGCGGAGATCATGTTGAGCACCACACCCACGCTCTCGGCGAGCTGGTCGAGGAAGACCTGGTGGATCTGGCTGAACGGCAGGAATGAGGCGAGCTCCACCACCGCCTTCACCTCTCCCTCGAACAGCACGGGCAGAACGAGAATGTTGCGCGGCGACGATTCGCCCAGCCCCGAAGTGATCCTGATGTAGTCGTCGGGAACGCTGGTGAGGAGAATCGGCTTCTTCTCGAGTGCCGCCTGCCCTACCAGGCCTTCGCCGAGGTGGAAGCGGTTGCCGACATGCTTCCTCTCCTTGTAGGCATAGCTCGCGATGAGCTTGAGAACCGGAGAGCCCCCCTCGTGCTCCATTATGTAGAACGCGCCGTAGTGCGCCGACACGAGCGGCGTGAGCTCCGACATGATGAGGCGCGAGACGGCTTCGAGATCCTTCTGCCCCTGCATCATCCGCGAGAACTTGGCGAGGTTCGTCTTCAGCCAGTCCTGCTCGTTGTTCTTGTCGGTGGTCTCCTTCAGGTTCGCAATCATCTGGTTCAGGTTGTTCTTCAGCTCGTCGAGCTCACCCTGCGTCTCGACGGCGATTCTCCCCGAGAGATCACCGCGCGTCACGGCCGTGGCGACTTCGGCGATCGCGCGCACCTGCAGCGTGAGGCTGTTGGCCATCGCGTTCACGTTGTCGGTGAGCGCTCTCCACGTTCCCGCTGCGCCCGGGACTTCTGCCTGGCCACCGAGCTTTCCTTCGGTTCCCACTTCCTTGGCCACACGCGTCACTTCGTCCGCGAACACGCGGAGAGAATCCACCATCGCGTTGATCGTGTTCTTCAGCTCGAGGATCTCGCCTCTCACCTCGACCGTGATCTTCTGCGACAGATCTCCGTTCGCGACGGCTGTCGTCACGAGCGCGATGTTGCGGATCTGGCTGGTGAGGTTTCCTGCCAGCGTGTTCACGTTGTCGGTCAGATCCTTCCAGGTGCCGGCGACACCCGGGACTTCCGCCTGGCCGCCGAGGTTTCCTTCAGTTCCCACTTCCTTGGCGACACGCGTCACTTCGGAGGAGAACGCCGACAGCTGGTCGACCATGATGTTGATCGTGTTCTTGAGCTCGAGGATCTCTCCCTTCACATCCACCGTCATCTTGCGCGACAGATCACCTCGCGCCACGGCCGTCGTCACGTCGGCGATGTTTCTCACCTGGCCGGTGAGGTTGGACGCCATGAAGTTCACGTTGTCGGTGAGATCCTTCCACGTGCCCGCGACTCCGGGCACGGCGGCCTGACCTCCCAGCCGTCCTTCGGTTCCCACCTCGCGCGCGACGCGCGTCACTTCCGATGCGAACACCGACAGCGAGTCCACCATCGCGTTGATGGTGTTCTTGAGCTCCAGAATCTCTCCCTGCACGTCGACCGTGATCTTGCGCGACAGATCTCCGCGCGAGATTGCGGTCGTCACGTCCGCGATGTTTCGGATCTGGCCGGTGAGGTTGGACGCCATCGCGTTCACGTTGTCGGTCAGG
>JBDTRZ010000116.1:0-8006 GCA_039931395.1 Gemmatimonadales bacterium
CAGATCCAAGCAAACGAATTCGTGCCAACGCAATTTGAGTTACAGTCCACTAGTTTAAAGGGATGAGCGATCATTCCGATACCGCAGCAGCGGCGGTGACGCCGCACTCCACGAGCGACGACAGACCTACCATCGTGGACGACAGCATCGCTGAAGACCGCGCCATTCCGCTCAGCGTTGCCACCGGCGAAGAGTCTGCCGATGTGCCTGGCGTGGTGAGCGAGGATCAGGTCAAGCTCGCGCTTCGCCGCGTGAAGGATCCCGACCTCAATCTCAACATTCTCGATCTCGGTCTCGTGTATGGCATCCACGTGAAGGGTGCGAAGGTGAAGATCGACATGACTCTTACATCGCCCGGTTGTCCGTCGGGACCCGAGATCATGACCAACGCCGAGCAGGAGATCAAAACTTTGCCGGGCGTCGAAAGCGTGGAGATGAATCTCGTGTGGATGCCGTTCTGGACGCCCGAGAAGATGGAGCCGCGCGTAAGGGCATACCTCGGCTTCTAGAAGCCGAGGTGAATGTCAGGCCTTCAGCGCCTGAACGAAGTCTTCGCCCATCTCCGCTATCTGCCAGCGCCGCAGACCGGGAATGTCCTCGAGATCCTTCACCTTCTCAGGCTTCCTGCGCGCAACCCCCTCGAGCCGCTCGCGTGAGCACAGCACCCCGGGATCGAGAAGCAAGCGAGTCGCCGTCGCATCACGAACGGCCTTGAGCTTCGACACGCGATTGTCGAAATCGTCCTCGCGCTCCCACTTGGGCGCCCGCGGAAATCGCGGAAGACTCTCATCGGCAACCTCGAGCCCGCGCTGCACGGCGGACAGAATCGCCGTCGCGCCGCGGTCCAGGATTCCGCGCGGCATTCCCTTGAGCGACGAAAGCTCCTTCACCGTCTTCGGCGCGGTGCGAGCGATCTGAAGCAGCAGCTCGTTTCCCATTACGCGGAACGTCGCGCGATCCACTTCACGCGCGACTGAATCGCGCCATGGCACTAGCTCCCGCAACAGCGCCAGCTCTCGCCGCGTGAGATCGCGCGCGCCTTTTATTCGAAAAAAAGCCAGCGACGAATCATCCTCTTCCCACCGCGTACCTTCGAGCCGCTCGAACTCCTCCTTCGCCCATTCCAGGCGGCCAAGCTTCTCGAGTCGTGCCTTGAGCTTGTCGCGAAGATCCAGCAGGAAGCGCGTGTCCTGCGCAGCGTAGTCGAGCATCCCCTGCGTGAGCGGGCGGAGTGACCAGTCAGCACGCTGATGCTTCTTGTCGAGCTTCACCTCGAAGAACTCATCGAGCAGCGCGGCGAGACCGAACGCCTTGATCCCAAGCAGCTGCGCCGCGATCCGTGTGTCGAAGATCCTGTTGACGTGCCAGCCGTAGTCCTGGTGCAGCAGCCTCAGGTCGTAGTCGGCATCGTGAAAAACAACTTCGACGTCGAAATCCTGAAGGATGTCGCCGAGCCGCTTCGGCATGCCGATGGGCAGCGGGTCAATTATCGCGCTGCGTTCGCGCGTCGATATCTGCAGCAGGTAGATTCGGTCGATGAAGCGGTGGAAGCTGGCTCCCTCGGTGTCGATGGCGATCTCCCGGACGCCGGAGATGTCGTCGAGAAAGTCGTCCGCAGCCTGCTGCGTATCCACGTACAGAAGAGCTTCGGAATTGGAAATGCCCATTCGCCCAATCTAGTGGCCCCGAGCTCGTTTCCGCTTTTCGAGCGGTTCCCGAAGCTTGTGAAGCTCCCTCGCGCCCGGCTCTGCACGCTTCCTTCGCCGGTCGAGCGGCTGACCCGCATCCCCGGCCACTCTGAAATCTGGATGAAGCGCGACGATCTCGATGCGCCTGTCTGCGGAGGCAACAAGGCTCGCGCTCTCGAGTTCCTCCTCGGCGGGCTCGGGCCCGGTGATACGGTGCTCACAGTCGGAGGCCAGGGATCGACACATGTGCTCTCGACAGCATTGCATGCGGCGAGGCTTGGCGTCGCCACAGTTTCGATGAGATGGGCTCACGACATGAACCCAGTGGCTGAGATCGTGTCCTCGCGGATCGCCGCGGTCGGGCTCGATCGGAAAATTCGTCGCAGCACACTCCTCACTCTGGCACGCGCGAGACTGCACGCGCTTTCCGGCAGCGTACACTACATACCTGTGGGTGGCAGCGTTCCGCTGGGTGTGCTTGGTCACGTGAACGCCGCGCTCGAGCTCACCGCACAGATTGATCGCGGAGAGATGCCGGCGCCTGAGCAGATCGTGATTGCGCTGGCAAGCGGTGGCACTGTGGCCGGCCTTCTGCTCGGCTTTGCGATCGCCGGACTTCGCGTCGAGGTAGTCGGAGCACGCGTGGGGCCGCGGGTCGTGGTCAACCGGCAGAGAGTCCTCCGCCTCGCGAGGCAGACCTCGAAGCTCATCGAGAAAGTGAGCGGCGAACGTCCTCCACGCATCGATCCGTCAGCGCTTCGGATCGTGCATCATGTGTACGGTGGTGGCTACGGTCGGGCGCTGCCGAGCGCGAAAGCGGCGGCGGCAATCTTGCACGACGCAGCTGCGATCCGTCTCGACGACACTTACAGCGGAAAAGCGTGGGTGGCCGCGCTCGACGAAGCGCGCACATCGAAAGGGCCTGTTCTTTTCTGGTTAACTTTTGACCCATCATGCCTGACGAGCTGAAGATCCACATCTACCCCGGCGACTGCGACACCGCAGGGCACGTGAATCACGCGGTGTTGCTGACGCTGCTCGAGCGCGCGCGGTGGGCGGCCCTCGAGAAGCACATGCGCTTCGAGGATTACATCAGGAGGTCGCAGTGGGCGGTGGTGCGGCACGTCGACGTGTCGTACAGCAATCCCGCTCTGCCGGGCGATGATTTCGTCGTCCGCACCGGGCTTCAGCAGATCGGCAACACCAGCTTCACGGTGAAGCAGACAGCGACGAACCAGCGCGGTGCTCCGGTCTGCGAGGCAAAGGTGGTGTACGTGACTCTCGATCCTTCCGGCAAGCCTATGTCCGTTCCCGACGAATGGCGCACGATCTTTCCCCCCTGGGAGGATTGATGTCGGGACTGCCCGAGCTTCCCACCGAGAGCAACAAGGAGCTCGACGCGCCGGTCACTGCGCCGGTCAGAGAGAAAAGCGCGGCGGAGCTGACTCCTTCGGCGCGCATCGGCGGAATCCTGTTCCGCAATCGCGGGTGGCTTCCGATTCTCTTTCTCGGAGTTCCGCTGCTCGCTCGCGGAACGACATCACCGAGCCGCTGGGTGATCGGTGGATTCCTCATCGTGGTTGGGGAGGCGTTTCGCCTGGCTGGTGTCGCTGCCGCGGGCACGACGACACGTCGCCGCTCCAGAGGAGTTCAGCGGCTCGTGACATACGGGATTTTCGCGTGGAGCCGCAATCCGCTTTACAACGGCAACTTCCTGATATGGATCGGCTTCTGCGTGATCTCAGGCGTCATCTGGTTCCTGCCGTTCGCCGTCCTGCTCTTCGCTGCGGAGTATGGATTGATCGTGCGCTACGAGGAGGGAGTTCTGGAGTCCACCTTCGGGCGCGAGTATCTGGAGTACAAGCATTGCGTGCCGAGATGGCTTCCGAACAAGCCTGACAACCCGGAGTTCCCGGTGTCAGGCGAGCACAACTGGCGCCAGGCGTTGAAGAGCGAGACGAGCACTTTTCTTCAGTACGCAGTGCTGATCGCGGCATTCATCATCAAGGATCGCATCCTGAGATGAAAAAGCCGGACCGTTCGGTCCGGCTTAGCGGTTCGGTCGTCCCGGCGGCTCCGGGCTCTTGAACACATCGCGATTTATCTGGACGAACTGCTTGAGGTTCGCGGGGACGTCCTCTTCAGGAAAGATCGCTGTCACCGGACACTCCGGCTCGCATGCGCCGCAGTCGATGCACTCGTCGGGATGGATGTACAGCTGATCCGGTCCCTCATAGATGCAATCGACGGGGCACACGTCCACGCATGCTCTATCCTTCGTGTCCTTGCAGGCTTCGGTGATGACGTAGGGCATTGTTTGAGCCGGGGATTTCTTTCCTGAGAGTATGCGAAAAATAGACCCGGCAGAGTGAATATCAACAGCGCTCGAAGATCACTTGAGGACGATCGTTCCATAGAGGGCGAGGATCGCTACCAGGAGGACGGTTCCTCCCATGAGGATCGCCATCCGGAGGCGCATGGCGCGCAACGCCTGCCAGGCGTCCTCGTCGAAATAAAAGAGTCCGGGTGCGGCCTCTCTTATCACGGCCCGGCGCTTGAGACGCCGCACCGCCATCGTCTCGTCGATCCCGATGGCGTCGAGGGACATAGCGTTCGCGGGAATCGTCGCGCCGGCGGAATGAAAGGCCGCCCGCACTTCGCGCGCTCTCCGTCTCATGATTGCCACTGCACCCGCCGCGCCCATGCCCGCTCGTTGTCGATGTGGAGTCTCAAGATGAGGTCGTGCGCCCGGAGCCGCCAGCACCGCCGCACACTGCAGGCTCTGCGGTGTATGGAAGCGTGACGGGCCTGCCCCGTCATACAACCATGGAGATGAAAATGAGAAAGGTCTGGTCAGTGAGTGTCGCACTCGCCGCCCTCACCATTCTTTCCAGCTGCAACGCGCTCGATGCAATCTCGAGCGCTGGAAGAGTGAGAGGCACGTACGAGCTGACGAACGTCAATGGAAGCCGTGTTCCGGCAGTGGTCTATCAGGAGCCGGGGTATCGGCTGGAAGTCCTCAATGCCGCGTTCACGCTGGAGGACGACGGGAGCTACACCGAAGCCGGGATCGTGAGGGAGACTGTGAATGGGCAGACGAGCACGCGCTCGAGCTCGAGCTACGGATATTACGACTACTACAATGGCGAGCTGACGTTCGACGAGAGCGGTGGCCGGCGCTACTACGGAACTCTCGACGGCCTTGACCTGGTCATCGAAGACCAGGGTGTGACGATGACCTACCGCCGATACTAGACGGTAACGGCGGGGGAAGCGGAGGGAGGCGTCTTTCTACCTGGTCGGTCGGGTGGCTCGAACTGTGAGTGTCCGGGCGCTTTTCGCGGTGTTCTGCGGAACGGCCGGAGCAGAACGTCGAGCTCGCGTCTCACGCGCGAGCGATAGTTGCCCCCGCCTGTGACTGCCCATGTGAGCAGAGTGCCCATCGTCAGCGAATAGATCGTCTGGGCGAGCTGGGCAGTATCGACGTAGCTGTCCACCTCTCCAGCCGCGACGGCCTCATCGAGCAGGCGCTTGTATCCGGCTACCGCGCGGTTCGAGTTTTCGATCGCGAGAGCTCGGAAGTCCGCGTCGTTCAGTGCCGCGAGGTAGAATGCGAGCAGGTTTCCCAGCGCTTCCGGCTCGCCGACGGGAACTGCGCGGTCCGCAGCCGCTGCGAAAAGTGCTTCGAGAGGCGACTCGTGCCCCCTGCTGGCTGACTCGAAGCGCTCGTGCATCCCACCGGTCGCGAACTTGAGGACCGAGAGCAGGAGCTCCCGCTTGGATCCGAATCGCTGAACCAGCGTCGCTGCCGAAAGTCCCGCTTCTTCACCAACGTCGGCGAGGGTGAGTCGCTCGGGCCCCATCCGGCTCAGAACGGTGACAGCGGCTGCGAGGATCGTGGAATCGTCGACTGTTCTAGGGCGAGGGGACATGGCGTTGATAAACGGTGATTAGGTAAGTCGAAAGATATATGCAAATCGACGGGTTGCGGGCGGATGGAGGCAACACATGTATTGGTCGACCGGCTAACACACTAAGAAGTGTGTCAGTTTGCGACACGCTGCCGGGAACCGCCTGCATTACCTGAGCCGCGATTTGGAAATAAGGCGGTGGAACCGGCCACATCAAGGGGGCGAGGGTTTTTCCTATGGAAGTCGCGGGCTGGAGGGTTTTTCCCTATAGAACGTTGCGGTCCGCCCGATCACCTGGATGACTTCCGACGCAGTCGCTGCCGCGAGCTCGCCCGCTGCATCCTTCGCCTTCACCTCCGCGTTCTTTCCGAGCTTCACCTTGACGAGCTCCTGCGTTCTGAGCGCGTCCTCGAGCGAGGTGATGAGTGCCGCCGTGATGCCGTGCTGCCCTACGTGAACGATCGGGCTGAGGTGATGGGCACTCGCCCTCAGTGCTGCCCGGTCCTTGCCCTTCATTCGCTGGGCTTCCCCGTCTTCGTCATGAACGAGCGCACGTCAACCGGCGTGCCGTTCCACCAGTCGCGCTGCCCTTCCATGAGCCGCATCGCCTGAAAATGGAGATGCGGAGTATCCGGAGGCGCGTTGCCGCTCGTGCCCACATAACCGATGACGAAGCCTTGGTGCACGCGAAGACCTTCCGTGATGCGGTCAGAGTAGTGATCGAGATGCGCGTAATAGTAAACGTACCGTCGCTCGTCATCCACCAGATACGCCGTGGTCCCGCCGGCGGAGTTCTGTCTCATGCGGATGACCTCACCGTCGATCGCAGCGACGACAGGGGTTCCGCGCGGAGCGAGTATGTCGGTCGCGCGATGCGTGCGGCCGTCACCGCGCGCGTCGTTGAATGAGTCGCGGAGCTCGCGAGGTGAGACTCCATCCACCGGGACCATCAGCGAGTGTCGCCCGAAGTACTCGGAGTCAGCGCTCGTGATCGAAGGTGAAACGGGGATCGGCGCCTCGGGAGGCTGAGACCGGACGCATCCCGACGACAGGATCAGAATGGACGCGCAAACTGCTAACCGCAATTTGCAGCTAGCAGTTTGCACGTCTGTCACACCGAAGCAAGCTCTCCCTTCTCCGAAAGCTCCCGGGCAAGCTCGGCAATCCCTTCCTCGATCGTGCGCGAGTGGTGCATCGAGCAGAACTTCGGTCCGCACATTCCGCAGAACTCGGCGCTCTTGAAGTACTCCGCCGGCAGGGTCTCGTCGTGATATTCCTGCGCGCGCTCCGGATCCAGCGCCAGACGGAACTGCTCCTTCCAGTCGAATGCGTAGCGAGCACGTGACAGTGCATCGTCGCGGTCGCGTGCTCCTTTTCGTCCGCGTGCAACGTCGGCAGCATGCGCCGCGATCTTGTACGCGATAACGCCCTCGCGAACGTCGTTGGCGTTCGGCAGGCCGAGGTGCTCCTTCGGCGTGACGTAGCAGAGCATGTCCGACCCGTGCCAGCCGATCAGCGCGGCGCCGATCGCGCTCGAGATGTGATCGTAACCCGGCGAGATGTCGATCACGAGGGGGCCGAGCGTGTAGAACGGCGCTTCATGGCAGACTCTCTTCGCGCGTTTGACGTTCATCTCGATCTGGTCCATCGGCACGTGACCAGGTCCCTCGATCATCACCTGCACGTCGTACTCCCACGCACGCGTCGTCAGCTCACCCATCGTGTCGAGCTCGGCGAACTGCGCTCTGTCACTTGCATCCGCCAGCGAGCCGGGACGCAGTGAATCGCCGATCGAGATAGTGACGTCGTAATGGCGCAGGATCTCGAGGACTTCGTCGAAGTGCTCGTACAGCGGGTTCTGCTTGCGGTGATGCATCATCCACACGGCGTGCAGCGATCCGCCGCGGCTCACGATTCCGGTGGTGCGACCGTGCACGAGGGGCAGGTGCTCGATGAGGATCGCGGCGTGAATCGTCATGTAATCCACGCCCTGCTTCGCCTGATGCTCGATCATGTCGAGCAGGTCCTGCGCGGTGAGCTCCTCGAGCTCCTTCTCCTGCTGCACTGCCTGATAGATCGGAACCGTTCCGATCGGAACCGGCGAGGTGTCGATGATCGCCTGCCGAATGGCGTCGATGTTACCGCCGGTCGAGAGATCCATCACCGTGTCCGCGCCGTACTTCACCGCCATGCCAAGCTTCTCGATCTCGCCGTTGATGTCGGATGAGACCGCGGAGTTCCCGATGTTTGCGTTGATCTTCACCCTGGCGACCTTGCCGATGCACATCGGCTCGAGCGCTCCTGCGAGGTGGCGGACGTTGGCGGGGATCACGAGCCGGCCTCTGGAGACTTCGTCACGAATTGTCTCGGGGTCGAGCTCTTCGCGCTCGGCGACGAAGCGCATTGC
>JBDTRZ010000117.1:0-7525 GCA_039931395.1 Gemmatimonadales bacterium
CTGACTTCCCTTCGATCAGGGACTGCCACATCGTCGCCACGTCGTTGCCGACAGGCGTCACGGCACCCATGCCCGTGACGACGACCCTTCGCTTCATTACGCCGGGATCTTGCTGTTCAGATAGCCGAGCGCGTCACCGACCGTGCGCAGCTTTTCCGCATCCTCATCCGGGATGTCGATGTTGAACTCCTTCTCGAACTCCATGACCAGCTCGACGATATCAAGGCTGTCGGCGCCCAGGTCTTCGATGAAGCTCGCCTCATTGGTGAGCTTCTCGCGCTCAACTCCGAGCTCCTTCTCGATGATGTCCTTAACCTTCTCCGAGTTATCGGCCATGTTGCTTTCCTCGTGTCTGTGGTGGTTTGGAAGAATATAGTTAACTGTCGGTGTAGCAGAAAGTTACGTGACGCCGTTTACAGAGGGTCTCACATGACCATGCCGCCGTCGACGACGATGACCTGGCCGGTGATGTAGGATGCCTTGTCAGACGAAAGGAAGACCACCACGGCGGCTATGTCCTCGACAGTCCCGAGACGCTCGAGGGGAATCAGTCCGTTGAGCGCAGCGCGAGCTTCGGGAGTCATGGCCGCTGTCATTTCGGTCTCGATGAACCCCGGGGCTATCGCGTTCACCAGGATATTTCGCGACGCCAGCTCCTTCGCCACGGATTTCGTCAGAGCTATCAGCCCGCCTTTGCTCGCCGCGTAGTTCGCCTGCCCCTTGTTGCCGGTGATGCCGACGACGCTCGCCATGTTGATGATGCGGCCGGAGCGTCTCTTCATCATTCCCCGCGATGCCGCGCGGATCGCAGCGAAGGCGCCGCGAAGGTTCGCGTCGAGAACCTCATCCCAGTCCTCGTCCTTGAGCCGCACCACGAGATTGTCGCGCGTGA
The DNA here is from genome assembly GCA_039931395.1 of Gemmatimonadales bacterium. GTDB lineage: Bacteria > Gemmatimonadota > Gemmatimonadetes > Gemmatimonadales > Gemmatimonadaceae > UBA4720. Next base: position 893 of record JBDTRZ010000117.1, read on the forward strand.
CTCCCGCGTTGTTGACGAGTATGTCGATGCCGCCGAACTCCTTTTCAACGTCGCCGATGAGGGCCGTGACGGCCGACGTATCGCCGACGTCGCACGCGAATCCAGCAGCACCCCGGCCGATGTCGGCTGCAACAGCGGATGCCTTGTCGCGATCGCGGCCCACGACGGCAACACGCGCACTGCTGTCGGCGAGCGCCTGCGCGACCGCGCGCCCGATGCCTCGCGTGCTCCCCGTGACGACGGCGTTCTTTCCTGTCAGGTCGATGTTCATGCGGCGATCTGGTTGATGAGTCTATCGAAGTCGGCAGGCGTTCCGCAGGCGATTCCTCGCGCCGCGGGTACGATGCGAGTGAGGAGACCGGTGAGCACATTCCCCGGACCCATCTCGACAAAAAGCGCATCCGGGAAATCCGCCGCGATCCGCGTCACTTCTCCGGCCCAGCGCACCGGCGCAGTGAGCTGGCGAATGAGAAGCTCGCGAGTGTCATCGGCGGACGCCGACGGAGCTTCGGTGACATTCGAATAGACCGGAAACGACGGCTCGGCGAACTGAGTCGAATTCACTGCTTCACTGAATCCTTCTGCAGCAGGTTCCATTAGCGGAGAATGAAAAGCACCACTCACTGGAAGCCGCACTGCGCGCTTCGCGCCGTTTTCCCTGGCGAGGACCATGAGCCGCTCCACACCGGCGACCTCCCCCGACACCACGATCTGCTCGGCGGCGTTGTAGTTGGCGGGAACCACGAGACCCGCGCTTCGCGTCGCCAGCTCGCACAATGATTCGATCGAATCGTCGAGCTTGCCGAGGACAGCCGCCATCGCTCCGGGCCGCGTTACACCGGCCTCATACATCAGCTGCCCTCTTCGGCGAACGAGCTTCGCGGCATCGGTCAAAGTCGTCGATTCCGCGGCGTGATACGCCGTGTGCTCTCCGAGAGAATGTCCGGCAGCCGCGCGGACGTTTCCGCCGATTGCCGCTTTGGCGACCGCCCAGACTGCAGCCCCGTGAGTCAGAAGTGCGGGTTGGGCGTTCAGAGTCGCCGTGAGGTCGTCAGCCGGCCCCTCGAAGCACAAAGTGCTGAGCGCAAAGCCGAGCGCATCGTCAACCTGCTCGAAGACCTGCCGCGCCTCGGGAAACGCCTCGGCGAGATCCTTCCCCATACCCGGCTTCTGTGATCCCTGGCCGGGAAAGAGCAGCACGACGTCCATGCGCTAGAACCGGATGATCATCGAGGCCCACGTGAAGCCGGCGCCAAATGCGACGAGCAGCACTGTCGAGCCTTCCTTGATGATCCCCTTCTCGAACGCTTCGTCGATGGCGATCGGGATCGACGCGGAAGAAGTATTGCCGAAGCGATCGACATTCACGTAGACCTTGTCCATCGGGATGTTCGAGTGCTTGGCGGTCGCCTCGATTATCCGGACGTTGGCCTGGTGCGGAATGAGAAGATCGATGTCGGCTCCGGTGAGGCGCGCGGAATCGAGAGCGCGGTCCGCAGCCTCCGACATCGACCGGACCGCATGCTTGAACACCTCGCGGCCGGCCATCCGAACGAGGTGACTGCGGTCCTCCAGAATCTGCGCCGTCATCGGATTCGTCGCGCCGCCGCTCGGCCGATACAGAAGATCGGCCAGCTGCCCATCGCTTCTGAGGAAATTGGAGAGGATTCCCTTCCCGGTGCGCGAGCGCTGGAGAATCACCGCGCCGGCTCCGTCGCCGAACAGCACGCATGTCGCGCGGTCTTTCCAATCGACGATGGCGCTCATCTTTTCCGCACCGACCACGAGAATCGTCTCGGCCGACCCTGACGCTATCATTCCTTCGGCGACAGTCATTCCGTACAGCCATCCCGAGCACGCGGCACCGACGTCGAAGGCAGCGGCCCGTGTCGCTCCGAGCGCGGCCTGGAGGTCAACCGCTGTCGACGGGAGCAGGCGATCCGGCGTTGCCGTGCTGAGCACGATCGTGTCGAGCTGTCCTGGATGAATGTCCGCGCGCTGCATCGCCTGTCGGGCGGCGGTCGCAGCCATCGAGCATGTCGTGTCACCGTCCTTCGCGATGTGTCGCTCGACGATCCCTGATCGCTCGAAGATCCAGTCGTGCGACGTCTCGATTCCGATCGCGGCGAAGTCGTGATTCGTCATCACGTGAGCGGGGATTCCGCGACCGGTGGACATCACTGCTGCGATCGGTCTCTTCACGATGCCTGTCTCGTCCGGATCGCGGAATTTTCCGCTTCAGCGAGCTTCTCGCCAATGTGCTCGCTGACCCGCGACTCGACGGCTCGGACAGCGGCAGCGATGGCGTTCTTGATCGCGCGCGGCGTAGAGTTTCCGTGGCAGATCATGCTCACTCCGCGCACGCCGAGAAGCGGAGCGCCGCCATACCTGGACGAATCCAGCGCGCTCAGCGCTTTCCTGGCGCGCGGCATGTCCATCTCCGGATCACGCTCGAGCAGCTCGAGGATCATCGGGATCAGGCCCTCGTAGAACTTGAGCACGATGTTGCCGACGAATCCGTCGCAGACAACGACGTCCACCGGACCGCGTTCGGTCACGGCGGGAGGGAGGTCACGTCCTTCGACGTTCCCCTGAAAGTTGAACCCCGCGTTCTCGAACAGCGAGAATGCTTCCTTCGACACTGCGTTGCCCTTGGCTTCCTCTTCGCCGATGCTGAGCAGCCCAACAACGGGATTGCGGCGATCGAGGACATACTCGGCGTATACAGCGCCCAGCCAGGCGAACTGAACCAGCTCCGCCGCTGAGCAGTCCACGTTTGCCCCAGAGTCGAGAAAGACGATCGGCTCGCGCGAAGTCGGAAGTATGGTGCACACCGGCGGACGCTTGAGTCCCGGATGCAATCCGAGCAGAACCGCAGAGACGGCCATCTGAGCGCCTGTATTTCCGGCGGACACGAACGCATCGGAGAGGCCGTCCACCTGAAGCTTGATGCCGACTGCCATCGGATTGTTGGGCTTCTTGCGCAGCGCAGCGGTCGGCCGCTCCGACATGCCGATGTTGTCCGAGGCCTCGACGATGGTGATCCGGTCTCTGACGCGAGTGCAATGAGCAAGCTCGCCGCTGAGAAGCGCGGCGAGCTCAGTTTCGATGATGCTGGTTTGCCCGACGAGCTGGACCAGGTGGCCCGGGTCCATCTCATCGAGTGCCTGCAGCGCTCCAGCGATAGTCGCCCGGGGCGCGAAATCGCCCCCCATGGCGTCCAACGCGATGCGCGCCAATGCTACGCTTCGCGGGCTGCTACCCGCTGTTCACCATCGTAGTATCCGCATTCCTCGCAGACGTGGTGCGGACGCTTCATGGTTTGGCACCGCGGGCATTTCTGGATCGCGATCGCGGGAGCTGTCTTGTGGGTGTTTCGAGCTCGCTTCTTTCTCTTCGACGTACGTCGCTTTGGGACGGCCATTTTCCTGTTTCCAGTTTAGTGTAGAGCTATTCAGGGCAGCTGGTCGCGGATGGCCCGCAACGCGTCCCAACGGCTTTCGGTCGCGACCGGAGTGCAGTCGCATGAGCTTGTGTTCAGATCAGTTCCGCAATTCGCGCAGAATCCCCTGCAGTCCTCGCGGCAAAGCACGAAGGCCGGCACCGACAGAAGCCAGAGCTCCCGCACCGCCGGACGCAAATCGAGTGACGTTGCGTTCGGGTTGAACGGGTAGACATCGGGATCGTCCGTCGAGTCCTCTCCTTCAGATGAAAAGATGAAATGAGCCTCTTCATCCACCGCCGCACCGACCTCGGTCAGGCATCGCCGGCAACCCATTTCAGTCTCTCCGCTCAGCCTTCCACTGAAGTAGAACCTGGAGGGGCCAGCCGCGGAAAGGCGGCCCTCGACCTCGATCGGATCTGTCGGGCGCACATCGCCGGCCTGCCACACCGGATCGTCCGGCGCGAGCTTCCCATCGACATGCGCTGCCTCCGACTCCAGTGAACGGATGTCAAACGACAGCATAAGTTATGAAAATTAGCGGCCTTATGGGCTATCGAGAAGTCCCGGTGTCCTTTCCTATCTGGCCTGAATCAGCTCGGCGTCCGGGAAGAAAAACCTCGCCTCGCGCTCCGCGTTCTCATCTGAGTCGGACGCGTGAATCGCATTCCGCTCCTTCGATTCCGCGTACAGCTTGCGGACCGTTCCCTCGGCAGCCTCTTCAGGGTCGGTCGCGCCAATCGCGTCGCGAAGGGCAAGTACTGCGTTTTCCCTCTCGAGTACCATCGGCATGCATGCACCGGAAGTCATGAACCTCACGAGAGAGCCGTAAAACGGGCGCTCCTTGTGGACTTCGTAGAACGCACCGGCCTGCGCCTCGGTCATGTGAAGAACGCGCGCGGCCACAACCTTGAATCCGCCCCCCTCGAGATGCGCGATGACCTTGCCAGCCTTGCCGGATCCGAAGGCATCGGGCTTGATGATCGTGAGTGTGACTCTGCCAGCCATGTCTATGTCCTGTATGTGTTTAGTTACCGACTCTTAAGAAGTTGCACGACATCGATCGGACGCTTCGCCACACCGATGCCCGCATCCTCGAACGCCTCGATTTTTTCCGCCGCGGTACCTGCTGAACCTGAGATGATCGCGCCCGCGTGCCCCATCCGGCGGCCGGGCGGAGCAGTCTGGCCGGCAATGAATCCAACGACAGGCTTCTTCATGCTTTCTTTCACGAAGCGAGCGGCGTCCTGCTCGTCGGTTCCACCGATCTCGCCAATCATCACGACCGCCTCCGTGTCCGGATCCGCCTCGAACGCGGCCAGACACTCGATGAAGTTCGTTCCGTTGATCGGATCGCCGCCGATTCCAACGCACGTCGTCTGTCCCATTCCGGCGCGCGTCATCTGGAAGACCACTTCATAGGTAAGAGTCCCGGATCTGCTCACCAGGCCGATCGGTCCCGGAGTGCAGATGCGGCCGGGAATGATTCCAACCTTGGATTTGCCAGGAGAGATGAGGCCGGGACAGTTGGGTCCGAGCAGCCGGGCGCCTTTCTCTTTCACGAAGGGATAGACTCTCGTCATATCGAGGACAGGCACGCCCTCCGTGATGCAGACGATGAAAGGAATGCCGGCGTCCGCGGCTTCCATCATCGCATCGGCCGCGAACATCGGCGGGACGTAGATGACCGTCGCGTTTGCCCCGGTTTCCGTCGTTGCCTCGGAGACCGTGTTGAAGATCGGAACCTTGTCGTCGAACTTCTGGCCGCCCTTGCCCGGAGTCACGCCGCCGACGACCTGAGTGCCGTACTCGATCATCTGTCGCGTGTGAAACGATCCGTCGCGGCCCGTGATTCCCTGGACGAGCAGGCGCGTGCTGTTGTCGATGAAGACGCTCACGCCGCCTTCCCCGTTGCGAGTGACACCGCCTTCTTCACTGCTTCGTCCATGTCAGTCATGGCCGAGAACCCGTTCTGCTTCAGGATCTCGAGGGCGATTTCCTCGTTCGTGCCGGTGAGGCGAATCACGATGGGAACCTTGAGAGGATTCTGCTTCGTCGCGGTGACGATGCCGGTCGCCACATCATCTGTACGGGTGATGCCACCGAAGATGTTGAACAGAATCGCCTTGACGCTCGGATCCGCAGTGATGATGCGGAGAGCGCTGACTACCTTCTCGGGATTCGATGATCCGCCGATGTCGAGGAAGTTTGCCGGCTCGCCGCCGTAGTATTTCACGAGGTCCATCGTCGCCATCGCCAGGCCGGCACCGTTCACTACGCAGCCCACGTTTCCATCGAGCTTGATGAACGTGAGATTCGCTTTTCTCGCTTCCACCTCGCTCGGGTCCTCGGAAGATTCATCGCGGAGCGCCGCAATCTCGGGCCGCCGGTCCAGCTCGTTGTCATCGACCACCATCTTCGCGTCGAGAGCCACAACCTCTCCTGCGAGAGTCGTCACGAGCGGATTGATCTCGGCGAGGGATGCTCCGCTTTTGGTGAATGCGGAGTATAGCTGCTGCATGATCTTCGCTGCCGAGCGTGCCTTCTTCACGTCGTCGTAGAGGAAGAAGCCCATCTCCATCGCCTCGTATGACTGCAGTCCGTATCGGGGATCGACAGGATGGCGGAGGATCTTGTCGGGAGTCTTCGCCGCGACTTCCTCGATGTCGATGCCACCGGCGGGGCTCACCATGAAGACGGCGCGCTTCGACGCACGGTCGACGATCACGCCCACATAGGCCTCGGTTTTGATGTCCGCGGCCGGAGTCACGAGAACTTTCCTGACAGGGAGATCCTTGATGGTGAGAGCGAGGATCTTTTCCGCCGCCTTACGGGCTTCCTCGGGAGTTTTCGCCAGCTTCACTCCGCCCGCCTTTCCGCGACCGCCGGCGTGGACTTGCGCCTTGACGACTACAGTGCCGCCAAATTTTCCGGCAATCGTCTCGGCTTCAGCCGGTGTCGTTGCGACCTCGCCGGGCGGAACCGGGATTCCCTCTCCGCGGAAGATTTCCTTCGCCTGATACTCGTGGATGTTCACACTTGCTCCGATCCGCGGCCAGGCGCGGGTATTGGGTTTGCCTATTTCGAACAGGGAAATTAACGCGTTTCGTCAGCAATCACGAGCAGTTCCACAGAGGAGTGGTGGTTCAGTTTGAGAATTACGCAATGCGTACTGAGTGCGCATTGGGGGA
>JBDTRZ010000118.1:0-7321 GCA_039931395.1 Gemmatimonadales bacterium
CGTCAGGTACATAGAAGAAGTCATTGAGCTCGCGACGCGAAAGTGTCGCGAGCTTCGGGTTCCCCCGCACAAGTGCTCGCTCAACGTCAGGGTGGCGCTCGCGGAGGCGCTGTCGAACGCCATCCTTCGCGGCAACGGTGACGGTCCGAACAAGCATGTGCGCGTGAGAGCGACAGTGAGCGACGATGCCGTCGTTTTCGACGTCGTCGACGAAGGTCCAGGCTTCGATCTGGCCGCGGAGCGCCCCGATCCGACTGCTCCGGACAATCTCATGCAGGAGGACGGCCGCGGCCTCTTCCTCATGAAGCTGCTGATGGACAACGTCGAGCGCTTCCAGTCCGACGGCAACGTCGTCCGGCTGACACTGCTCCGCGAATGAAAGAGCTGGAGGCGGTGCTCGTAGCGTTCCGCGAATCGACGCGGTGTGATGCCGCAGTCTGGACAGCGAGTGACGGTGGCACTGGCGTGCCCCGGCTGCTGGCGCGCTCGAGCTCCCGCATCACGCCGCCCGAAACTCTGCCTGAGCCCGGATCGGTCGCGCCCGTAACCACGAACAGCGGCACGGTTGCCGTGGCAGCCGTTCCAGGCGTGCGGCGAACGTGGCTCTCCGTCGCGCCTTGCGACCCCGAGACTGCGCCCAGCGACAATCATTTCAGAATGCTGCTCCCCGTCGTCGCGCAGATACTTCGCGGCGCGCAGGAGGTCGAGCACGCGGCTCTCGAGCTCGCCGAGCGTTACGAGGAGATCAACCTCCTCTACACGATCGGCGAGATTCTCGGCCGCACCGTCACGCTCGAGGAAGCGGCCTCGACGATCCTCACCGAGATCTCGGAGACTGTCGGTGCGCGGCACGCGTCCATTCTCGTACACGAGCCTGGGACCAACATGCTGCATGTCGTCGCAGCCATCGGCACCGAAGCTGCGAACGCACCGCCGATCCGGGTCGACGACCCCGATTGCGTGTCGTCCCGGGTGTTTCGCACGCAGCACCCGCTGACAGTCGAAGCAGGTGTGATGGAATGCGAAGCGGAACGTACATACAGGCGCGGCGAGATGCTCTCTGTGCCGATCATGTGGACCACCCCGTCCGGCGGCGAGCCGCTCGGCGTCGTGAACCTCTCTGACCGGCGCTCGCGGCAGCCCTACAGCGCAGGCGATCAGAAACTCGTTGCCGCGATCGCAACGCAGATCGGCACGGCGATTCAGAACGCGCGACTGGTCCGCGCGTCGATCGAGCAGCAGCGGCTGATGCAGGAGATGTCGCTCGCGCACGACCTGCAGATGAAGCTTTTGCCGAAGACTTCGATCGTCGCGCCCGAAGCGATAGTCGCCGCGCGAGTGATACCAGCGGAAAGCGTCGGCGGTGATTTCTATCATCTCTTTCGAATGCCGCGGAATCGCACCGGTGTCATGATCGGCGACGTCTCCGGCCATGGCTACCGCGCCGCGCTCATAATGGCGCTTGCGATGAGCGCATCGGCGATTCACGCGCAGAGTGCTCGCGACCCCGGCGACATGCTGTCGATGCTGCTGGGATCGCTGCGTGAGGAGCTGTCCAGCACCGAGATGTACATCTCCGTGTTCTTCGGCGTGATCGATCACAGCGCGGGAAAGCTGCGCTACGCGAACACGGGACACCCGCACGCGTTCGTGATCGGAAGTGACGGGGCGACACGCCGGCTCGGTGCCGATGCGCCGCCGCTCGGCCTGAGCGAAGAGGCGCCGGGTGCCGAATCACTTCCGTGGCATAAGGGAAAGGATCTGCTGGCGCTGTTCACCGACGGCATCGTCGATTCGCGGGCGCCTTCCGGAGAGCGCATCGGAGAGGCGGCGGTTCTGGAAGTGATCGTCGGCAACAGATCGAAAGAGCCGGAACAGATCGTGACCGCGGTGTTCGATCTCCTCGGCTCTTACACCGGCGATACGGTAAGCCCCGACGACCTGACGCTGCTCGTTCTCAGGAGCTGACGTGCGCGGATCGCGCGCGAATCCCCCGGTCCTCAAGCGGTTCGGGCAGCACTTTCTCAACGACCAGAGTGTCCTCGAGGCAATCGCCGCGGCGGTGGCACCACATCCCGGCGATACGGTGATCGAGATAGGTCCGGGCCGCGGTGCCCTCACCGACATTCTCGCTGCACGGCCCAATCCGCTCATAGGGATCGAGATCGATCGCGCGCTCAGCGCCGCGCTTCGCAAGCGATATGCAGACAACCCGGGTGTCACCATTCTCGAGAAGGACGTGCTGCAGGTGAAGCTCTCGGATCTTACGAGCGGGCCTTTCGTCGTTGTCGGAAATGTCCCGTACTACATCACCACTCCGATCATGTTTCACGTCCTGCGTCCGCCATTTCCCAGACACGGAGTGTTTCTCGTCCAGCGTGAAGTGGCCGAGCGGATCGTGTCGCCTCCCGGCTCGCGCCAGTACGGTGCACTCTCCGCGAACGTTCAGGCGATGTCCACCGCTGAAATACTTCTCCACGTTCCGCCCTCGGCCTTCAAGCCTCCGCCCAAAGTTGACTCGGCCGTTCTGCGGATCACTCCGCGTAGCGAGGGACTTATCCGGCCTGACGAAGTCGAGCGTTTCCGAGGTTTCGTTCAGGGACTCTTTGGGATGCGGAGGAAGCAGCTCGGAAACGTCCTCCGTTCAGTGGCCGACATCTCGGCGGAGGAGGCTTCTCAGGTTCTTGTCAATTCGGGAGTCGACCCGCGTGCGCGGCCGGAGACGTTGTCGCCCGAGGAACTCGTCGCGCTCATGAGAGCAGTATCGGATCGAAACTGAGAAAAGCGAACTACAACCGCGCGACAGAGGCACAGAGGCTCAGAGAAAACCAAAAAAGAATATTGGGAACTGCAACGACATTACTGAGGTCGATTGACTGCCGCTGCGTCGTTGTCCTTCCAAATCAATTCCCGTAGTCCTCTGGGCTTCAGAGCCTCTGTGGCGCAGTCGCAGTTCTGGTTTTCTCCGAACCTCTGAGACTCTGTCGCGCGTTTGCTGGCCTCTGCTATCTCCCGTTCGTCCGGTTGGTCAGCGCGAAGCTGAGCGCCTCCAGTTCCATCGCCATGTTCACGGTCCGCAGCTCGACATCCGCCGGCACTGTGAGCTGGGTCGGCGCGAAGCTGAGGATTGCCTGGATCCCACCCTTCACGACCAGATCGACGATCTCCTGCGCGTTCTCCGACGGAACAGTGAGAATCGCGACATCGTATTTCCCCGACCTGACGTCACGCTCCAGCTCGTCGGTGTCGCGAACGGTCACGGCGCCCGACTTCGTGCCGACCTTTTCGGGATCGCTGTCGTAAAGCCCGGTCACGATGAACCCACGCTCTGCGAATCCCTGGTAACTCGCGAGAGCCGCTCCGATTTTCCCGACGCCGATGATGCAGACTTTCCATTGTTTCCCGAGTCCGAGGATGTCTCTCAGTCTCGAGGACAGCTCGGGAACCGAATAGCCGAGTCCGCGCTTTCCGAAGGATCCGAAGAACGAGAGATCCTTTCGAACCTGAGCGGACGTCGTGCCGCCAAGGCGGGCCAGGTCATCGCTCGAGGTGGTGAGCATGCCGCGCTCCTCGATCTCCTCGAGGAAGCTCAGGTATATCGAAAGTCTTCGAACGGTCGATTCGGCTATCCGTTTCACGGCCTGGAAGCTTGTGAATTAGTTCACAAGTTAGGCAACCCGGCCATCACGGGCAACCGATGAAAGCGGGCGCCCGCACGCAACCACCATTAAGTTGGTTTCGATGGCAGTGTACGTGAGCTCAGAGATCGGACGCCTGCGTGAGGTGCTCGTTCACGCCCCGGGCGCCGAGCTCCTCGCGGTGACCCCGTCCACCCGCGCCGATTACCTCTACGATGACATCATGGACGTGCCGCGCGCACGCCAGGAGCACGCCCGCTTCGTTGCAATCCTCGAGCGGTTCGCAACCGTGCATCACGTCACCGACCTTCTCGCTGAAGTGCTGAGCGACGACGAAACGAAGCAGCACCTCATAGCCGACACACTCGACATCATCTCGTCGGAGCCCCTGTCACGTGAGCTCGCGGGGCTCGAGTCGCGTGAGCTGGTCCGCACTCTCATCGAAGGAAGGGAAGAGATGCCGGGCCAGCTCACTCGGACTCTCAACGAGACCGGCTATGCGCTGCCACCGCTGCCAAATCTCTTCTTCACGCGTGACGTTGCGATGGCAATCAACGAGCACGTGATGATCGGATCCATGCGGTACGGAGTGCGCTGGACGGAAGAGCTCATCATGAAGGCAATCTTCCGGCACAACCCGCGCGTGAAGAACCAGGGCATCCTGTATGACGGCTCGCGCGAGCACAGGATGAACTACACGCTCGAGGGTGGAGATGTCCACCCGCTTCGCCGCGACACGATGATCATCGGCTTCAGCGAGCGATCGAGTCCCGCCGCCATCGACAATCTCGCGAACGTCCTGTTCGAGCAGACCGAGTTCACCGACCTGATCATCGTCATCATGCCGGGAGAGACCACGGCGATCCACCTCGACATGATCTTCACTCAGGTCGACCGGGAGCTTTGCATCGTCCACCCTCCCCACTTCATGGGTCCCGAGCGCCTGCCGATTCTGCACTGGAGGAAGAGCACGGGATCGATGAGAGAGACGCCGGGAATCTTTCACGCACTCGAGGCGTGCGGAATTCCGATGGAGCCCATACTTTGCGGAGGCGATCGGCGAATCGTTCAGGAGAGGGAGCAGTGGGCGTCCGGCTGCAATTTCGTTGCGGTGAGGCCAGGAGTGGTGCTCTCCTACTCGCGGAACGAGGCTACACTTCGAGAGATGCAGAAGACTGGATTCAAAATCGTATCGGCAGCCGCCTTTCTGGATGGGAGTGAACCAATCGGAGAGAGCGAGCGCGCGGTGATCACGTTCGACGGCGGGGAGCTGGTGCGTGGCGGCGGCGGCGCCCGCTGCATGACCTGCCCGATCGTGAGGGATGACCCCTGGGAATGACTTACGGCGGCATCCAGACCCGGCCCGAGGCAACCCTGCTGACGGACCGCGCAGCGATCTATCTCCGGAGCGGCCCAGCTGACGTAGTCGATCTCATCGGGCACGTCTGCAATCTCCCGGCAGCGCCGCGCATCGTTGCGGAGCACATGGCGCACGCGATGTTCTCGGGGCGGCCGGAATTCGTGAAGGATTCCCTGGGCCGCTGGACACTGATCGAGCTCCCGACGATCCCGGATCGCGGGGCCGGAGAGATTCCGAACGACCGTCGCCATACCGGCCACACCGAGCAACGCGGACCACGCCGCCGAGGAAAGCGGGTCATCGCGGATCTGCCCCCGCAGCCGCTGGCGTCCGTGTCGTGGGCAGTCGTCGATGTCGAGACCACCGGCGGAGTGTGGCCGTCCGATCGAATTACGGAGATAGCAGTGGTGATCGTTCGGGACGGTGAAGTGAAGACGGAGGAGCGGTTCGAAACGCTCGTCAATCCACTTCGCCCGATTCCCCCCTTTGTCTCGAGAATGACGAGAATCACCTGGGACATGGTGAAGCACGCACCAACCTTCTCCGCCATCGCGCCGAGACTGGTGGACGCGCTGCAGGGAAGTGTCTTCGTCGCCCACAACGTGGCGTTCGACTGGAAATTCGTGTCGAATGAAGTCACTCGCGCTTCGGGGATACGGCTCGCTGGCAGTCGCCTCTGCACAGTTCGCCTTGCGCGCAGTCTCCTGCCTCATCTGCCGCGCCGCTCACTGGATCATGTCGCTTACCACTATGGTGTCGAGATCTCAGGCAGACACCGGGCGGGCGGAGACGCGCTCGCGACCGCCCGCTGCCTCGTCGCGCTTCTCAAGGATGCGGCACAACGCGGCTGCACGACATGGGAGGACCTCGACATTCTCCTCGGCCATCGCGCAGCCAGGAAGCGCCGGCGGAGAGAAGCGTGGCCATCGCCGGTGACGAAGGACACGACAGCGTGAAGCCGATGCCGCTCGTCGAGACGCGGAAGATCGGCGACCTGACAGTCCACGCGATCCAGGCCGGCGGCCAGAAGCTGGACGGCGGCGCGATGTTCGGTGTGGTGCCGAAGCCGCTCTGGCAGACGCGCATTCCGGCAGACGAGCGGAATCGAATCCAGCTCGGGATGAGGTGCCTTCTGGTCGAGCATCCTTCCGGACTCGTGCTCATCGATACGGGAGCGGGGAACAAGGAAGAGAAGAAGTTTCTCGACATCTACGGAATCGAGAATGCCGGTGCCGACGGAAGAACGTCGCTCGAGGACGGACTCGCCGAGCTGGGCGTGAGGCCGGAGGACGTTGCGATCGTGATCAACACGCACCTCCATTTCGATCACGCAGGCGGCAACACCTGGAGCGACGAAACCGGTCAGGTGAAGGTCTCGTTTCCGAACGCGCGATATGTCGTGAAGCGGGGAGAGTACGACTACGCAACTCACCCCAACGAAAGGACTTCCGCGAGTTACTTCGAGCGGAACTTCATGCCCGTCGTGAGGATGCACAAAGTCACTTTCGTGAGCCGGGAGAAGGAGATCGTGAAGGGCATCCGGGTTGTTCCGACACCGGGGCACACGCCTTTTCACCAGAGCGTGCTCATCGAGTCGGGTGGCGAGCGGGCGTGCTTTCTCGCCGACATGTGCCCGACGAGCGCGCACCTCCCCCTGCCATGGATCATGGGCTACGACGTCGAGCCTCTCGTGACTCTGGAGACCAAGCGGAGAATCTTCAGGCAGGCGGAGGACGAGGAGTGGCTGCTGATCTTTGAGCACGACGCGTCAGTCGCCTGGGGCCGCATCGAGCACGACGGGAAGGGCTACCGTCTCAAGGTCGAAGTATCTACGATCGCGTAGGTGGAGGCGGTTCCGGGAACTTGCTTAGCCCCTCCAACTCGTTTACTCTTCAAGAGTTACAAAACCGAAAAAGCAGGCGACCCGGGCGGGCCGCCTCACCCTCTGGCCCTCGCGTGAACGCGGGGTGTGCTGCAGGAGTCCAGGCCACTCGGCGCCGAAGGTACATTCGGCTCCGGTTGCGCGCGGGCTCCTATGGGGTCCGCGCTTTTTCGTTTGACGTTTCTCTTTCATCGAGGTAGCAGAGTATTCAGGACACCACAAAACGCGTGCGCGTGAACAGGCAGATCCGCATCAGCCCGCTCCGTGTCATCGCAGCCGACGGCGCGCAGCTCGGAATCATGGACGTCGAGACCGCACTTGCCGCCGCGGTGGAACAGGGGCTGGATCTGGTCGAAGTGGCGCCGCTGGCTCGTCCCCCCGTCGTTCGCATCATGGATTACGGGAAGTTCAAGTTCGAGCAGGCCAAGATGGCGCGACAGG
>JBDTRZ010000119.1:0-7304 GCA_039931395.1 Gemmatimonadales bacterium
TTTCGTTCGAGGCTCAGCTCGAGTGCCGCCTGCTCATGCTGTCGTCGAACAACATCCTCAAGCCGTCAGACGGACGCCCCGTCGCCGAGCCCAGCCAGGACATCGTCCTCGGCTGCTACTTCGCGACCAAGGCACCGTTCGATTTCGAGAAGGCACTGAAGACTGCCCGCCGGTTCAGCAACGTGGCGGAAGTCGAAGTCGCGCTCGCTCAGGGTCGCGTCAACTTCCACACGGCGATCAAGTACTGGGTGAACGACATGGAAGGCGCGCGCTGGGTCGACACGACTGCGGGCCGCGCGATGTTCAATGCGATCATCCCGAAGGAGCTTGGTTACCAGAACCGCGACATGAAGAAGAAGGCGCTTGGGGAGCTGGTCTTCGAGTCATATCGGAGAACTGGCCTCAAGGGCACGGTGCCATTCCTGGATCGCCTCAAGGAATTCGGTTTCCGGAATGCCACGAGAGGTGGAATCTCAATAGGAATCGAGGACCTTCACATTCCGGCTGAGAAGGAGCCGCTGCTTCAGGAGGCGACGGAGCGCGTCGAGCGCTTCCAGCGCGCTTACCAGACCGGCAACATCACGAACGGTGAGCGCTACAACAAGGTCATCGACACGTGGACTCACGCCAACTCCGACATCGCGGACGCGATGGTGCGCGCGATGGCGAAGTCGAACGACGGGTTCAACCCCGTGTTCATGATGTTCGACTCGGGCTCGCGTGGCTCGCGCGACCAGATCCGTCAGCTCGCGGGAATGCGCGGACTGATGGCGAAGCCGCAGAAGAAGCTCACGGGAGGCATCGGCGAGATCATCGAAAGCCCGATCAAGTCGAACTTCCGCGAAGGTTTGTCGGTGCTCGAGTACTTCATCTCGACGCACGGCGCACGAAAGGGTCTGGCTGACACCGCCCTCAAGACGGCGGATGCCGGATACCTCACGCGCCGTCTGGTGGACGTCGCGCAGGACGTGACGATCACCGAGGAGGATTGCGGCACGATCCTCGGACTCGAGGTTGGAGCGCTGAAGGAAGGCGAGGACATCATCGAGCCGCTGGCCGAGCGCATCGTTGGAACGGTTGCGGCAGAGGACATCGAGGATCCGCACGAGACCGACCAGTCGGGTCGTCGCACTCTCATGGCTGAAGCTGGCCAGCTCATCGACGAGGACATGGCGAAGGCCATCGAGGAGTCGGGGATCGAGACAGTTCGCATTCGCTCCGTGCTCACGTGCGAAGCGAAGCGCGGGCTTTGCCAGATGTGCTACGGCCGCAACCTGGCCACCATGGGAATGGTGGACAAGGGCGAGGCAGTGGGCATCATCGCGGCGCAGTCGATCGGAGAGCCGGGCACGCAGCTCACGCTGCGCACGTTCCACATCGGTGGAACGGCTGCACGCATCGCCGAGCAGACAGCTCGCAAGTCCAAGGTGGATGGTGTCATCGAGAACGGCGATCGTCTCGTCACCGTCATCAACTCCGAGGGACAGCAGATTGTCACTTCGTATGAGGGTGAGCTCACGATCCGCACGTCACAGGACAACAAGATCGGCGCCCGACTCCAGGTTCCTCTGGGAGCGACGCTGATGGTGAAGGACGGCGAGGAAGTGAAGAAGGATCAGATCATCTTCACCTGGGATCCGTACTCGAATCCGATCATCTCGGACGTCGAGGGCACCATCAGGTTCGTCGACCTCGTCCCCGACGAGTCGGTGTCCGAGGAGCTCGATGAGCTCACCGGACTTCGCCAGACGGTCGTCATCGAAGACCGCGAGAAGAAGCTCCACCCGCACATCGAGATCTGGGAGAGCAAGGGATCGAAGGAGAAGCGTCTCCGCGACTTCGTCATTCCCGTGGGTGCTCAGCTGACCGTCGAAGACGGACAGAAGATCACGGCGGGTACCATTCTCGCCAAGGTTAGCCGCGAGGCGTACAAGACGCGCGACATCACCGGTGGTCTGCCGCGCGTCGCCGAGCTGTTCGAGGCGCGCAAGCCGAAGGATCCGGCGGTCATCTCGGAGCGCGACGGTCGCGTCATCCTCGGTACGATCAAGCGCGCGAAGCGCGAGATCTACGTCGTGTCCGAGGAGCTGTACTCGGAGCTGGAGCGTGCGACCAAGGAAGAGCGCGAAGCGCTGCTCAAGGACGAGACCCCCTACGAGGTCGGAGCCGGCAAGCACCTTCGAGTTCACGAGGGCGATCGCGTGCGCGCGGCTGACAAACTGTCAGAGGGACCGAAGAACCCGCACGACATTCTGCGCATCAGCGGCGCGCGCAGGGTGCAGGAGTATCTGCTCAACGAAGTGCAGGAGGTTTACCGCCTGCAGGGCGTGAAGATCAACGACAAGCACATCGGCGTGATCGTCAGGCAGATGCTTCAGAAGGTGCGCGTTCTGGAGTCCGGAGACACGCCGTTCCTCGAGGGCGAGCACGTGGACAAGCAGAATTTCCGTGACGCGAACGACAAGGCCAAGAAGAAGAAGGAGGAGCCCGCAGTATCGGAGCCCCTGCTTCTCGGAATCACCAAGGCCAGCCTGACGACGCAGTCGTTCATCTCGGCGGCTTCGTTCCAGGAGACGACGCGGGTGCTGACCGACGCTGCGATTCGTGGAGCGAGAGACGAGCTGATGGGCCTCAAGGAGAACATCATCATCGGACACCTCATTCCCGCGGGAACGGGTATGTACCGCTACCAGGAAGTGGACATCGAGGGCGCTCCGCTTCCGCCGGAGCCCGAGATATTCCCCGAGCCGAGCATCGCGGAGATTCTTGCGGAGCCGGATCTTGAGGAGGAACTGCTGCCCAAAGCGGGAGCGCTTCCGAAAGGATTTGGGGACGACGAAGAGTAGGACGCTTGAGTTTTAGGAAAAAGGGGGAAAGCGAAAGCTTTCCCCCTTTTTTATTCCCGACTTCCGTTGCCCGTTGCCCGTTGCCCGCTGCCCGTTGCCCGTTGCCCGTTGCCCGTTGCGCGTCGCCCGCTGCCCGTCGCCCGTTGCCCGTCGCCCGCTGCCCGCTGCCCGCTGCCCGCTGCCCGCTGCCCGCTACGCGCAACCCGCAACCCGATGCCCGTTCGCGGTAACCAACTACCATGCAAGACTCGGTGGTCACCGGCAAGCGAAGGATGACAGGCCAGCGTTGCGAAAGACTAAGAATTCGGCGTGGGCAACTTCAGGAAGCTTCGCGTTTGGGAGGCGGCGCAGGCGCTGGCCATCGATGTGCATCGGGTGACTGATGCCATGCGTGGAGCGAGCAGCGCCACGCTGCGTGATCAGCTCAAGCGAGCGGCCATATCGGTTCCAACAAACATCGTCGAAGGAAGTGCGCACGAAAGCCCGCGCGAGTTTGCCCGGTTCCTTCGATACTCGCTCGCATCGGTGACAGAAGTCGAGGGCCATGTTCAACTGGGTCGCGATCTCGACCTGATCAAGGAGAAGGACTTTTCGTCTCTGCTCGCGCGCGTCGAGGAGGTGCGCATGATGCTGCATGGACTGCTAAAGCGACTCAAGTGATCTGGCAGCAGGAAGCAGGCAGCAGGCAGCGGGAAGCAGGCAGCAGGCAGCAGGCAGCGGGAAGCAGGCAGCAGGCAGCGGGAAGCGGGAAGCGGGAAGCGGGAAGCGGGAAGCGGGAAGCGGGAAGCGGGTAACGGGTAACGGGTAACGGGTAACGGGTAACGGGTAACGAGTAACGGGTAACGGGTCATTTATCGAAACTCTACCGGGGTCCCCTTTCTGACGAGCCGTCCAAGCTCCGTAGCATCCCAGTTGGTCAGTCGAACGCATCCGTGCGAGTTCGCGTAGCCGATCGTCTCGGGTGCGGATGTACCATGAATTCCGTAGTGCGGCTTCGACAGCGCCATCCACACGACGCCTACCGGCGAGTTGGGCCCGCGCGGCAGCCGCGCTTCGGGCTTCGTGTCAGCCACCTCGGCGAACAGCTTCGGCTGGTAGTGGAACGGCGGATTCCAGGCGATGCCCGTCACGTGAAAGTCGCCATCGGGGGAGGGGTCGTAACCCGCGCCGAGCGTGGACGGAAAATGGTAGAGGATCGTCCCCGAGGAGTCGACGGCGTGAGTCCAGAATCCCTTCTTGGAGAGGACCAGCTTTGCGATCTGCGCGTTCGAGGATGTACTTCCGGACCTTGGCGCTGAAGCGGTGTCGCCTGTTGCCGCGATGTCAACGTTGACATTCGGAACGACGAGTTGCGTGCCCGCGGAAAGACTTGCGAGCTGGACGCCGGGGTTGAGCTGTGCAAGGAGCTTCTGCGATGTATGGAATTTCTCCGCGATCCCCTCCGCAGCCGACGAATAGCAAAGGCACTCCAGCTTCGCCTGGTCGTACACCTTGTCCGGAATGTCGGTGAACGGACCCTTGACATCATCGGCGGTGACCGTGTAGCTCCGGACGACCGGCTGCGACTCGGCTGCAGCCCGCAATCTGTCGTAGGTCGCCTTGTCGATGGACACCGTGGAATCGCGAGTCGCCTGCAAGGAGCTGTCGGCCGTATTCGGCGACTGGAAAAACGCGAGCGCACGCGCGGCGTTGTCGCCCCACATGCCGTCGATGATGCCCGGAGAGAAATGTGCGCGGTCGAGCAGCACCTGGACCTGGAGCGCGGCGGCCCCGCGCCTGGGAATGCGGAAGGGGAAGCGGGTGATGCCTGCGGTGGCAGTCTTTTCCGAGATGCGGCCATACGTGGAATCATCGGCAGGCGTAGCGGAGAACCGCGCGCCGGCGCCCACTGTATCGAGCGAAAACGTTTCATATGATGGTGCGGAGATGTCATCGTCGGTCGTGTCCGCTGCGGCGGAGGTCTGCGCTGCCTGAGCGGGCTGCTTCTTCGCATCGTCATCCTTGAACTCGATGCATCCGAAGATCAAGGCAGAAGTCAGCGCCAGCGAAGCGCGAGTCATTCTCGAGGTCATCATGCCCGAAACTGGATTCAATTTCGGGGCCGCCACGTCGCCATACGGCGAAAAGCACTGCTTCAGCCGTCAGTGGAACTCGACGCGGGTTCCGCCCTCGACCAGATCCGAGAGATGCAGCGCGTCCCAGTTCGTCAGCCGCACGCACCCGTGTGAATTCGCGTAGCCGATAGTCTCCGGCGAGGACGTGCCGTGAATCCCGTAATGCGGCTTCGACAGCGACATCCACACCACGCCCACCGGCGAGTTGGGACCGGCAGGAAGGCGCGCCTCGGGCCGGTCGTCAGGGACTTCCGAGAAAAGCTTGGGCTGATAATGGAAGGCCGGATCGCGAGACACGTATGTCACCTTGAAATCACCGGTCGGTGACGGATCGTATCCGGCGCCGAGCGTGGACGGGAAGTGATAGATGATCTTCCCTTGCGAATCGAGCGCGTGTGTCCAGAACCCCTTCTTCGAGATCACGACCTTCGCAATTATCGCTGTGTCCGTTGGGGATGCGACGTTGCCCGAGCGGACGTTGGGCACGACGATCTCCGTACCGGCCTCGAGGTGGTCGAATTTCACGCGAGGGTTGAGCTGCGCGAGCAGCTTCTGGGAGGTGTGAAATCTCTCTCCGAGCGCTTCCGCCGCGGACGAGTAGCAAAGGCATTTGAGCTTCGCCTGATCGTACACGTCGTCGGGCACAGTGGTGAACGGGCCGGCAACGTCCTCTCTTGTGATTCGATAGCGGGTGAGAAGCGGCCCCGGTCCCGCGCCGGCTCGAAGTCTGTCGTACGTTGCGCGATCGATCGCCGGAACGGGAGCAGGTGTCTCGCCCTCCAGCCGATCCAGATAGAAAGGGTTGGCGAAGAACGAGAGCGCCTTGTCCGCGTTGATGCCCCACGCGCCGTCGATTATTCCCGGCGAGAAATTCGCGCGATCCAGGAGAATCTGCAGATGCAGCGCGACCGGACCCTTGCGTTGGACCCGCGCAGGGAACCGCGTCAGGGACCGGTTGACGGTCCTTTCTGACATGACCGTGGACACCGAGTCCCTCGACGCCGCGCGCTCAGGTGGAGCCGGCTTGCCTTGCGCGGCAATCGTCCCTGCCGCGCCGATCAGAAGGAGCCCGGTCAAGCGCAAGACAGCTGTGGTGAGATACTTTCTCCGCATGCCCTTCGACTTCCTCCGCCGGAAGATCAACCGTAGTGCGATCCGTTCTGTGAAAGAGCGCGGCACACGCGTCGAACGGTTCAAGCTAACCGGGAAAGCTCGGGTAAAAGAGACGCTGCTGGCAGATCCGGTCATCGCCGCCGCTGTCGCCGCTCACGCGCGGGACACGGGACTCGATGCCGGCGAGGTGTGGCGAATCGTCGGCAGATATATCGACGAGATCGTCCCGTTTTTCAACATCCTCGCCTACTACCGCTTCGGGTACATCGCGAGCCGTGCGGTGCTCAACCTCTTCTACAAAGTTTCCGCCGAGCAGCACGGCGGCCGCGGCGCGGCGACCCTGCCGCGGGACGCCATCGTCGTCTACCTCATGAATCACCGCTCGAACGCCGACTACGTTCTCGTCGGCTACGTTCTCACGGGCCGAGTCGCGATTTCCTATGCTGTCGGCGAGTGGGCGCGAGCATTCCCGCTCGAGTACGCCTTCAAGAGCTTCGGGTCGTACTTCATCCGGCGAAAGTTTCGCGAGCCCCTCTACCATGCGGTGCTCGAGCGGTACGTACAGCTCATCACGAAGAATGGCGTGACGCAGGGCATCTTCCCCGAAGGAGCGCTCACGCGCGACGGCAAGCTCAAGGCGGGGAAGATAGGATTGCTCGATTACATCATCGGTGTCGCACGTGACCCGGAGTATCGCGACCGGATTTATCTCGTTCCGGTCGGTATCAATTACGACCGTGTGCTCGAGGACCGGTCGCTGCTGCGTGAGCTCGCCGTCATCGAGGGCCGGCGCACTCCCGCCCGCTCGACTCAGCTGTACGAGGTGACGCGGTATATGTGGTGGAGCTCAGCACGTCTGGTTCTTCGGCGGTTCAAGCGATACGGGCGCGCGGCGGTGACGATCGGCGACCCGGTCCCGCTCGAGCCGTGGTTCGATGAGCAGGACGCAAAAGGGGAGAGGTTCTTCGACCTGCCGCGGCATGAGCGCCTGGCAAAAGTTCAGTTGCTCTGCGACGACATGATGTCCCGGATCGGCGCGATCATTCCGGTCACTCCGGTGACTCTGGCGTGCGCTGCGATCCAGTCATTGGACAGTGATTTCATCGCGCGAGCGCGCCTCATCGAGCGCATGGCTGACATGCGCGAGGTTCTGAGGGAACTGAATGCCCGAACGATCCGCGCGGAGGGGCCGATCGAGGAGACGTTCGATCGCGCCTGGAAGATGCTCAGG
>JBDTRZ010000120.1:0-7250 GCA_039931395.1 Gemmatimonadales bacterium
TGGTGGTGGGAATCCCGCGAATGTTGAAGGCCTCCGCAGTGCGCTGCGCCCGATCGGTATCGAGCTTCGCGACGATCGCTTTTCCAGAGTATGTCGACGCGACGCGGTCCACAGCCGGTGCCATCATCTTGCACGGCCCGCACCAGTCGGCGTAGAAGTCGACCATGACCGGGACCCCGCTGCCGGAGATCGTCCGCTCGAAGCTTTCGTCGTCGAGCTGAATCGGACGGTCGAGCAGCATCGGCTTTCCGCACTTCCCGCATTTCGGCTTGTCCGCCGCGCGCGCCACGTCGACCCTGTTCCAGCCGCCGCAGAACTGGCACCGAATCGTTGCCCGGGTCGAGCTGCCAGTGTCGGTCTGCGCCGTTTCCATATCGCGAACTCCGGTCTCTGTTGGTTTGTCGGAATGACGACTTCTCAACTGCAAAAAATGCCGCAGGCAAAGCTGAAATAAACAGCTGACCAGCTCCCATGCGGCCCCGGCGCGATTGGTTGTGACTCGCGCCTGGGCCGCTCGTCATTGTGGTATGCGAGAAAAGCGCGCCTGCGTGTCCGGCCCCAGGGTTCGACGATCGCGACGCGCGTCGGGCTTCAGCATGCTCGAGATGCTGATCGTGCTGATCGTGATCGGGCTGCTGGTCAAGATCACCGTCAACAAGACCTCCCGCATCATGCGCCACGAGCGTGTCAATCGCGCCGCTCAGGTGATGGTGCAGGATCTCCAGAACGGCTTCGCCATGGCAGGACGCCAGCGCGCGCCGGTTCGTTTGACCTTCACGCCGAGCACCAAGACCTACGTCTTCACCGATCGGGCGACCGGCACGACGCTTCAGACGCGCGTGATGAACGCTGGAACCGAGTTTCAGCTTTCCTCTCTCTCGTCGTCAGCGACGACTGTGGACGTCCTGCCAAACGGCATTGGCTCCACCGCATTCAGTGTGACCCTGACGCTCGGTGACTATTCACGAATAGTCACGGCATCTAGCGCCGGCTTCGTTCGGAGCAACTGATGTCACGACACCCATCCCGGACACTTCGATGATGAACCACGGACGTCGCCACGCACGCAACGCGGGGAAGGGCAGGCGCGGAGGATTCATACTGATGGAAGTGGTCGTTGCGATCACTCTGCTCGCGCTGATTCTCACTCCGCTCGCAGCGATGATCTACAAGATCACTGCACGGTCGCACTCGATAATCGGAAGCGCTTACCGGAATGCCGTGCTCATGGAGCAGATAAACCTTCTGGAATCGCTTCCTTACGACAGCCTCACTACCGGGACGCGGACCGTGTCGGTCACAGCCAAGCCATATCCGCATACGGTGACGATTATCGTCGCTCAGTACTACCAGAAGTACATGCTGAAAGGGAAGTCGGTGACTCTCGTCATCACGCCGACGAACGCGCTCTACAAACCGGATACGACAAAGTTCATACGGTCGAGCGCCAATACCACCACGGCGCTGATAAGCGACAACCAATGAGAGTACTTTCGTCACGCAAAGGCCTCTCGCTCACCGAGCTCATCGTCGGCATGGTCATTCTCGGAATCATCGGAATGGCGCTCACACGTGTCATGGTGACTCAGGCCAGGTACTTCGATCACCAGAAGACGGCGAACCGTGCGCGCAATGTCTCGCGCGGGCCGCTCAACCGCGTTGTCTCGGATCTTCGAATGGTGGAGGCGCTCGGTGGAGTGACCTCCGCGTCCGCGACTCAGATTAGCGCGCGGGTTCCGTTCGCAATCGGAGTCGTCTGCGTGAGCACTTCAAGCGGGACTCAGGTCAGCCTGCTTCCGGTCGATTCGGCGATGTACAGTTCGCCCGGATACTCGGGCTACGCGTGGCGCGACTCCCAGGGCAAGTACCACTACGTGACGCAGGGAACGTCCCACGACAACGGTGACGTTGCAGCGTGCACCGGTGCCGGCGTCGCCACACTGACAGCGAACAACGCAAAAGTCGTCCGAATCACGCCACGGCTCACCGACACTGCCAGCGTCGGCACTCCTGTGTTTCTCGTCCGCAACATCAAGTACGAGTTCAAGGCGTCCACAGCCGTACCCGGAACGACCGGTCTCTACCGCAAGATCGTCGAAACCGGCGCAGAGGAGGAGCTCTCGGCTCCGTACGCCAGCGACGCGAAATTCCGCTTCTACGTTGGCAGCAGCGTCACCGCCCAGGATGCGCCGCCGGGAGATCTGTCGACCCTGAGAGGAATCGAGCTCAACATGACCGGACTCAGCGAAAAAATACCAAGGCAGGGAGTTGCAAGGCAGACAGCACCTTTCGTCACTGCGGTCTTCTTCAAGAACAGGCTGAATTGACATGAAACGACTCATGCAGGGACGCTCCAATCGCGATGGGTTCGCCATTCCCATGGCCGTGCTCGTCGTTGCGCTCCTCTCCGTATCCATTGCTGCAGGATTCTCGCTCGTCATCGCGGAGCGCCGCGGAGTGGACGATCAGAAGGCGCAAGTCACCGCCTTCGTCCTCGCCGAACAGGGATTGCAGACGTTTTTCATCAAGCGTGACTCGCTCGGTTTCCGCTCTGCGCCCCCCGCAGTGAAGGAGGGTCCGATCCGCATCTATCTGAAGGGTGGATATGCCGACGTGCAGCTCGATCGCGTGCGCCCTCCGACTGGCTCGCTCAGCGGACTGTACGTGGTTCGCTCGAAAGGGACTCAGACACAGGGCGCCGTCGGCGGAACGCCTGCGGGTGTCCGGACTGTCGCCCAGTACGCGGCCTGGGAGCCGGCCTCGATGGAAGTACTCGCCGGCTGGACCGCTCTGAGCGGCATCAGAAAGAACGGTGCCTCGGGCTCGTTCCTGGGAGTCGACGCATGCGGCGACTCTGCGTCGCTCGCTGGTGTTGCGGTCCCGGTTGTCCCTGGATTCAACCGTCCCGCGACGGCGGATAGCACCGAGTATCTGGGACAGACAGTCAATGACGCAGCCAGAGAGGTTGAAGTCGACTGGGCCGGAATTCTCGCGGGCTCAGCGCTGACGTTCAACTACATCATTCCGCCCGATGCAATTCCTTCGTTCGCAGACACCACTTTCTACCCGAGCATCCTGATCACCACCACCGGAACCGTAGGGACTTCCTCGTTGAATAATGGACGAGGCCTTCTGGTCGTCGCCGGCGATCTGGATACTGGAAGCGGCGCGACATTCAACTGGAAAGGAATCGTGCTCGTCGGAGGTGACCTTACGGGGAACGGAAACAACAACGTTCAGGGCGCGATCATTAGCGCTCTCAATGTGAAACTCGGCCAGACTGTGCCCATCAACACCGTCAATGGTACCAAGACGTACCAGTACAGCTCCTGCGAGGTGGGGAAGGCGCTGATGGGGCTTGGGGCCCTTGTCCCTTTGCCCAACACGTGGGTGGACAACTGGGTGGAGTACTAGCTCGTCAACCGGCTCCTGCATATTGATACCGACTAAATAGAGACCGACGGACTTTCTCCCGTCGGTCTCTTTGTTTTATACATTGGTCCTCATGAAGATCCTTGTCATCGAGGACGATCCCACGGTCGGGCAGTTCGTCAAGCGCGGGCTCGAGCAGCAGCGGTGGGGAGTGGATCTCGTCGCCGATGGTGACGAAGGCGAGCAGCTCGCGGCGGCGGGGACGTACGATCTCATAATCCTCGACATGCGCCTTCCCGGAAAATCGGGACTGCAGGTTCTCAACGGCCTTCGCTCACGGGGATTCGAGCGCCCGGTGCTCGTTCTCACCGCGCAGGACGCGATCGACGCAAAGGTAGAGACACTGCGGGCCGGCGCCGACGACTACGTGACCAAGCCGTTCGCCTTCGAGGAGCTGCTGGCGCGGGTCGAAGCTCTTTCGCGGCGCCCGCGAGTGCTTGCGTCTCCAGCGCTCAAGGTCGCCGATCTCGAGCTGCACCTCGACACGCGTGAAGTGGCTCGCGCGGGTGAGGCAATCGAGCTCACGCCGAAGGAATACACGGTGCTCGAATATCTGATGCGCCACGCCGGCCGCGTCATGAGCCGCACACTGATCACCGAGTACGCGTGGGGATATCACTTCGATCCGGGCACCAACATCGTCGACGTCGTGATCAATCATCTCCGCAAGAAAATCGACGTCACGCACTCGCCGAAGCTGATCCACACCATTCGCGGTGTCGGTTACGTGATTCGCACCGACGGCCAGTCGTCGAGGGGCTGACGCAGAATGGCTTCGACGCGTACGAACCTCACTCTGTCGTTCGTGGCGGGGCTCGTCGCTGTCACGGGTGTGATGGGGCTCGCGTTCTGGACAGTGCGCAACGCCTCGGTCTACCGCGACCTCGCTCGCTACGCGAGCACTGAGGCGGATCTCGCCACCGGGATGATTCTCGAGGCGGGCGAAGGGGCGCAGCCAGTCGTGATCGGTCCGGACACGGCCACGGAATCCTCGTTCATGACGCCGCGCCTCCGCGCGATGCTGAGCTCGTTTCCGGGCTACCTGGTGGTGATGGACCGCCGGGGCGCGGTGCTCTTCGAGTCAGCGGAAGTGCAGCGGCTCAGCGACCGCGACGCGGCGCTTCTTGCCGGACAGCTCACCAATCTTCCGCCGGGAGGCGCTGCAGGTCTGCTGTCGCTCGACAGCGCTCGGGAGCGGGTTCTGCTGGTGGCGCAGAACGTCTCGACACCGACTGGCGCATCGGGAAAGATCGTCGTCGGCGTGCCGACGCGAGAAGCCACGGAGCTGCCGCGCGAATACCTCGTCGCGCTTTTCGTGATTGCGCCGCTTGTCATTGTGCTCGCAGGCTGGGGAGCGTGGGCCACGCTCGGGATCACGTCGCAGCGCATCGGCCGAATCACGCATGATGTTGCGGCAATCAGCGATGGACGCAGCCTTCACCGCCGGCTGAGCATCGAGAACGCGGGAGAGGAGTTCGAGCGTCTCGTTGCGACGCTCAACGCGATGATCGAGCGTCTCGAGACGTCGTTTCTTGGCCTGCGCCGATTCACTGCAGACGCGAGCCACGAGCTCAAGACTCCATTGGCCGTGCTGCGCGCCGACGTCGAGCGAGCGATGAACGAGCCGTCCCGCAACGACCGCATGATTGCGCTCGAGGAAGCACTGCATGAGACCACTCGCATGGCCGACCTGGTGGAGAGTCTCCTCACACTCGCACGCGCGGACGAGGGACGCTTCGACATTCACCGCGAGCCGGTGGAGCTCAAACCGCTGGTCGATGACGTCTACGAGACCGCGGTCATACTGGGTGAAGGCGCGGGAGTGACCGTGAACCTCCAGTTCACAGCCGATGTGGCAGTGATGGGAGATCCTACCCGGCTGCGTCAGCTCTTTCTCAATCTCGTGACCAACGCGATCAAGTACACGCCGGCCGGAGGAAAGGTGGACATCGGCCTCGGGCTTCATCCCGACAATGTCACGTTCGCCGTGCGCGACACCGGTATCGGAATCGCCGCCGCCGACGTGCCGTACATCTTCGAGAGATTCTGGCGCGTCGACAGGGTGCGCTCGAGAATGTCAGAGAGAGGAGGATTCGGCCTGGGGCTCGCGATCAGTCAGTGGATCGCGCAGGCTCACGGCGGCTCGCTCACCGCGTCATCGCGTCTGGGCCGGGGAAGTCTCTTTACCGTGACGCTCCCTTTGTCCCAACAAGCGAGAGTCTCGTAGAAATATCGGGCCAGAGGCGCGACAAATGCATCGCATGCGGCGTGGTTCTTATGAAGAAATCATCAAGGCCGATTTCATTGATTCTTAATCTTCCTGCGGTTACGCCCAATCTTCAGTCCGGATAATCTACAAGCACCAATCCTTTTCTCGGTGAGTCAATGTTCAACCAATTGATCGAGTCGAAGCCGAAGAAGCAGAAGATGGCCGGCGGTACGCTGTTCAGCCTTGTCTTCCACGGTGGCCTCATCGCAGGCGCTGTAATCCTGACTGCCCGCGCCGGCATCGCGGACGACAAGACGAGAGCTGAGAAGATCCAGTTCGTGGAGATGAAGAAGGAGCCTCCCAAGCCCAAGCCGAAGGAGCCGGAGCCGCCTCCGCCGAAAGACGTCGTCGTCAAGCCGCCGCCGCCGAAGGGATTCCAGGTGCTGCGCGCGCCCGTCGAGATTCCAATCAAGATTCCCGACATCGATCTCTCCAAGAAGGTCACCGATGAAGCCGACTTCAGCGGCAAGGGAGTCAAGGGCGGAATCGCCAAGGGAGTCGAGGGCGGCACCGCGGTCATCGATCCCAACCAGACCTATTTCGAGTTCCAGGTGGAAAAGCCGGTTTCCCAGATTCCGGGAACGGGTGCTCCGCGCTACCCTGATGCGCTGCGTTCATCCGGCGTCGAGGGAGAAGTACAGGCCCAGTTCGTCGTGACCGAGGACGGCAGGGCCGAAACCAGCACGTTCAAGGTTCTCAAGGCCACCAACGACCTGTTCGCAAGCGCGGTCCGCTCCGCGCTGCCGAACATGCGCTTCTATGCTGCAGAGGTTGGTGGAAAGAAAGTGAAGCAGCTCGTCCAGCAGAGCTTCCAGTTCAAGCTCGACAGATAATCCACACTCACCGGAGACTTCTATACAATGCAACTCTCGCTAATGGACCTTTGGAGTCAGATGGCCGGGTTCGCCCGCGGCATCGTGTTCGTACTCGCCATCATGTCGATCTGGTCGCTCTCGGTGACAATCAAGAAGTGGTGGGATCTGCGCAACGCGCAGGCTGAGACGCGCAAGTTCGCCCCCGAGTTCTCGCAGTTCCTCGAGGAAGACAATCTCGCCGAGGCGGTCACACTCGCGGAGAAATACAAGAAGTCGCACGTCGCCCGTGTTCTTGGGGGCGCCCTGACCGAGATCAAGCCGCTCATCCAGGACGGCACCGTCAGCGTCGGCGACATCAACTCCGCCGAACGCGCCGTAGAGCGCGAGATGCTCATGACGATCACTGATCTCAAGCGCGGCCTGGCGATTCTCGCGACGGTCGGCGCGACTGCTCCCTTCGTCGGACTGCTCGGAACTACAATGGGTATCGTGAACGCCTTTGTCGGCATGGCCGCCTCCGGATCCGGCGGACTCTCGGCGATCTCGGCCGGTGTCGCCGAGGCGCTCATCACGACGGCGTTCGGTCTTCTCGTCGCGATTCCCGCTGTGTGGTCGTACAACTACTTCCAGACCAAGATCGACAACCTGACGGCGGAAATGACGTACACCTCGAAGGAAATGATCGACTACATGATCAAGAACGTGAGCGGCGAGTTCGGCCGGTCGCGCTTCAC
>JBDTRZ010000121.1:0-7236 GCA_039931395.1 Gemmatimonadales bacterium
CTTCAGGAGCCAGTGGGTGCAAGCCCGTGGGGGTTCGAGTCCCCCCTTCGGCACTACACATATGACGATTGAAACGAAGCGGCGGATGCTTTTCAGCATCCGCCGCTTTTTTCTCTCGCAGCTAGACCGGCTCCAGTATCGGCAGACCTTTTTGCTTCGTCTCGATCGGCAGCCCCACCCGCTGTCGCACCGCTGGCTCGTCATGCAGCAGATCCGCAAGGCAGACACTCTCGAGCACGTCGTCGATCCTGGTCTGGAGGAGCACCCACACGGGTCGGATGCTGCAGTTGTGCGACGCGGCGCAGCGGTCGGTCTCCACCGGATGCGACACGCAGTGCAGATCGAAAGTCTCCAGCTCCGACGCGTGGATCACGGCACGGATCGAGATGTTCTCCGGCGACCGCGCAAGGAGGTATCCGCCGCGCGCTCCGCGAACGCTCGTGATCACGCCTGCACGGCGAAGGCGCAGGAGGATCTGCTCGACGTAGTCCGCGGGGAGCCGCTCGCTCGACGCGATGTCGCGGCCGGTAACCGGTCCTTCGCTGGCCCGCTTCGCAAGATGCAGCGCGCAGATCACGCCGTACTCAGCCCAGGTGGTTATCCGCATAGGTGAAGGATAGGGGAACGGCCAGCCCCCGACAACTCTAGCCGGCCGAGACGCCTCCGTGCGCCCCGCCCGGTACCCCGATCTCGGTCATCTTTCTGAGGTCCAGAACCTCGTCGATCTCCGCATCGGGAAGAATGTGCTCGCGCTTGACGAGGTCCCTGATGAGCACGTTTTCCTTGACGGACTGCTTGCTGATCTCGGCCGCCTTGGCGTATCCGATCTGCGGCGCGAGCGCTGTCGCGAGCGCGGCCGACCGCTCCACCCAGTACGCGCACTGCTCGGCATTGGCTTCGATCCCCTTCACGCATTTCCCGGCGAGGATCGTCGCGGTGCTCGTGAGGATTCTCATCGAGAACAGGATGTTGTGCGCTATCACGGGCATCATGACGTTGAGCTCGAGCTGACCATGCTCAGCCGAGATCGAGACGCAGGCGTCGTTTCCGACGATCTGGAAGCACACCTGATTGACCATCTCCGGAATCGAGGGGTTCACTTTCCCGGGCATGATCGAAGAGCCCGGCTGAACTGCCGGCAGACGCACTTCGTCGAAGCCCGTGCGCGGTCCACTGGCGAGGATGCGGAGATCGCTCGCGATCTTGCTGAGGTCCAGCGCGAGAACCCGCAGCTGTGAGCTGAACGCTGCAGGGTCACCCATGCTCTGCATGAGCTGGATGCGGTCCTTCCCTTCCCGCAACTCGACGCCAGCCGATTTCCTGAGCTCGCGAACCATGATAGCGGGATACTCGGGCTCGACGTTGACACCCGTTCCGACCGCGCTTCCTCCGATTCCAAGGTCGCGAAGATAGTCCGCGGCTTCGGTCACCCGCTGAAGCGAGCGTCTGAGAGAGCCGGCGTACGCCGTGAACTCCTGGCCAAGGCGGATCGGCATCGCATCCTGCAGATGCGTGCGTCCCGACTTGATCACATCGTCGAACTCTCTGCCCTTCTCCTCAAAAGCATCGATCAGAGCTTCGAACGCCGTCTCGAGCTTCGGCAGCTCGGTCAATGAGCCAAGGCGGATGGCGGTCGGAATCACGTCGTTGGTCGATTGCGCCATGTTGACGTGATCGTTCGGATGAACGGGCTTGTAGTCGCCGCGCTTTCCTCCGAGGATCTCGTTCGCGCGATTAGCAAGCACCTCGTTCACGTTCATGTTGTGCGAGGTTCCTGCTCCGGCCTGGTAGGGATCGACGACGAAGTGCTCTCGATGACGACCGGCGAGTACTTCGTCGGCCGCTGCCACGATCGCGTCGGCGAGCCTCGCTTCGAGTCGTCCGGTTTCCTTGTGCGTGATCGCGGCGGCGCGTTTGATCCGCACCACCGCGTCCACGAATGCCGGAAGCGGCCTGAGTCCGCTGATGGGAAAATTCTGCACGGCGCGCAGCGTCTGCACTCCGTACAGCGCATCTGCCGGGACAGGAAGCTCGCCGAGCGGGTCCTTTTCAACGCGGGTGTTCTCTGTCATCGAGCGGGTATGGTCGGAGTCATTGTCCGCGAACGATTCTCGCCGTGCCGTTGAGAAATGGATTGGATCCGCGCTCTTCGCCGATCGTCGTGATCTCGCCGTGTCCGGGATGTACGACAGTCTCGGGTGGCAGAGCCGCAATTCTCTTCAGCGACGCCTCGAGCTGCGCCGGGTTGGAGAACGGAAGATCCGTGCGGCCGATAGATCCGGCGAACAGGCAGTCCCCGACGATCGCGTTCCCGTGACCATGAAGGACGACGTGCCCCGGCGCGTGTCCCGGCACATGCATCACGCTCAGCTCGAGCCCACCCAGCTTTACCGTCTGCCCTTCCGCGAACTCTCGGTCAGGTGCGGGCGGCTCTTCGTATGGGATCCCATATAATTGTGCCTGCCTTCCGCCGACACGGTACAGCGGTGCGTCGAGCGGATGCAGCCACACCGGCACGTCCCAGCGTCGCTTGATCGGCGCAATCGCACCGATGTGGTCCACATGGGCGTGCGTGATCCAGATCGCCTCGGGACTCCGGCCAGTCTTCTCGATCGCAGCGACCAGCCGGTCAGGATCGCTGCCGGGATCCACCACGGCGAGCGCATCCGAGTCGGGATCGGCGACGAGGTAGCAGTTCTCCTGAAAGGCGCCGACAGGGATTTGCGTGACGATCACGCGGATGCCCCGAGCGCGGAATCGGCCGTGTCGACCGGCGGATCTTCCACCTGGTCGGGCGTGGCGGGAACCGGACCTTCGGCTGTCTCGAGGATTGGAGATTCGCCGATTCCATGATGCGCCAGCCAGCGCTCCGCTTCGAGCGCGGCCATGCAGCCGGTGCCCGCGGAGCTGACCGCCTGCCGGTAGTAGTCGTCGATGACGTCGCCGGCCGCGAACACACCCGGCATGCTGGTGGCGGTGCGCCACGGATCGACCTTGATGTAGCCATGCGCCGTCAGATCGAGCTGGCCTTTCAGGAACTTCGTGTTCGGCTCATGCCCGATCGCTATGAAAAGCCCGCCCACCTCGAGCTGGCTTCTCGCACCCGTCAAAGTGTTTTCCAGATCGACAGCTTCGATGGCATCGTGACCTTTCACGTCCACTACGCGCGTGTTCCAGATCACACGGACTTTCGGGTGGCCGAGTACCCTGTCGGCCATGACCTTCGATGCGCGGAACTGGTCGCGCCGGTGAATGATCACGACCTCGCTCGCGTATTTCGTGAGGTAGAGAGCCTCCTCCATCGCGGTGTCGCCACCGCCGACAACCGCCAGCACCTTGTTCCTGTAGGTCATCAGCGCGCCGTCGCATACGGCGCATGCGCTAACCCCCCCGCCCTGCTGCGCCAGCCGAAGCTCGTTGGGCAGACCAATCCACTTCGCCTTTGCTCCTGTGGCGACAATCACTGTCAGAGCGCGCACCGGCTCGCTGTAGCTCGACGTGATCTCGAACGGATGGCTGCTAATGTCGATCGATGAGACAAGCTCCGATCGCACAGTCGTTTCGTAGCGTAGCGCCTGTTCCTTCATCCTTTCCATCAGCTCGGGACCACCGATTCCCTGAGGAAATCCGGGATAATTCTCGATGTCGGTGGTCAGCATGAGCTGCCCCCCGGGGATCTCCGTGCCAACTGGCTCACCCTCGTAAACGAGCGGGTGCAGGTTGGCGCGCGCGGCGTAGACGGCTGCCGTCCAGGCAGCGGGGCCGGAGCCGATGATTACAACATCATAAGGAGAGCTTTCGGACAATTCGCGCTCTGGTTCGGTGAGTTCTCGTGGCTGCTGAATCCTAATCCAACCCGCGTGGGCATGTCACCGTCGGCGACAGGCCCTGCCTATTTCCGGATGTGACGCCCGCCGTCGACTATGATGGTTTCACCGGTGACGTAATCGGCGCGCAGCAGGTAGAGCATGGCATCGACGACGTCCTGTGGATCGCCGAGGCGGCGAAGAGGAGTGGTGTCAGCAAGGTGCTCGCCTGTCGACTCCGCCCAGTCGTCCGGAAGAAGTACCGCCCCTGGAGCGATCGCGTTGACACGTA
Source organism: Gemmatimonadales bacterium (assembly GCA_039931395.1). Classification (GTDB taxonomy): domain Bacteria; phylum Gemmatimonadota; class Gemmatimonadetes; order Gemmatimonadales; family Gemmatimonadaceae; genus UBA4720. The sequence continues at coordinate 4,099 of JBDTRZ010000121.1, forward strand.
TCGACGGCGCGAGAATTCGCGCGAGACTCTCAGTCATCCTGACGACACCGGCCTTCGAGATCGAGTGCGGCACGTACGCCGGCCATGTCTCGAATGCCGCCAGGTCGGCGATGTTCACGATGGCGCCTCCGTCCCGCATCACGGCAGATGTCGCCTGGGCGACCAGGAACGGCGCGCGGAGGTTGATATTCATGGTCTCATCCCAATCGGCAGCGGTGATCGCACCGAATGGATGCCGCTTCATTATGGCAGCGGAATTCACGAGGACATGGAGCGTGCCGAATTCCGCGACGACCTGGTCGACGATCTTCTGAGGCCCGGCAGGATCGGAAAGGTCGACGCCCAACGCGCGAGCGCTTCCACCTGCTGCTTCGATCAGCCTGACGGTCTCGGCGGCCTCCTTCGCCGACGAATTGAAATGGACCGCAACCTTCATCCGCTCGCGACCGAGCGCGACGGCGAGCGCGCGACCTACTCGGTGGCCCGCTCCGGTGACGAGTGCGACGCGGCCTTCGAGGTTCACGCTACCTCGACCGTCGAGCGTCGCGCGACGAGAACGTCCTGCTGATGCAGCCAGGCAGGCGAGATGTGCATGCAGCCGATCGTTCGCGGGCCCTCGGCAGACCCGTGCCAGTCGGAGCCGCCGCTTGGCACGAGACCGAAGAAATCACAGAGCGCCGAGAGGCGCTTCACGTCCTCCGACGTGTGACTCGGATGGCGAACCTCGACGCCGTCGAGTCCCAGACGCACGAGTGGCTCGAGGCGCTCACGTCTTCCATCCTGGCCCGCATGTGCCCAGATGGCCAGCGCGCCCGCCGAGTGTGCGAGGTCGATCGCGTCGGCGACCTCGAGTCGCGCCTTTGGAATGAAACCGGGCCGGCCCGCACCGAGGTAGCGATCGAAGGCTTCACGCGTGTCGCGCACGTGCCCTCCTCGGATCAGCGCCCGAGCTACGTGGGGACGGCCCACGGATCCCCCCGCCGCCTCCTGCATCACACTGTCCAGCTGCACGTCCAGTCCGAGACACCGGAGCTGATCGACGATGTCTCGCGCACGCGTCTCGCGCGCATCGCGAAAAGATTGGAGCCGGGACTCGATCACAGCCGGTCTCGACAGGTGAAGCGCCAGCAGATGAATCTCGCGCGCGCCGTCGTGTGCGCTCAGTTCGACGCCGGGCACAATCCGAATTCCGAGAGGTGCAGCGGCCGCAACCGCCTCGGGAAGCCCTGCAATGGTGTCGTGGTCTGTGAGCGCGATCGCGGAAAGTCCCGCGCGGCGTGCGGCCTCCACAACGACCGCCGGCGCGAGCGCGCCGTCGGACGCCGTCGAGTGCATGTGGAGATCTACTTCTCCGGCGGGCCTCGACGCCTGCCTTTCGAGCATCACTTCCTGTAGCCGGCCTCGGGCGAGGTGAAGCTGGGCTGCGACTCGGCGAACAAGGAGCGCAAGCGTTCATCGGAAAGCTCGGCGAAAGACTGCTCGCGCGAGCGCGCACCCTGGGGAGAGTAGCGTGTGACGCGTACCTCCCTGTCGTTGCCCGTACCGCGCGCGAAGAAGAGACCGAACTCGTCCTGGTCATACTGGGTGATGTATCCGGAGGGATACACACTCCATTCTGCTCCGTCGATGTCGATTGTTCTAGCCGGCATTGTCGCCGATCTCCGTCTCCAGGTAGATCCTCGCAGCATCGAGAATGCGGTGCGGCGAGTTCGCGTGCGCAACGGTGAGAGTCATCTCGTCGTCCGCTTCGGTGAACTCGATGAACGCGCCCATCAGCGCCTGCTCCTCGCACACCCAGAATCGGCAGTTCGCCGCGGTGTAGTGGCTACGGCGCTCACGCAGTCGCTGGAAGTACGCCTCTCGCTGCGAGGCTGTCACGGTCGATCTCTGGATGGTCAAAGCACGTGGCACGTCAGACTCCCGTCTCGGGGTAATCCTCGAGAGTCTTCTTGACGAAGGCGAGGAACTGGTCAGCCACCGCGCCGTCGATGATGCGGTGATCGAAGGAAAGCGAGAAATACGCGCATGTGCGGATGGCGATCGTATCCTCGCCGTCCGCGCCGGTGATCACCTTGGGGCGCTTCTCGATTGCGCCGAGCCCCATGATGGCGACCTGCGGCTGGTTGATGATGGGAGCACCCATGAGCGAGCCGAATACGCCCGGGTTGGTGATGGTGAACGTCCCATCCTGCACTTCCTCGGGCGAGAGCTTCTTGGCACGCGCGCGCGAAGCGAGATCGTTCAATGTCTTCGTGATCCCGGCGATCGACAGGTTCTCGGCGTGCTTGATGACGGGAACGATGAGACCCCAGTCGAGCGCGACCGCGACACCGATGTTGATCGGCTTCCGGTAGATGATGCTTCTTCCTGCCACGGACGAGTTCATGATCGGGAAAGCCTGAATTCCCTTCACGACGCTCGCGATGATGAAGGGAAGGAATGTGAGCTTCTGTCCCGTCGACGCCTCGAACTCGGCGCGCTTCTTCGCGCGGATGCGAGAGACGCGGGTGAGGTCGACTTCCATGAAGGAAGTGACGTGCGCGGATGTGCGTCTCGAGGCGACCATGTGATCGCTGATCAACGCGCGCATCTTCGACATCTGCTCGACCTTGTCGCCGGGCCATGGCTCGGGTATCGGCCCCTGCGGTGGCTCCGGCTGGATTCCCCCCGGGGCGTGCATCGACGCCATGCGCCCGGGCGCGGCAACGCCCGATTCGATGAAGCCGAGTATGTCCTTCTTGGTGACGCGGCCGGCGATGCCGGTGCCCTGCATCGCAGCGATGTCGAGCCCGTGCTCGGCGGCGATTTTTCGGACGAGTGGCGACGAGCGTGTGCGGACGCGGTCCTCGAACGAATTGCCGTTTCTGTGCGGTGTACTGGGCGCAGGTGCGGCTGAAGGGTTCGGGGCTGTTGCGGCCGAAGCCATAGATTCGACTTTGGGGGGGGCCCCCTCGGCGGTGGATCCTTGCGAGCGCTGAGCGACAGTCTGCGCAGCACTCGTCGCTGACTCGCCAGCGCCCGTGACCGCGGCTGCGGTGGCAGCGGCAGCGGCTGACTTTTCGGTCTCGAGACGGGCCACGACCGTCTGCACCTCGACCGTCTCGCCTTCCTTGACGATGATCTCGGTGATCACTCCCG
>JBDTRZ010000122.1:0-7015 GCA_039931395.1 Gemmatimonadales bacterium
AGCGCGGTCCTTACCAGAGCTCCGGTAGTACCCTTCGCGAATATTGGCCGCTATGAAACCCACCGCTGTGTACAGCTGACCCGACCTTCCGCATTTGGTCCCCAATGCGCGCAGGGTCCCCCAATGCGCACTCAGTACGCATTGCGCAATTCTCTAACTGAACCGCTACTCACAGAGGCACAAACATGACTTAACGCGAAGAACGCGGAGAACGCGGAGAACGCGGTTAGGATCGTATTCGGTCTAACGTGTCACTGTTGTGCCCGCACGCCCGTGAACCGCCTCCAGTCCGCGGCTCAGCTCGGTGATTATCGCCCGGCCGCCGGTGTGCCGAACGTATTCGGCGGCGGCCCGGACCTTGGGAGCCATGCTGCCCTCTCCGAAAGCTCCGCTCGCATCGAGCCGAGCCGCCTCATCCGCGGTGAGTGTCTCGAGCTTTCGCTTCGAAGGCTTTCCCCAGTCAGCGTAGACGGCATCCACATCCGTCAGAATCAGCAGCAGCCCCGCTTCGAGGTCGCGCGCCAGCACCGCCGCCGCGAGATCCTTGTCGACGACCGCATCGACCCCCTCGAGTCCGAGACCCGGATCGCGATAAACGGGAATTCCACCGCCACCGCACGCGATCACCACTGTCCCTTCGTCAACGAGCTGCCGAATGACGCCGATCTCATGGATCGCGCGCGGCGCAGGGCTGCCGACGACCCTTCGATGGTGTCCTCGCGAATCGAGCTTCATCGCATGGCCTTCAGCGGAGAGTCTTGCGGCGCGGTCAGCAGGAATCGCATGACCGATGAACTTGGTGGGTTCCGACAGTGCGGGATCGTCAGGATCCACTTCGACCTGCGTAATGATGGTGACGACCCGTCGGTCGTTGCCGATTCTTCGCAGAGCATTCTCGACCGACTGCTGGATCATGTAGCCGATCCAGCCCGCTGTGCTCGCGACCAGCACGCCCAAAGGAAGCGGCGCCACTTCGGTGCGCGCGACTTCGTTGCGCACGAGCTCGTCACCCACCTGAGGACCATTGCCGTGAACGATGGCGAGACCCCAGCCCTCCGCGGCGAGGTCCACGATCGGACCGAGACTTTCGCGCGCATGCCGGAACTGATCCGCGATGCTCGAACGCTCGCCCGGCGGAGACAATGCGTTGCCTCCCAGGGCAACCACAGCGATGCGCATTCCAGTCAACGATTGCCTTCCTTGCGTGGCGCTTCGACCACGCGACCGAGCGAGTCGTACGCCGCGGCGAATGCCTTGAGATCACCAGCGGCGAGAGCCGAGCGCATGCTGGCATAGAGATGCGTCACAGCAGCTCTGAAGGCTTCGTCTGTGGCGGGGACGGTCGTAGTAGATATCTGGCCTGAAGCCTGGCGCGGGCTTGCCGTGATTTCTTCCAGGAGGTCGGGCACGCCGGCTCTGATGTTCGCAGGGAACCGCACGCGCCACGCTGCCGCGATTGGATCGGGAGATGTCACCGGAACGATCGTCAGCCTGCCGGTCACCGAGTTCACGAGTGCAGTCCCGCTGTGACGGAAGTACGATCGCGTCTCACCAGCCAGCTCGTAGTGTCTGCTGAGCGGGTAGGTGCGCGATGCCGAATAGAGCTCGAGCACCCAGACGAGTGAGTCACCCAGATAGGCGGGTAGGACTCCACTTCCCTGCGCGGAGAGCGGCGTCAGCGCGCGCACTCGTTGTCGAACGTCGCGCCGGCGGGCAATTCTCGTGTCTGCTGGCAGCGAGCTCCACACGAGGTCGAGCCTCTGCTCTGCCCAGGCGTGAGCGAGACGGCGCAGCCCCCCGCCGAGTGGTGGAGCGGCGATCCCTCGTCCACCGCGGACAAGCGCCGCGCCTGCCGCACCGGGATAGACAAGGATGCTGTCCTTCGCTGCCGACATCGCCCGGGCCGTCCGGATCGAATCCGCGAACGAACTGAATCTCGCGACCTCCTGCGGCGTGGCCGCCGGATCGCCACGCGGCAATCCGTAAGCACGAGAGGTGAAAGCCCGCCGCGTCGCTTCGTACGGTCTCTGATGACCAGCCGCGGTCCGTGTGTCTGCCATGCGGCGAAGCACTGACGGCAGGATGAGGTCGAGCGCAACCGAGAAGATCAGCACCGCACTGATCGTGAAAAAGCCGGCACGCACTTGTCCCAGCCACCCACTCAGCAGCACCACCGCGGCGGCAGCTACGGTTCCTATCGCCAGCGAGATGTACGCGGGAAGAAGCCACTGATGATCGACGTAGGAGAACATTCCATCGGGCCCGCTGCCGTCGATGAGCAGGTTGTATCCGTCGAGACGATAGCTCCACGCCGTCGCAAGCAGAAAGAGACTCGCCAGCACCGACAGGTGTCGTCGCGCTCTGACCGACACGCGAAACGTGCCGTTCTGCCAGCGCAGGCTTGGCGTGAGCGCATACAGACCAATGACGGTCGCCGACACGATCACCAGCAGAGTGAGAGTCCAGACGTAGACTGCCTTCTCGAGTGGGAGCCACGCGATGTAGAAGCCGAGATCCATCTGGAAGAAAGGATCGGTCTCCCCGAAGCGAGTGCCGAGGCGAACCATCGCAAGCCTGTCCCATGATGGAACGGCGAGGGACATTGCCGCCGCGATGACGGCCGAGAGAATGAACGCCGCGCGGTCGAGAATGGCGCGAGGCACGGCTTCGCCGAACTCCACGTTTCCCAGTCGCCGCGGGAAAGCGAGAGAGACGATGCTGCGTCGGATGGCGTACAGGTTCACCAGTGCGAAAAGTCCGGCGAACACCAGCGACACGAGATGAATGACTGCGATGTCGCGTGCCTTCTCGCGCCAGAGCGGCGCGGAGCCAAGAGCGCTGTACCAGGCCTGATTGGCGTAGATCAGCGCGGCGACTCGGCCGATAAGGAGCACTGCCGCAGCGGCGACAAGCCCCCAGGCAAGCCGCCGACGTGAGGTCATGTCAGACCGCGACGCCCTGCTGGCGGAGCCATCCTTCCATCTCGGAGCGGATCGCCTCGAGATCCTCTTCAGTGCGTGCCTCGAATCGCATGACGAGCACGGGCTGGGTATTCGATGCTCGTATGAGACCCCAGCCGTCGCCAAAGAGAACGCGGACGCCGTCCACATCGATCACCTTGTGAGTGGCCGCAAAGTGTTTCTTCGCGGCCTCGACAATGTCGAACTTGAGCTCGTCGGAACAGTCGACGCGGATTTCCGGGGTCGAGACGAAGCGAGGGACGTCAGCCATCATCTGCTTCACGCTCTTTCCCGTATCTGCAACGATACGCAGCAGCCGCGCGGCACCGTACATCGCGTCGTCGAAGCCGTACCAGCCCTCCTGGAAGAACATGTGGCCCGACATCTCGCCCGCGATCGGCGCATGCGTCTCGTGCATCTTCTCCTCGATCAGCGAATGGCCGGTCTTCCACATCACCGGCTTGCCACCCGCCTTCTCGACTTCCTCGGGAAGCGCCTGCGAGCATTTCACGTCGAAGATGATCGACTGTCCCTTTCCCGTTCGAGCCAGAACATCGCGGGCGTAGATGATGAGCAGCTGATCTCCCCAGATGATGGAGCCGTCCTCGTCGATGACTCCAATGCGGTCCGCATCTCCGTCGAATGCGATGCCAAGCTCGGACTTCCCTTCCTTCACTGCCCGGATCAGATCCTCGAGATTCTTCGGCACCGTCGGATCGGGATGGTGGTTCGGAAAGGTGCCGTCGCTCTCTCCGAACAGAATCTTCGCGGGAATTCCGATCCGGTCGAAGAGTTTTCGGGCGACAATGGCGCCCGCTCCGTTGCCGCAATCGACTACGCAGTTGACTTCCCGAGATATGCGTCCGATGCGCTGCCCGACATCCTCGACATAACTATCCACGATCTCTTCGCTGCGAAGAGCGCCCTTGCCAGAGGGGAACCTGCCGGCCGATGCGATCTCGTAGATCTTCTGGATGTCAGCACCGTAAGCGGAGTGCGTGCCCATTCCGAGCTTGAAGCCGTTGAACTCCGGTGGGTTGTGTGAACCGGTGATCTGGACGCCGCCCGCGACTTTGAGGTTGTGCTGCGCCCAGTAGGCGAGCGGAGTTGGAATGATCCCGATGTCGACGACATCGAACCCGCTCTCCAGAAGGCCCGCCACCAGTTCCGCGTGCAGCGCATTCCCGCTCGGCCTGTTGTCACGGCCGACGGCTATCTCACCCTTCACGCCATGGTCGTTCAGAAAAGCGGCGTATCCGCGGGCAACAAGACGCGCCACGTCCGGTGTGAGATCCTTCCCGGTGACTCCCCGGATGTCGTACTCGCGGAAAATGTTGCGGGAGAGCAAGGTCTACCTGACTGCCGGGAGAGTGGCGACTCCGGGTGCCGGAGCTTCGGCTACCGGAACGACGTTGCGGCTGCGCTCAGTCCAGCGAATGACCGAGTTGGGGAGCACGCCGAGCACCAGGATGAGTATCGCGGCCGCGGCAATCACCGAGCGGGTCCAGCCCGAAGACGGTGCAACCGGCATCGCATTCTCCGGCCGTGGCCGCATGAACATCACCATCACCACGTACAGATAGTAGCCGGCCGACACGAGACTCGTCACGACGAGCACGACGACCAGCTTCGTCTGTGGCACCGGCGCCTGGAGCGCCGACTGAATGATCCAGTATTTCGCGAAGAATCCCATCCCGCCGAAAATCGGGAAGCCGAGAAGGGCAAGCATGAACACCGCCATTGCGGCAGCGAGCCAGGGGCGTACACTCCAGAGCCCGGCGTAGTCCTCGATCTGAAGTCGCGCGCCGCCGTCGCGCTCCAGCGCCACGATCACGCCAAACGCTCCAAACGTTGCCAGTGTGTACGCCAGCAGATAGAACATGAACGCCGAGCTCGCAGCCGGAGTGGAAATCGCGACGGCGACGAGAATGTATCCGGCGTGTGCGATGCTGGAGTAGGCGAGCATCCTCTTGATGTTTTTCTGTGCGAGCGCGACGAAATTCCCGACAACCATCGTGACCACGGCAAGCCACCAGACAGCCCCGTGCCAGCTCGAGGTCACGCCACTGAACGCTTCGAGCCAGACTCTGAGGAATCCTGCGAAGGCAGCGGCTTTCACAGCGGCGGCCATGTACGCGGTGATCGGCGTCGGCGCTCCCTCGTACACGTCCGGCGCCCACATGTGAAATGGCGCCAGCGCGACCTTGAAGCCGAACCCCACGAGAAGGAGCGCGATTCCCACGACCAGCAGCGGGTTGGAGCTCAGCCCCACGGTCATCACGCGCTCACCGATGAGGGTGAGATTGGTGGTTCCCGTCGCGCCGTATACGAGTGCGATGCCGTACAGGAGAAACGCGGTCGAGAACGCGCCGAGAAGGAAATACTTGATCGCGCCCTCGGCGGACTTCTCGCTTCTGCGGTTGAGACCTGCGAGCACATAAACCGCGACCGACATTATCTCGATCCCGAGAAACACGATCATCAGATCGCGGGCGGCGGCGAGTGTCATCATTCCCGCAGTCGCGAAAAGCAGCAGAACGTGAGACTCGGCCGAGGCGATCCCTTCCCTCGCGTTGTAGTCCATCGACAGAGCTATCGTGCCGACCGTGGCGAGCAAAAACACGATGTCCGCTGTCCAGCGGAAATTATCGACAGCGATGATGCCGGGAAGAGCGGTGTCGGCCCTCGCGACGTAGTAGCCTATCGTCACCATCACAGTCACGCAGAGAATTATCGACGCCACTCCAATGCTTCGTTGAAGCGCCTCGCTCTCCGGACGCCAGGCGGCCCAGAGAAGGAGAATCATCGCACCGGTCATGAGCAGAATGTCCGGCGCGAACGCGGTCATCAGCTGGCTGGGCACGGAGAGGTCCAGGCTCATCGGTCCGACTCCACGGCGCGCTCAGCCACGGTTGGCATCCCGCGCTGATCGGCTGCGCGTGCTCCATCGGTGACACGAGTTACCAGAGTCTGCGCTGAAACCTCCATGCGCCGGAGAACCGGAGCTGGATACACACCGAGCCAGATGATCACCGCCACGATCGGCGCCATGATGGATATCTCGCGCCAGTTGAGGTCGGGGATGTGCTCGTTCTCCTTCTTGTCGAGCGGATTGAACAGGATCCGCTGTATCGCCCACAGGAGATACGCTGCCGCGAAGATCACGCCTGTGGCCGCAATCGTCGTGAACACGGGATATGGTCTGAAGGAGCCCACGAGCACCAGGAACTCGCCGACGAAGCCATTCGTGCCCGGGAGGCCTATGCTGCTGAGAGAAACAAGCGTGAGAAGCGCCGCGAACATCGGAACGACTCTGGCGATTCCACCGTAGGCTTCGATCTGGCGAGAATGCTTTCGCTCGTAGATCATGCCGATGAGAAGGAACAGCGCGCCAGTGGAGATTCCGTGATTGATCATGATCAGGAGTGCGCCCTGCACGCTTTGCAGGGTCAGCGCGAAAATGCCGAGCATCACGAAACCCAGGTGACTCACCGATGAATAGGCCACGAGCTTCTTGAAGTCCGGCTGAACCATCGCGACCAGAGCACCGTATACGATTCCGATCACCGCGAGTGTGACGATGATTCCACGCACAGTCGGATTCATCGCTGCGCCCGGAAAGAGCGGAAGCGCAAACCGCAGGAATCCGAACGTGCCCATCTTGAGCATGATTCCCGCGAGCACGACTGATCCGGCCGTCGGCGCCTCGACGTGCGCATCGGGCAGCCACGTGTGAAACGGAAACATTGGCACCTTCACGGCGAACGCAGCGAAGAATGCACCGAACAGCCAGAGCGCAGTCCGAGGCGTGAGAGTCGTATTAGCCAGAAGGTTGTCGTAGCTGAAGTTCGGCCTTCCGCCCGCGCCCGCGTGCACGCCGAGATACAGTATCGCCACAAGCATCAGCAGCGACGGCAGCATCGTGTAGATGAAGAACTTGATGCTGGCGTAGATTCTTCTCTCACCGCCCCAGATGCCGATGATGAAGTACATCGGCACGAGCATCACTTCCCACATCACGTAGAACAGGAAGAGATCGCGCGCCATGAAGACGC
>JBDTRZ010000123.1:0-6803 GCA_039931395.1 Gemmatimonadales bacterium
CGCGCTGGCGGCTCATCATGAGCTGCTCTTTCTTCGTGTAGTTCTCGAAGTCTCCGCCCGCTTCGCTGCCGGCCTCGAGCTCCTTGAGCTTCCGCACCTGTTTCTTCACAGTCTGGAAGTTGGTGAGCAGTCCGCCCAGCCAGCGCTCGGTGATGTGCATCGCGCCCGCGCGATCGGCCTCGCCCTTCACGATGTTCACGAGCTGGCGCTTGGTGCAGACGAAGAGAACGTTCTCGCCGCGCAGAATGACGTTGCGGGCAAGGGTCTTCGCCATCTCCAGCTGACGCAGCGTCTTCTGGAGATCGATGATATGGATGCCGTTGCGCTCAGCGAAGATGAAACGGCGCATCTTCGGGTTCCAGCGACGGGTCTGGTGGCCGAAGTGGACTCCGGCAGCTAGCAGCTGATCGAGATTGGGCTCAGTCATTCAGTGAGTGGTCCTTTAACGCTTGGAGAACTGGAACTTCTTGCGTGCTTTGGGGCGGCCGGGCTTCTTGCGCTCGACTGCGCGGGCATCGCGTGTGAGGAGCCCCAGGTCACGGAGCTTGCGGCGGTGTGTCTCATCGAGCTTGACCAGCGCACGGGCGACGGCGAGGCGAAGTGCTCCGGCTTGTCCGGTCAGGCCTCCCCCTTCCACGCGCGCCATGATGTCGAAGCGTCCGAGCGTATCGGTCGCGGTGAACGGCTGCTGAATCGCGGCAACGTGAGCAGCGCGCGGAAAATAGTCACCGAGCGTGCGGCCATTCACCTGCCATTTGCCCGAGCCGGGCTTGAGGTACAGACGGCAGCGGGCTTCCTTGCGTCGTCCGATGGTGTGCGTGGTGCCGGCTTCAGCCATTACTTCGTCTCACTCTTCTTGTTGAGGTCGAGCACCTTCGGCCGCTGCGCAGCGTGCGAGTGCTTGTCGGTCGCGAAAACCCTGAGCTTACGACGCAGCGACTGCCTTCCGAGTGCGGTCTTCGGCAGCATTCCATACACCGCCTTCTCGATCACGCGCTCGGGGTGCTTCTCCAGCATGTGGGCATAGGGCGTGAAACGCTCGTGGCCCATGTATCCGGTGTGGTGGAAGTAGCGCTTCTGCTCACCCTTCTTGCCGGTGATGCGCACTTTGGACGCATTGATGACGATGACGTTGTCGCCCGTATCCATGTGCGGCGTGTACATCGGCTTGTGCTTGCCGCGGATTATCCTCGCGACCTCTGTCGCGAGGCGGCCAAGGACCATTCCGTCGGCGTCCACGACATACCAGTCGTGATGGATGTCGGACGGAGTAGCGCTGTAAGTCTTCATAGAGAAAAAGGAAAGTCAGACCGTGCGTAAAGCCCGCACCCCTCGTCCCTCTGATCCGGGGTGCCGGCAACTGCTGTTGAATAGCGATTTGGGACAGCCTCTAAACCTACGAATGGCAGGATGTTAAGTCAACGGGACCAGCCCATGAATCCGTTGGCCTCACGAGCATCCCTTCGGATTGCATTTCACTGCATGTGTAACTGTCGAGCTCGGCCCGGAAGGCAGCGTCGTGAGTCTCACCGTGTTGTTCCCCTTCCTGGAGAATGAGTGGGTGATGGTCGCGCCGCTTCCCGTCGTACCATCGCCGAAATTCCAGGAATAGGACGTTGCATTCGTCGAGGTGGTCCCGTTGAAGATGCAGCTGAATCCCGAGCAGCTGTAGGTGAAACGCGCGACTGATGCCGGCGGCGGTGGTGGTGGCGGTGGTCCTGCCGAGTAAGTCAGCTTGTAGATCGCTCCGCTCTGGTCGTCCGAGATGTAGATGCCTCCGTCCGGCGCAACCGCGGCATCGACCGGACGGCCCCAGTTCGATCCGCCGACGAGCCAGCCGCTGACCAGATCGATCTGGGCATCGGGCTGCCGAGTAATGCCGTCCCATGGAAAGTGGATGACCTTGTAGCCGGTCTTCGCAGCGCGGTTCCACGACCCATGAAGAGGCACAACTGCTCCGTTGCTGTACGCCGCCGGCACATTCGTCCCCTGAAGAAAGATCAGTCCGAGCGGAGCGGAGTGCGCCTGAATGCCTTTGTTGATCCGGTCGGCTGCGGCGCAATCGAGACTCAAACCGTCAGCATTGAACTGCACGTCACGATCGAATGGCATGTCGTTCATGCCCTGTGGGGAATCGGGATTCGGATTGCAGAACGGCCAGCCGTAGTTCCCGCCGTCGCGCACGCGAATGAACTCATCCGGCGGATGGTTGTCCACGTAGGACTGCATCACCTTCCCGTAGTCGTCGGTCCCGTCGCCACTCCAGTCGTTGTGGAACGGGTAGGCGATGTCGTCGCGGTTGTTCACGACCACCCAGAGATCAGCTGTACCGGGAACGATCGCGAGCCCTTCGGCGTTTCGAATGCCCCGCGCGAAAAGTCTCGCTCCGGTGCCGTCGGCGTTGTACGCGTAAATCGCTGCTCTCACCGGGTTGCTTTGCGTATCCGAGAGGCAGACGTTGCACGTCGAAGCGATCGACACGTACAACGCGCCATTACCGTCGAGCGCGATGTTCTTGAGCTCGTGGCCATACGCGCCGCCCAGTCCGGGACTGGAAGCGTTGGGAAGTCCGGAGATCAACACCTGCCTTCCCTGTCCGGTCGTCGATCCGGTCGTGTACGTGTAGCGCGCAATCTTGTCAGCCTCAGCGACATACACATAGGTCGTGCCGGCAATCGTTGCGAAGACAATGTCGTGTGGCTTGTACAGACCTGATGCCCAGGTGGAAACCGTCGCGGCAGCGCCGGACACTCCCGGACGCACGAGGTAGATCGCTCCAGCTCCCGGATTGGAGACGAGGACGTCGCCGTTCGGCGCGACCGCCATGAACCTTGCGCCGCCTACCCTGGCGAATACCGCGATCGAGAAATCGGGAGGGATCGTCAGAAAGCGGTCCACGTTGAACGGAGAGGAGCTCATGCTGGCGGGCACCGTGACCTTCACCGTGACGGACGCAGCCGGAGGCGCAACGACCGATGCGCGAGGAGCGCGGATCGATGGCTCGGTGCCGACCTTCGACACGACCGGCTCGTTTTCGTTGCATCCCGCGGACAACAAAGTGAAGAAAAAACCAGCGAGGGACGCCAGGCGTGCATGCTGATGGGCGATCTGCATCAGAAACTCTCCGAATGATGAACTGGCCTCGAAGAAATGGCGGCATCAGCTGATAGTCGCCTCGGCATTGTGAATCGCTTCAAGTATTGCGCCGCTACGCGTTGGAGCCGAGCTCGATCAGCACTGTTCCCTTCTCCACTGCCTTTCCCGGGACGACATGAACCGCTTTGACTGTCCCCGCTGAAGAAGAGCGCAATTCATTCTCCATCTTCATCGCCTCCATCACCACCAGTCCCTGACCCGCCTGGACCTGGTCCCCGACCACTGCGTTCACGCGCACGATGAGTCCTGGCATCGGCGCGATCAGCGGCGCTGGGCCCGAGGACTTCGAGGTGGCGGCCGTCATGTCGCGAATCGTCCGCGTTCGCTCGTCGAGCGCCTCGACCTCGAAGCGATATCCGTCCACCCACAAGGTGTAAACGCCACGGCTCGCACCGCGGCGGACTACGATGCGGTGCACTTCGCTGCCCAAGGTCACCATCCGCACCGGTGTGCCCTCGATCTCCTCGATTCGGGCGAGGACCGTGTGTCCACCTTCGGTGACCGTCTCGCCGTCGACATTCACCTCGTGCCGCTTACTGCCGAGATCGACGACGTACCTCATGGTGCCTCTGGTACGAGCTCGCAGACCGTCTCTACATGCGCGGTCTGAGGGAACATGTCGAACGGGACCATCGACGCGATGCGATAGCCGGGCAGCCGGGCGAGATCCCTGGCGAGCGTTGCCGGATTGCAGCTCACGTAAACGATCACTCGCGGTCGTTCGCTGGTGCTCTCGAGCGCTTCAGTCACTCGAGCATCGGCTCCCGCGCGCGGCGGATTCAGAATCACCGCATCTGCCGGAAGAGAGCCGGGAAGGGCTTCCTCCACTCTCGCGCGAAGCGATACCGAGCCCTCCGGCAGATGCATTCCGCACCACCTCGCCGCCTCGGCGTCGAGCTCGATAGCCGTAACCCGGACGCCCAACCGCGCGAACGCGACGGCGATGTCGCCCGCCCCGGAATAAGCATCAACCAAAGTCTGAGGTGAATGGGCGGAAACCTTTGCAATCACATGCTTTCTGAGTTCGTCCGCAACCTTTGGATTAACCTGGGCGAACGACGCGGAAGGCAGCTGAAGCGACCGCGCGGGACGCCTGTCGCCGATGATCCTGCGGGCGCCTTCCTCATTCTCCCACCATGCCGCCGAGAGCGTCTCGACGGCCGCGAAGAATTCTGTGGCCTTGCTCCACCTCATCGCTCCCATCATCACGAAGATGGGCCCGTCCCTGGTGAGCCTCACGCTGCCGCGGAGCGCAGGCACCGGCGGAAACAATTCGGACTTCGCCAGGACCTCCCTCCAGGTCGCCACGACTTGACGGTCAGTGATCGGGCAGTCGTTCAACGCGAATATCCTGGCCGGATTGTCGTACGGGTGAAGCCCGGCCAGCCACTCGCCACTCGGCATTCGCTGCATTGCCAAGGTGAGCTTCGACCGGTAGCGCCATTCTCGAGGGCTCGGGCGGACTTCCTCCATTTCCGCTTTTCGCTTCCCGATCCTCTCGACGGCGTCGCGGATGATGCGCTCCTTTGCCCGGAGCTGCGCCGGATAATCGAGATGCTGGAGCTGGCACCCTCCGCACCGGTCCCTCGTGTAGTGGGGACACTGCGGCTCCACCCTTTCCTCGGACCGGCGCGTGATGCCACGGAGCGAGCCGCGCGCAAACGATCCCCTCCCGCTGACGCGCGCCGTCACCAGCTCGCCGGGAGCAGTGCGCGGAACAAAGACCACGAGGCCGCTGCTCCGCCCCACACCGTCTCCTCCAGCGGCGATCGACTCGATCTCGACTGAAATGACCTGCGCCATCAGCGATGCCCTTCCGTGCGTGCTATCCGGCTCCAGCCCGCGCCGGCCGAAGCGCCGGCGCCAGAGTCGCCAGAGCCGTTCTGCGGAGCTCTGACGTCTCCACGGTTCCGATCGCGCTCAGCCAGGAGCGCGGCCGCGATCACTGCTGCTCGAGTGGTCGCAGGCGGTGGCACCACCGCCATCAGCGAGGCGAGCCTCCGCTCGAGCCACTGGATGTCGATCGCTCCCCGGCGGAACTCATCATCCTCCATCAGCCGCAGATGGAAATCGCGGGATGTCTCGACTCCTTCGATCGTGAGCTCGAGAAGTGCGCGATGCATCCGCTCGATCGCCAGCGCGCGAGTCGGCGCCCACACGATGAGCTTGGCGAGCATCGGATCGTAGTGCAATCCGACCTCACTGCCTGTTTCGATTCCAGAGTCCCATCGCACGCCCGGACCGCCCGGCACGTGCAGATACGAGATGCGTCCGGTTGACGGGAGGAAACCGTTGACGGTGTCTTCACTGGTGATCCGGCTTTCGATCGCCCAGCCGTGTGGTGCGACATCGCTCTGCTTGAATGGCAGTGCCTCACCTGCCGCGACCCTCAGCTGCCACTGCACCAGGTCAATTCCCGTCACGAGCTCCGTCACCGGATGCTCGACCTGAAGCCGCGTGTTCATCTCCAGAAAATAGAATCTGCCGTTCCGATCGAGGAGAAACTCGCACGTGCCCGCGTTCACATAGCCAGCAGCGCGAGCAGCTCGGACAGCCATCTCACCCATCTCGCGGCGTAGCTCAGGCGAGACCGCCACACTCGGTGCCTCCTCCATCATCTTCTGATGCCGGCGTTGCACGGAGCACTCGCGCTCGCCGAGCGAGAGGACGTTTCCGTGCATGTCGGCGAGAATCTGGATCTCGACGTGGCGCGGACCTTCGATGTACTTCTCGACGTACACCGCGTCGTCCCCGAAGGAGCTCTTCGCTTCGCGGCGCGCTGCATCGAGGGACGGCTCGAGCTCCGAATCCTTGCGCACCACGCGCATTCCCTTCCCGCCGCCGCCGGCCGCAGCCTTCAGAAGCACCGGATATCCGTACTCGGCTGCAACGGCACGCGCAGCATCCGCGTCGCGCAACACTTCGGTTGTACCGGGAACGACTGGAACTCCATTCGCGACGGCGAGTGTGCGAGCAGCCGTCTTGCTGCCCATTGCCGCTATGGCTTCTGCGGGCGGCCCGATCCACACGAGGCCGGCGTCTCGCACCGCGCGCGCGAACCATTCGCGCTCCGACAGAAATCCATAGCCCGGATGTATCGCCTCGGCCCCGAATCTCTTCGCGACGTCGATGATCACGTCGCCCTGCAGATAGCTCTGGCTCGACGGAGGCGGGCCGATGTTCACCGCCTCGTCCGCTTCACGAACGTGAGGCGCGCGCGCATCCGCATCGCTGTAGACGGCCACTGTCCCGACGCCGAGCTCGCGGCACGCGCGGATGATTCGAAGCGCGATCTCGCCGCGATTGGCAATCAGTACCTTTGCGAACATCTTCGCGTTTCCTGCGCGCTCAGAGCGGAATGTTACCGTGTTTTTTTGGCGGATTCCTGTCGCGCTTGCCCTTGAGCGTGTCGAGCGCGTCGATCAGGCGTGGCCGGGTGTCGCGAGGGTCGATGATGTCGTCGAGGTATCCTCGGCCTGCCGCGATGTACGGGTGTGCGAATTTGGCGCGGTATTCCTCGATCCTCTCGTCGGTCGCGGTTCCCTCATCGCCGCTCTCGGCGATTTCCTTTCGGAAGAGAATCTCCACCGCGCCCTTCGGTCCCATCACCGCGATCTCGGCCGTGGGCCACGCGACATTGAAGTCGC
>JBDTRZ010000124.1:0-6709 GCA_039931395.1 Gemmatimonadales bacterium
AAAGCCGAGGGATTTTGAGTCCCTTGCGTCTACCGATTCCGCCACCCGGGCCGAATCCGGTATTTACACCGCACGATGCGGCGGGACAAGCTCTATCGGTCAGGCCTCATCGGTCCACGCAAAGGCGCCCGCTGACCGCGCTGCATCGGCCGATTGCGAAGCTCCTGCGTACGGCGGCGGAGCTCGGTCTGAAGTCCAAGCAGCTTTGCCCGCTGGACGGGAGTGAGGAAAGTGGCCAGCTCGCGCTGCTGTGCCTGAACGAGATCGAGTCGCTGCCTCTCGAGCTGGAACGTCTGGTCGATGAGCTGAGCAACGCGATTCTGATTCGCCGCATCTCCCGACAGCATCTGCTGCCGCAGCTCACGCCTTGCCTCACGTTCACGCATGAGCAGCTCGGTCTGCTTCTGCTCGAATTGGCGATTCGCCGCCTGAAGGCGTGTCATCTGCGCATCGGTGAGCTGGAGCCGCCGCTTCACCAGATCGCCTGTCCGCTCACGAAGCCTCTGCTCGAGCAGCTCGCGCCTCGGATTTCCCTGCGCGCCGGCTGGGGGCCGTGGTTGCTGCTGCTGCGCGGAGAGTTTCAGCGCGCCTGCAGCAGGGACAATGGACATCCATGCGGCAAGCACCAGTCGCGAAACTCTCATGCGCCACCCTCGATGTCATCCACCGAAAGTGTCACTGACTGCGGATCAGCAGAGGGAATGCTGTCGATTCCGTCGAGCTCCGACAGGAGCTGCTCGAGCTCTGCATCGCTCAAATCCTGAACTCCAGGATCGAGCGAGAGCGACGCCGGATCGCGACTCGGTCCCGTGATCGCCGGGTCTGTGGCTTTGGCTGACGAAGCCGGCGCAGGTTGAACGGCTGCTCGAGCGCCGCTGACCGGCGTAGCCTCATCGACAACGGTCGCGGGCGCGGAAGCCGTACGCAGTGCGACATCCGCCGGCGCTCGCATTCCGGGGCCGGTGATTGCCCATGCCCCGACCGCCACGACGACAGCCGCGGCAGCGAACCTCCAGGCATTTCGCCACAAGAACATCCCGGGATCGCGCTGGCGAGGCGGAAAAACAGGCATCGTCATCAACACGAGAGGAATCGCAGCGGCGATCCGCGCAGCATCCATCCTGGGGGCGGGCGGCGCAGCCGCACGAACCTCGCGAAGCAATGCGACCTCGGCCCGGCAATCCGCGCACGACTCGACGTGCGCAGCCATGGTGGCCGCGTCCAGCTCGCTCAGCCGGCCGTGGACCAGGTCAGGCAATGCATCCCGGACTTCGGTGTTCACGCAATCAGTCACTGACAGACTCCTTCACAGCGCGCATCGCATTGTGATAATGAACTCGCGCGGCGCCTTCGGTCGTTCCAACGACTGTGGCAATCTCGCGATACGACATTCCCTGCTCCACTCTCAAAATGAAAACCTCACGCTGCGTCGGCGAGAGCGAGTCCACCGCGCGGCGAATCCGCGACTCGGCTTCCTCGGCGAGCAATCCGTCGAGCGCATCGTACGAAGTCGCCGCATCCGCTGCCTCCACCGAAACCGTCGCACGTTCGCGGCGCTGCGCGCGGCGGCGGTCCAGCATCAGCCGTCTCTCGATCGTGAACAGCCACGTGCGAAACGAGCTCTCGCCACGAAACGCCTCGATCGAGGAGAAAGCCCGCACGAACGTGTCCTGAACCAGCTCCTCGATATCCTCTCTTTCGCCCGAGCTCACCGCGAAACGCGCCAGCGCGTCGGCGTGCCGGCCGACGAGCAGCGTCGCCGCCCGCGAGTCCCCGGTCATCCATCGATCGATCAGCTCGCGATCGGAGTCTCCGCCGCTCTGGGTTCCGGAATTCATTCAATTCGTGATGGTAGACGCTGTGCAGGCCCCAAAGTTAAGGCGTATGATTGGGTCTACCCCACCGCCGCTCAATGTACTCCAAGCGTTCCCTACCCGATGCCATCTCGCACCGTGGACTCCACGCGAGCGTACCCGAGAATTCCATCCCCGCGTTCCTTGCGGCGATCGATGCCGGCACCGACGCGATCGAGCTCGACGTCCACGCGAGTGTCGATGACACATTGTTCGTGCATCATGATCCCGGCATTCCGGTGCCGTCCGCCGACGGTGGCACGCGCGCCATCGCGCAGATGGATTCGGGAGAGATCTCGCGGCTGCGCCTTCCGGGCGACGTCGGAATTCCGACGCTCGATGACACTCTCGAGGCGATCGGCGAGCGCGCCCGCGTATTCATCGAGATCAAAGCCCGGGCAATCGAGGAGACCGTTGCCCGATGCCTTCGCCGGCACTCCGCCCGAAGCCCGCTCTACGCCGTCCATTCATTCGACCATCGCGCCGCCAAGCGGATGCTCGAGCTCTTTCCCTCCGTAAGAACGGGAATTCTCCAGGTCGCATATCCCGTCGACTCCTGCGCGGTGATGCGCGCAGCGGGAGCCTCGGACCTTTGGCAGGCGGCGGAGTTCGTCGATCCTTCTCTGGTCGTCAACGTCCATGCATGCGGCGGCCGTGTCATCGCGTGGACCGCGAACGACGAGTCTGTGTGGACAGCGCTTGCGAGTGCCGGCGTCGATGGAATCTGCACAGATCGCGTCGATGCTTACGTCGCCTGGAGGGAGCAGCAATCCGCAGTCGACTCACGCGAGTCAACACTTTCCACTGACGGCGCGCTCAATGGCGGCTAACTTATGCCGCGTTCCAGATTGACCTACCCGCAGTAAACACAGGAGGACCACCATTCAAATGAAAGGTCGATTCATTTCGCTTGCCTTGCTCGCGGCAACGCTCGCCTGCACCCCGGCCAGGAGGTCGCAGGCTCCGACGCCGAAGACGGATTCGGCAGCCGCGGCAACGGGCCTCGGTGGAGTCTCCGTTCCGAACGCCGATCCATTCGCCAGCACGTACGTGCGGCTGCCCTCGGCGCCACTCGTGATTCGAAACGCCAATATCATGACCGCCGCGGGCCCGATCATTCGCAACGGCATGGTCGCAATCGCTGACGGCAAGATCACCGCGGTCGGATCGACCGTCACTGTTCCAGCTGGCGCCACAGTCATCGATGCAGCCGGGCAGTACGTGACGCCGGGCATCGTCGATACACATTCTCACCTCGGTGTCTACGCCGCGCCGGGAGTTCAGGCCAATAGCGACGGGAACGAGGCGACGAATCCGGTCACAGCCAACGTGTGGGCCGAGCATTCCGTATGGCCTCAGGACCCCCAGTTTCCGCGAAATCTCGAAGGCGGAGTCACCACGCTTCAGGTTCTTCCCGGATCGGCGAATCTCATCGGCGGAAGAAGCGTGGTTCTGAAGGTTGTGCCATCGCGCACCGTTCAGGGAATGAAATTCCCTGGCGCGAAATACGGTCTCAAGATGGCTTGCGGCGAGAATCCAAAGCGTGTCTACGCCAACCGCGGTCCCTCCACACGCATGGGCAACGTGGCCGGTTATCGCTCGGCGTGGATTCAGGCTGAGACGTACCGCCGCAAATGGGACAAGTGGAGCAAGGACCACAAGGGAGATGCGCCCGCGCGTGACCTCGGGCAGGAAACTCTCGCCGAGGTGCTGCGCGGCAACATCCTCGTCCACAACCATTGCTATCGCGCCGACGAGATGGCGCAGATGATCGATATCGCGAAGGAATTCGGCTACAGAATTCGCGCGTTCCACCACGGAGTGGAAGCGTACAAGCTGGCCGATGTCCTCGCGCGCGACAGCATCGGCTCGTCACTCTGGGCCGACTGGGGCGAGTTCAAGATGGAAGCCATCGACGGCATCAAGGCGAACATCGCGCTGGTGAACCGTGCGGGAGGAATAGTTGCCGTCCACTCCGACGACGCGTCGGGTTCACAGCGCCTGAATCAGGAAGCGGCGAAGGCGATGGCCGCGGGAATCACGGCCGGAATTCCGGTCACCGAGGACCAGGCCATCAAGTGGATCACGATCAATCCGGCGTGGCAGCTCGGTCTGCAGGACAGGATCGGCTCGATCGAAGTGGGAAAGAACGCCGACATCATTCTCTGGTCGGGAGATCCGTTCAGCGTCTATTCCAAACCCGACAAGGTGTGGATCGATGGAGCGATGCTCTTCGACCGCAAGGATCCACGCCAGCAGTGGCGCACCGATTTCGAGCTTGGCTTCGTACCGCTTCCGGCAGGAATGAACCGATGAGATACATACAACAGAGGATTCCCCGTGCACTCTCGTTCTGTGCGGCGGTGGCGACCCTATCTTCCTCCGCATCCGCGCAGACGATCGCGATCACCGGGGGGAAGGTCTATCCGGTAAGCAGCGCGCCAATCGAGAATGCAACCGTCCTGATCCGTGACGGCAAGATCGTAGCGGTCGGCTCGAACGTGTCGATTCCGGCAGGCGCCCAGCGAATCGATGCCGCCGGCAAATGGGTTACACCTGGCCTGATCAACGCGAACACGCAGCTCGGTCTCGTCGAAGTCGGACAGGTGCAGGAAACCCGTGACGCCGCCGCGCGCGGCAAGGACAACATTGCAGCCGCCTTTACGGTGTGGGACGGGCTCAACTCGACCTCAGTACTGATCGCACCGACAAGGCGCGAGGGCGTAACGAACGTGGTGGTCGTGCCGAGCGGCGGTCAGCTCGTCTCAGGCCAGGCCGCGATGCTCACACTGCTCGATGGGATGCCGGGTGACATGGTTCTCCGCGCGCCAATAGCAATGGCTGCGCAGGTAGGGTCGCCGAATGGAGCCGGCACGAACGCTCGAGGCGAGCTGCTTGTTCGGCTTCGCGAGCTGATCGAGGACACGCGCGCATTCATGAGGAACCGTGCCGCGTATGAGCGGGCCGAGACGCGAGATTACGCCGCCAGCCGCCTCGATCTGCAGGCAATGATCCCAGTGGTCGAAGGCAGGCTGCCGCTGCTGGTGGCCGCAAACAAGGCGACCGATATCGATGCGGCTCTGCGCCTTGCGCGCGAGAACAACCTGAAGATCATGATCGGCGGTGGCGCGGAGGCTTGGATGGTCGCCGACAAGCTCGCGGCGGCACGGGTTCCGGTGCTCACCGGCGCGATGAACAACATTCCCGGAAGCTTCTCCACGCTCGGTCAGAGACAGGAGAACGCGGCGATGCTGCGGCGGGCCGGTGTTCAGGTGATCGTGATCGGGAACTCGGGCGCTGACGACGAGTCGTTCAACGTGCGGAACATCAAACAGGGAGCCGGCAATGCAGTCGCGTACGGGATGTCATGGGACGACGCGCTGCGCGCCGTCACGTTGACGCCAGCCGAGGTATTTGGTGTGGCGGACAGGATCGGCTCGCTTCGGCCCGGACGCGATGCCAACGTGGTGATCTGGAGCGGAGATCCGTTCGAGTTCACGACCATTCCTGAGCACGTGCTGGTGCGCGGCAGAGAATACACGCAGCCTGACCGCCAGCAGCAGCTCACCGAGCGCTACAAGACGCTGCCGCCTGCGTGGGGCACGCCGATGGATCGCTGAAGGACAGATTCCGGTTCGAACGAAAAAAAGCTCGGCAAATCGCCGAGCTTTTTTTCGGTGCTGCCGAGAGATCTTCAGCCCGGTGCGCTCGTGCTGTCGGATGAATACGGAGAAGATGCAGATGACGCGGCATCCGCTGCCGACGAGGCTGTCGACGCTGTTGAGTCCGTAGAGGCCGCCGTATCTGCCGGCGCTGACGAAGCGTCCGCGGTGCTCGACCCGCTGCGCGATTCAGTGCGCCGCTTCTCGAGCTCCGCCTCGTACTTCGCCGCTTCGGCGTCATGCGTCGCCAGTGTCGCAGCCAGCCGCGAGTATGTGTCGGCGTCGATCTCACCGCCTGCCTGCTTGGCCCGGAAAACAGCGTAGCCCAGAGCCTGAGCCGCCTTGTCCGCCAGCTGGCGGGTACGGAACGCCTCCAGCCGGGTCTTTCCTTCGTCGAGCGCTCCCTGCGCAGCGCGTCCCGCGCGATCGAGCTCTTCTCTCAATTTGTCGATGAAAGCCATTGTCGTCCCGTGTTGAAGTGGCACAGATGCTATGGCACTCTACGCAATAAAACAGCCGCCGGTTTCGGTGGATGCACCGCAGCCGAAAAAGAAAAAGCCCCCGCGAGTACGGAGGCTTTCCAACAGTCGACGCGATGCACGGTCAGGCCGCGCTTTCCGACTCCTGCTGCGCGGGATACACGCTGACCTTGAAGCGCGTCCGGTTCTTGTGCTCGAACTTCACGAATCCGTCGATGAGCGCATAGATCGTGAAATCCGTGCCCAGACCGACGTTGCGTCCCGGGTGCCACTTGGTTCCGCACTGGCGGACGATGATGTTGCCGGCGACGACCTTCTCACCGCCGAACTTCTTCACGCCGCGGAACTGCGGATTGCTGTCGCGTCCGTTTCTGGACGAGCCGACGCCTTTCTTATGTGCCATCTGAAATACCTCTTATCCGAGCGTGATGTCGCCGATGCGGACTTCTGTGAAGCCCTGACGGTGACCCTGCTTCTTCGCGTAATTCTTGCGCCGCTTCATCTTGAAGACGACGATCTTCTTGTCGCGCCCGTGCTTCACGATCTCGGCCGCCACTGAAGCACCCTTGAGGGCCGGTACGCCGACGAGCGTCTTGTCGCCGTCGGAGCCGAGGATCACGTCGTTGAAGGTGACCTTCGAGCCGGCTTCACCCGGCAGGCTGGGAATTCTGAGTGTCTTGCCCGACTCGGCGCGGTACTGCTTGCCGCCGGTGCG
>JBDTRZ010000125.1:0-6621 GCA_039931395.1 Gemmatimonadales bacterium
CAGGCGATGGCCGCGGTGCTCGGCGGAACGCAGTCGCTTCACACCAACTCGATGGACGAGACGCTGGCTCTGCCAACGGAGAAGTCGGTCCAGGTGGCGCTTCGCACGCAGCAGGTGCTCGCGTTTGAGACCGGCGTGCCGAACGTGATGGATCCTTTTGGAGGGTCGTATTACGTCGAAGCTCTCACATCGCAGCTCGAAGATGAGGCCGAGATGCTTTTCCGGCAGATCGAAGAGATCGGCGGCGTCGTGCGAGGTCTCGAGACCGGCTGGCTTCAGCGCAAGATCGCGGAATCCGCTGCGCGCCAGCAGTGGGAGATAGAGCAGCACCGTCGCGTCATCGTCGGGGTCAACGAATTCGTGACGGACGAGCCGGAGCTGGCGATTGCTCTTCTCAAGATCGGAAATACCGAAGAGGAGCAGCGCGAGCGGCTGGCGCATCTGCGGGCCACGCGCGACAGCGCGCTCGTCGCAAGACGCCTCGACGAGTTGAGAGAGGCAGCGCGCGCGAATGAAAACATGATGCCGCACATTCTCGATGCGGCGAGAGCCTACTGCACGCTGTACGAGATCCGCGCCGCCATGGAGGACGTGTTCGGCGCGTACCGTGAGCCCGTCTTCTTCTGAAAAAAGCCCCGGAGTGGTGGGAGTCGTATTTCGACTCTCACTATCTTCTCGAGTACGAGCCGATCTTCACCCCCGAGGGCGACCGCGCGGAGGTAGCGCGTGTCGTGGAGCTGCTCGGACTGAGCGACGGATCGCGCATTCTCGACGTCCCTTGCGGTCAGGGCCGCCACGCACATCTCCTGGCCGAAGCGGGGTATCGCGTCGACGGCCTCGACTACTCCCAACAGCTGCTGCGCGTGGCACGGCGGCGCGGAACCGGCCCGAGTGTTCGTTACACACAAGGCGACATGCGGCGTCTGCCGGCGAGATGGAAAGGACGATTCCAGGCGGTGCTCAACCTGTTCACGTCCTTTGGTTTCTTTGCTGACCCTTCCGATGACGCGAGAGTCATCGAAGAGTTCGCGCGGGTGCTCGAGCCCGGCGGCATTCTACTCTGGCACGGCGGGAGTCGCGATGGCGTGATGGCCCGATTCCTTTCGCGCGACTGGTGGGAGACCACAGACGGAACGATTGTAGCTCATGAGCGGTCGTTCGATCCGCTGTCTGCTGTGCTCACGATCGAATCTTCGTGGCGAGGCGCCGCAAAGCGGCCTGGACATCGCATACACCGCATCAGGCTCTACACCGCAACCCGTCTCGCCGAGCTCTGCGCCGATGCGGGGCTGATCGTCGAGGAAGCGTGGGATGGGTTTTCACGGAAGCCGCTTACCAGTCGATCGAGCGAGATGATGTTGCTGGCCAGAAAAACATGAACCGCCACTTTGGTAAATCATCCCGTTATGTCAGGGAGACCGGTGAGACCGGTGAGAAATGAAATTGGTAAAAAGAAAACAAAAAGAATGCATTCCTCACTGGTCTCACCGGTCTCATTCTCAATAACCGCCAGGTCAGTAGATGATGCTTCCGTTGCCGCTGTCTCTCGCCGTCAGCTAACTTTGTACCCTGTATGAGACCAATAAGAGTTCTGGTCGCCAAGCCCGGCCTCGACGGTCACGACCGGGGGGCGAAGGTCGTCGCCTCCGCACTGCGCGACGCGGGCATGGAGGTCATCTACACCGGACTTCACCAGACGCCCGAAATGATCGCGTCTGCCGCGGTGCAGGAAGATGCGGATGTGATCGGCCTTTCCATACTCAGCGGCGCGCACATGACGCTCATCCCGCGCGTGCACCAGCTGGTGCGTGCACAGGGACGTGACGACATTCTGATCACCGGCGGCGGCATCATCCCCAGGGAAGACATGGATGCGCTTCAAGCGCAGGGGATTGGACGCCTGTTCGGGCCCGGCACGCCGACCTCCGAGCTCGTCGACTACATCAAGGACTGGTTCGCCACCCGCGAGACTCAGGACACCCCGGCCGCAGGGGCGTGACGTGACGTCGCGCCTCCGGGAGCTGAGTGCGGAAGTCCGCGAGCTTGAAAAGAAGCTCCGACTCGGCGGTGGGCCGGACAGGATCGCGAAGCTTCACAAGCAGGGCAAGCTCTCGGCTCGGGAGCGCATCGACAAGCTTTGCGACCCCGGTGCGCGATTTCTGGAGGTGGGACTCCTCGTTGCCTGGGATCAGTACGACGGGCAGGCTCCGGCTGCAGGAGTTGTCACGGGCGTCGGCGAGATTCACGGGCGCGAGGTCGTCGTCGTAGCCAACGACGCGACGGTGAAGGCCGGCTCGTGGTGGCCTGAAACAATTCGAAAGATTCTGCGCGCGCAGGAGATCGCCATGCGATGTCGCGTGCCCATCGTCTACCTGGTCGATTCCGCGGGCGTCAATCTCCCGTATCAGGGCGGAGTATTCCCCGGACAATACGGCGCAGCGCGCATTTTCTATTACAACTCGATCATGCGCAGGTACCTGCGCATCCCTCAGCTCGCGGCTGTCATGGGACAATGCGTCGCGGGCGGCGCGTACCTTCCGGCGTTGTCTGACGTGATCCTGATGGTGAAGGGAACCTCCTTCATGGGACTCGGAGGTCCGAACCTTGTGAAAGGTGCGACAGGTGAGGTCGTCGATTCCGAGACGCTTGGCGGTGCGGCGATGCACACCGGAATCAGCGGTGTCGCCCATTACGCAACGGACACGGAAGAGGAGTGCCTGGCCAAGCTCCGTGATCTGATCGAGCGACTTCCGGCGGCTGCGTCCGGACCTGAGAGCGTCGACGCGTATGCGACTCGCTTCAGCTTCAATTCGCCCGGTGATCACGGAGTCCGTTCCTCGCGCAGAAAAAAAGCTTCGCGGACAGAGGCGACGGATTCCCTGTACGACCTTCTGCCCGGTGATCATCGCATGTCCTACGACATGCACGAGCTGCTTGCAGCGATCCTCGACGAAGGCCACATCGATGAATTCCAGGCCGACCTCGCGCGCGAGATGATCTGCGGCGACGCGATCATACAGGGAATTCCGGTTGGCGTGATCGCCAACGAGCGCGGCCTGGTGAAAGGACGCACCGGCGAGAAGCCTCGCTTCGGCGGAATCGTCTACGCCGAAAGCGCTGAGAAGGTCGCGTACTTCATCGACAGATGCGACCGGCAGAGAATCCCGCTGCTGTTCGTGCAGGACGTCTCGGGCTTCATGGTAGGCCCCGAAGCTGAGCAGGCAGGAATCATCCGTGCCGGTGCGCGATTCGTCGAGGCGATGGCGACGACACTCGTTCCCAAGATCGTTCTGACGGTGAATCATGCTTCCGGCGCCGGATACTACGCGATGGCGGGCCAGGGCTTCGACCCCGATTTCATCTTCAGCTGGCCCACCGGACGAATGGGAGTAATGGAAGGAGAGTCGGCTGTGCAGGCAGTGCACGGACCGGCGCTCGATGCCGCGAAAAAGAAGGGTGGGGAACCGTCGGCCGATGTCGTGGCCGCGCTGGATACGATGCGCGCCGACTACGAGCACCAGCTGGACGCACGCTACGCCGCTGCGCGCGGGTTCGTCGACGCGATCGTCTACCCCGAGGAGACGCGTGACGTCCTGGCGATGGCGTTCCGCACGTCACTTCACAACAAGGGTCCGCATCTCGGACCTTTCGTCCTCCCGCCCCACCTGGGAGAGCAGAGTTGAAGAGCGTCGTGCGGGTCGCGAGCGGGCAGGGATTCTGGGGCGATTCTCTCGAAGCGCCGCGACAGCAGGTCGAAGGTGGACATGTCGATTACCTGATGCTCGACTATCTCGCTGAAGTCACGATGTCGATCCTTCAGAAGCAGAAGGAGCGTGATCCGTTCACCGGTTACGCCGGAGATTTCGTCGGCGCGATCGAGAGTGTTCTTCCGGCGATCACCGAGCGCGGAGTGCGCGTGGTCGCAAACGCCGGCGGGGTGAATCCTCCAGCGTGCGCTGCCGCGATTCGTACGCTCGCGGATCATGGCCACGCAGCCGACAAGCTGCGCATCGCGGTCGTCACGGGAGACGATTTGCTCGGGAGACTCGATGAGCTCATCGAAGGCGGGCATGCGCTTGCGAACATGGAAACAGGAGTGCCACTCTCCGCTGTCCGCGATCAGGTTCTTGCGGCGAACGCGTACATCGGGTCGGGTCCCATTGTCGAAGGGCTCGACCGCGGAGCGAACGTCGTCATCACCGGGCGCTCCACGGATACGGCGCTGACGATGGCGCCCCTTCGCTACGAGTTCGGCTGGGGCGCAACTGACTGGGACAAGCTCGCAGCAGGCATAGTGGCCGGACACATCATTGAATGCGGTGCTCAATGCTCCGGCGGGAACTGCCTTTACGAGTGGCGCTCCATTCCCGACCTGGCAAACGTCGGATATCCCATCGCGGAGGCAAGTCCCGATGGGTCCTTCATCATCACCAAGCACGAAGGAACCGGTGGGAGAGTATCCCTTCCGTCGGTGACTGAGCAGCTCGTATACGAGATGGGCGATCCGCGCGAGTACATCACGCCGGATGTGGTAGCTGACTTCACGTCCATCCGCCTTGAAGACGCTGGACCTGATCGAGTTCGCGTGTTCGGCATCAAAGGCCGGCCTGCCACCGACAAGCTCAAGGTATCGATCGCATATCGAGCAGGCTTCAAGGCCGTCGGAACTCTCGTCTACTCGTGGCCTGAAGCGCTCGACAAGGCAAAAGCAGCAGATCGGATCCTGCGAGAGCGCCTCGATCGACTCGGCCTCAGGTTCGATCAGGTCCTCACCGAGTTCGTTGGCTTTTCCGCAACGCACGGACAGCTCGCTATCGAATCTCGAGCCGACTGTGAGCCGCCGGAGGTCCAGCTGCGCGTCGGAGTTCGAGGCTCGAACAGGCGTGACGTCGAGAGATTCACACGGGAGATCGCGCCGCTCGTGCTGAATGGTCCGCCGAGCGTCACGGGATTCGCCGGCGGACGACCGAAGGTCGAAGAGATCGTCGCATACTGGCCAGCTCTGATCGACAAGAGCGTCATCACGACTCAGGTGGACATCGTCTGATGAAGATCCGGCTTGTAGACCTCGCCCATGCGAGATCGGGCGACAAGGGGGACACTGCGAACGTCGGAGTGATCGCACTCCGGCCGGAATGGTATCCTGCTCTCGAAAGGCTCGTCACGACTGAGGCTGTCGAACGGCATTTTCACGGAGTCATCGACGGTCCGGTGGTTCGGTACGAGCTGCCCAACCTGAATGCGCTCAATTTCCTTTTGCACGGGGCGCTCGATGGGGGCGGCACACTGTCTCTCAAGACCGATGCGCAGGGCAAGGTGTTTTCCACCGCGCTTCTGCGGATGTTCGTGGATGTGCCCGACGACGAAGCGCGCCGGCTGGGGATGGTACCGGCCAAGGTATCCTCATGACTCCGATTACGACCGCCAAGCTGGCGCTGGCCCTCATCGCGGCTGTGCTCTTTGCGTATGGCGTGCGCGGAGATGTGCCGGCGCTGCGACTGGCCGCAATCGGATTCCTCGCCCTTGCCGTACTGCTGAGATTCTTCGACAACTCCCGGAGAAAAAAATGACGCCATCCCGGACGAGAGAGGCGCCGATCCCGCAGGTCGTTCAACCTCCGGCCGCCGACGACGTCGTCTATTTCGATGGGCGCTACATCGCGAAGTCGGAGGTTCATGTTTCTCCCGACGACCGCGGCTTCCTGCTTGGCGACGGGATCTACGAGGTGGCCGCCGCGTACGATGGGCGATTCGTCGCGCTCGACCGGCACATGGACCGCCTCAGGAGAAGTCTCGCCGAAGCGAGAATCGACGGCTCGGTAGCCGACCCTCTGGAGACAGTCTTTCAGGAGCTGCTCGACCGGAACGGCTTCGCCGAGTCAGGCAAGGCGATGATCTATCTGCAGGTCACGCGCGGAGTGGCTCCGCGTTCGCATGCCTTCCCGAAAAAGGCGCCTCGACCGACGGTGTACGCGTACGCTGCACCTTTTCCAGACATGGGAGACCTTGCATCGGGAATTGCAGCAATTACTCGCCCCGACATGCGATGGTCGCGCTGCGACATCAAGGTGATCTCTCTCATCGCGAACTGCCTCGCCAATCAGGAAGCGAAGGAATCAGGTGCCTTCGAGGCGATTCTCATTCGCGACGGAGTGGCTCTCGAGGGAACGCACACGAGCTTCTTCGCGGTGAAGGATGGAGTGTTGAGGACGGCACCGCTCTCCAACCTGATTCTTCCCGGAATCACTCGGGAGATCGCCATCGAGGCATCTTTGCGGGCGGGGATCGAGGTTCGTGAGGATCCAGTGCGAGAGGACGAGCTCACTGCGATGGATGAGTTTTTCATAACGGGGACGACTACGGAGGTCGTGCCCATCATCAGGCTGGATGGCACCCCGGTCGGCGACGGATCTCCAGGACCGGTGACGCGGCATGTCATGCAGCTCTATCGCGCCGCGGCCGGAATCGGTTGATAACTGCAACCGCAACCACGCCATAGAGCCACAGAGGTTCGGAGACTACGGAAATGAATTTGGGAAGGGCAACGACATTTCTTGCATCGCGTTGAACTAGTGGACTGTAACTCAAATTGCGTTGGCACGAATTCGTTTGCTTGGATCTG
>JBDTRZ010000126.1:0-6563 GCA_039931395.1 Gemmatimonadales bacterium
CATTTTACACGTCGCTCCAGGTCGAGGTCGAGAGACAGGGACGCGTCGCGATAGCGACGGCTCTCATTCACGCAGAGCCGCCGGCGGATCACATCGTCAACGCGCTGGATGAGCAGGGAGAGGCGCGCGCGATGGTGGAGTCTTTCCGGTTCGCTCCCCCGACAGACACGGCAGGGCCCGATTTGATCCGCGGCGCCAGCGGCATTCCGCTGATGCGCGTCGATGCTGTGCCACTCTCCGCCGAGGTGGTCGCCTTCCGCAACTCTACGGCGGCACAGGGAAGGGGGACGATAGTCTTCGCCCTCGCGATTCTCTTTCTGCTCGCAGTGGCCTGGTCGGATCGGCGCTCCCTGCCGCGGCGACTCTTTGCCATTGCCGTGTCCCTGGCGGCGATCGCACTAGTCCCGTGGAACAACTTCTCCAATTTCTCCCGCGCGTTCGATCCTGCGTATTTCTATTCGCCGCTCGCAGGCCCGCTGACGGCGAACGCCGGCGTGTTCGCCATGTTCGCGGCGCTTCTCGTGCTCGGCGTCATCGCCTGCATCCGTGCGCGCCGCACGCGCTTGAGCCGCGGTCTCGCAGTGATCGGAGCGACCACACTTCTGATCGGCGGAGTGGCGATCGCAGAGCTCGCCGCGGAGGGAATCGCGCTTCCTCATTGGGGATCGACTCCATCGCTCTGGCTGGGGTGGGAGATTCCCCTTTTTCTCCTGATCTTCGCGTTCTGGCTCGCCGCGGCATGGCTGGGACGAGGCGCGACCAGGGGTGCTCCGATGCTCCAGCTTCGCGCGGCGGCGATCATCGCTGTTCTCGCTGGCTCTGTTGCGACCTTCGTGGTCTGGACGAAAACGACGGAGCAGCGGCTTCAGCTTGCAATGCGTGATGTTGCGGGGCTGCAGCGAGCTGATGCCGACGCCACGCCGTTCCTGCGGAGATTCGGGGAGCAGCTTGCCACATACGACAATGCGGGCACACGCGCCGATGTTCTCAAGCGTTACGCCGTCTCCGACCTTGCTCCCGCGGAGCTTCAGGTCTCGCTCGGGACGTGGAGAAAGGATGGCTCGCCAGTAGCGCGACTCGATCTCGCGCCGCTTCCGTTCGACTCGGGGACTCTCGCTCGAGTCGTGACGGAGGCCATCGACAGTGGCGAGTCGATCGTGCGCCAGACACTCGGACCCACCGGCCGACAGGTGATGCTAGCCGTTCGTCATCGCGACAGCAGTGCGACTTCCACGGTGGCATCGCCCCGAACGCGTCTGGTGGCCCTCGATCCCTACGCGGCGCTCCTTGGTTTCGACCAGCCCGACAGGACTGAGCCGCCGTATACATTGACTCTCGCCGAAATCACTCCTGGCGGTACCGCGCGCGCGGGAGCGATGACCTGGCGGCGGCTCGGCAACGAGTGGCACGGAGACCAGCTCGTAGCGACGTCGCAGGGCAGCCTGCGGGCACATGTCGAGGTCGACCTTCGGTCATGGCCCACCCGGCTGGTGCGCGCGTCTCTGATCGTGTTACTCGACGTGGCCGTCGCGGGAGTCCTGTGGGCGCTGGGAGCGATGGCCGAAGGTGGATTCTTTCGCTGGCTGCGCGGGCGCGCCTCGCGATGGGGCCGCAGCTACCGGGGCCGTCTTACGCTCGTTCTGTTCACGTTCTTCGTCGTGCCGGCGATTGCCTTTGCCGCATGGTCGTATCAGCGGCTCCGCGGCGACGATCGCGGGGTGCGCGACCTGCTCGTGCGCGAAACGCTCCAGGCTGCGGCGCGAGAGGATTCCGCGGGCCCCCAACTCTTTCATGCGAGAGACGAGACGCCGCTCTTTCTCTATTCGCGCTCGGTCCTGACAACGGCCAGTGATTCACTTTTCGAGATGATCGCTCCGGCAGGCAGGATGCTTCCCAGGCCCGTGCATCTGAGCATCGCCCGCGATGGAGAGCTGACGGCGAGCTGGCAACAGACGCTGGCAGGCTCGCGAGTCTTCTGGGGATTCCGCGATGCGTCGAGACCCGCGCACCAGAGCTACGTTCTCGCAGCCCCCGCGCGCAGCGACGAGCTCGTGCTCGACCGCCGGCGTCGTGACCTCACTATGCTGGTGTTGTTTGCCACCGCGGTCGGCGCAATCGCCGCGTTCTGGCTCAGCGGAATCGCCGCGAGAATCCTTGCGCGCGACCTGGAGCTCGCGCGCGTCGAAGTCGCGCGCGCGGAGCGAGTATTGGCGTGGGGTGAGATGGCACGGCAGATCGCGCACGAGATCAAGAACCCCCTGACGCCGATCCGGCTGGGCGTGCAGCACCTGCGGCGAGCGAGAAACGATCCGCGAATTGACTTCGATCGCGTGCTCGCCGAGAACGTGACGCGAATCCTGTCGGAGATCGATCGCCTGGATGAAATCGCGCGCGCCTTCAGCCGCTACGGAAGCGCACCCGGAGAGCTTCCACCGGCGGAGCGGGTTGACGTGGCACTCATATTACGCGACGTGGTAGGGCTCGAGCGGATGGGAATTGGCGAAGTGTCGTGGTCTCTGGAAGGCGCCGACGATCCGTCGTTCGCGGAGGCACGCGCCGACGAGCTTCGCGACGTTCTCCTCAACCTGTTCGAGAACGCTCGCCTCGCGCGCGCGCGCAACGTACGCGTTCAACTTTCGAGGAGCGACGGCTCAGTGGTGATCGAGATCATCGACGACGGCGCGGGAATCTCGCGGGCAGCGCTCCCTCGCGTGTTCGAGCCGCACTTCTCGACGCGCACCACCGGCAGCGGACTTGGGCTCGCGATAAGCCGGCGGCTTCTCGAATCATGGGGCGGAACGATCGGTTTGGAGAGCGAGGAAGGCAGCGGAGCGCACGTGGTGATCACACTGAAGGCGGCTGACGCGTGAGCGGACAGAGGCGGACGCCGGCCGAAGCTCTTCGAAAATCATTGCTCCCTCCGCACATCGCCGGGTGGCAGCTTCCGCCCGGCTGGTCCTGGGGAGCAGAGGGACTCGATGGCGATGAGCGCCATTACCAGCAAGTCACTGACGGGCTCGGTCGCTCACTGTCGCTCGTCACTGCGCCAAATCCGGCTCATCATGCGTGGCTGTACTCGGAGGCGAGGCACCTCGCTCACCGAGGTCACCCCGCGATACCCACGACATACCACTACTGGGTTGCGGAGCGGGACGCGAAAAGAGGCCCGGGTTATCTGCGAAGGTGGATAACAGGCGAGACCGTTCGCGCACATCTGCAGCGGCTCGGCAACGCGGAGATCCCGTACGTGTTGCAGGTCGTGCGTGGTGCCGGGTCGACACTCTCTTACCTGCACGACAACGGAACCACTCATGGCGCACTCACCGTCGACACTGTCTGGGTTGCACCGACAGGTCGCCTGTGGTTGCTGGAATGGCAGTGGGCGGTGCCTCGCGATGACATTCCCCCGGGCATGCGTCCATTGCTGCCGGGAGGAAGCGCGCAGGGGAGACGTCCGCTCACCGCGCAGCCACCGGAATGGAGCGGCGGGGAATGGAAGCCGACTCCCGCAAGCGACCAATGGCAGCTCGCTGCGATCTGCTTCACGGCTCTCACCGGCGAAGACCCGCCGCCAGGTGACATTCCGCCGGTGAGCTGGCTGAGACCGGAATGCCCGGCGAGCGTTGCGAGTGCAATCGACCGCGCGCTTTCGACGGATCCGGCCGAACGGTTTCCATCGATCGCCGCGTTTCTCCGAGTGGCTGACCGCGGTTACGCGAGCCGAAGCGCGCTGGTTCCCGTAGCAGATCCGGAAAGCGTTCCGCCGGAATCCTCGCAGGAAGCGCGCATCCGGTGGGCGCTCGGCGATGACTACGAGGTGCTGTCGCAAATCGGCGAGGGAAGCTTCGGCCGCGTGTGGCGCGCGCGCGATCTGTCGCTGGAGCGAGAGGTGGCGCTCAAGGTTCTGCATCCGCGCGTCGCGGCGGATGCGCGTGCCGTCGCTGCATTCTGGAGTGAAGCGAAGCTCGCGGCTCAGCTGGCGCACCCCGCAATCGTCCCGATCTACGACTGGGACAGCAGGGGAGATCTCTCGTGGTACACGATGGAGCTCGCCGACGAAGGCTCTGTGGCGAGTCTCGTCGAGCGCAATGGACCACGCACGCTTCAGGAGATCGCGCCCCAGGTGGAGCTGATACTCGACGGACTCGCTGCAGCGCACGCAGTCGGCATCGTGCACCGTGACCTCAAGCCCGAGAACATTCTCATCGATCGTTACGGGCGCTGGCGCATGACTGATTTTGGAATCGCGAACGCGACCGGCGAAGAAGCAGAAGGCTCGACCGGCACTCCCGCATTCGCCGCTCCCGAGCAGCTCCTCGGTGAGCCACACGGCTCGTCGGTCGACTGTTTTGCGCTGGCGGCAATCGTTTCATACGCGCTTACCGGACAGCCACCCTTCGGTGATGGGGAACCTGCTCTCATCGTCGCGCGTCAGCTCGCTCGCACGATCGATCTCACTCACGTATCACCGCCGCTTGCAGAGTGGATTCAACGCGGGCTCGAGCCCAATCCTGCCGACCGGTTTCGTGATGCGACGGAGATGAAGGAAGCGTGGCGTGCCGCGGTGCGCTCTGCGCGAAGGCGCGAGCGCAACGCGTGGTGGCGCCGCAGCGCAGACCGCGGGCGCGGGAAGGCGTGACACGACAGACCGGCTGGGTCATCGACCGATCCCGTGACGAGATTGCGGGGATGCGCGCGTTCGAGGGGATGTGGCGCCGATTTTGCAAGCCGAGCGAGCGCTACAAGGTATGGATGCGCGAAACCTCTTGAAGCGGCGGCTATCATATGTTTGCAGTGCGGGACTACGGTATGTGCCTATTGTGAATGCACTGTCCGAATGGCTGGCGCCGAGTGGAAAGATCGCTAAGTTGTGCCACGGGGCTCTCCCCATTGGTTCAGCAGGGCTACCGGCATACATCCTGCCTCACGGAAATCGCGATAACGATGTCCCGGTTGTAGTAGCTGTATCCACCATTCGAAAGAGGTAATTCACATGTTGAGAAGACGTTGGACCGTCTGCGCAATGACGGCCTTGCTCTTCGGCGGAACGGCCGCGGCACAGCAGCCGGGTACGCTGTTGTTGGGCGGTTTTGGGCAGTACACCAAGTTCGACGACGCGTTGAAGCTCGATAACGTGTTCGGTGTCGGCGGACGGGTCGGCGCCTACTTCGCTCCCAACTGGAATCTCGAAGCCGAGAATTCCTACAACCGCCCCGAGCAGGAAGGTGCGGGACAGACCGGTAAGATATGGTACGGACCGGTGTCCGCGCGCATTCGCTACAGCTTCCCGTTCGCGGGAATCGCCGCGTTCCATGTCGGCGCCGGTGGCGTGATCAGTTCCTATGCCGGCTACGAGCCGGATGAGCCCAGCGGCACAGAGCTGCGCGACATCCGCTCCAACAGCCGCGGCTACAACTACGGCGTCGAGGGCAACCTCGGCTTCACTGTCGGACTCGGCGGCATCTCGCTCCGCGTCGACGGCATCGCCGACTACATGCCGAACGGCGGTCGTGTCGGCGGCACCAGCAGTGCGATCTACGAGTCGCACACCAACCTGCGCGCTCAGGCCGGACTCGAGTTCCGTCCGGACATCGCGTCGCTTTTCTCGGGAAACGCCACCAACGCCAGCCTGGCTCCATGGGCGCCGTACGCGTGGTGGGACGACCTCGGGAGTGACTGGGCCCTTCCCGGCATGCTCGAGATCGGCGCCTTCGGCCAGTACACGCACTTCGACGACAACGCCCCCGGCCATCCGAAGGATGGAATCGGTTACGGCGGACGCGTCGGTGTGTTCCTCAGCGATCCACACTGGGAGCTCGAGGGTGATGGCCAGACGACCCCGGACCGCGACCGCGATCCGCCGGCTGCGTCGGGCTTCAACAACAACCCCATCACGTACACCACGTTCGCCCTTCGCCTGCTCTACAATGTCCCGATCATGGCGCACTCGCAGTTCATAATCGGTGCAGGCGCAGTTCGTTCCAACTACAGCACGGAAGCGCTGAACACCGATCGCCAGTTCACCTACAACTACGGTGTGAGCGGTGATGTCGGTCTTCGCTTCGGCCTGACCAATCGCGTCGCCCTTCGTGTCGACGGTATCGTCGATTACATGAAGGACACCAAGAACCTCAACCTGATCGGACGCGGCGGACTTTCACTGCTCTTTGGCGGTGCCCGTCGTGAAGCCATGTGCACTTACGCTGGCCTGGAGAACATCCCGGCGTCCAGCCCGTCGTGCGTCGCGCCGGCTCCGCCGCCATCGCAGGCAATGTGCCCGTACCCGGGTCTCGGCGGTCTGACCGCTACGGATCCCGCCTGTATCGCTCCGGCTGTTGCGCCTGCCGACGTGGTCGTCGATACGGCAGCGATAACGGCTCCGATCTACTTCGACTTCGACAAGTCCGACATCCGCACCGATGCGGCCGCGACCCTGGATCGGAAGATCCCGTGGCTCCAGGCCAACCCGGGAATGCGCATCCGGATCGAAGGCAATGCAGACGAGCGCGGCTCGGATGAGTACAACCTGGCCCTCGGTCAGCGTCGTGCCGCCGCCGCGAAGC
>JBDTRZ010000127.1:0-6355 GCA_039931395.1 Gemmatimonadales bacterium
ACGCCGGAGCTTGCAGACGCTCCTGGCAACGTGGCCTCGAGAATCGTGGTATCGCACCCGCAGGCGGCGCTGCTCGAGCTTCTGCCGAGATTCTATCCGCCTTCCGAAGCAAAGCCTGGAGTGCATACAACAGCCCGCATCGGCGCGGGTGCGCGAATCGGAAGCGGCGTAACCATCGATGCGTACGCTGTGATCGGGGAAGGTGCCGTCATATCGGACAAAGTCTGGATCGGATCCCACTGCGTCGTCGGCGACCGCGTGCGGGTCGGTGAGTCATCGCGTCTTTTCCCAGGCGTCACGCTGTACACCGGCGCCGAGATTGGAGATCGCGTGATCCTTCACTCCGGGGTCCGCATCGCGTCAGACGGCTTCGGGTACGTGTCGTCGGCGTCGGGACACAGGAAGATTCCGCACGTCGGCCGCTGCATCATCGGGAACGACGTGGAGATCGGTGCGAACACCACCATCGACCGTGGCAGTATCGACGACACGATGATCGGTGAAGGAACGAAGATTGACAATCTCGTGCAGATCGGTCACAACGTCCGCATCGGGAAACTGTGCCTGATCATGGCACAGGTCGGGATTGCGGGCTCGGCTCGTGTCGGAGATGGCTCCGTCCTGGCTGGGCAAGCGGGGCTCGGTGGACACATCACCGTCGGGGAAGGAGCCAGGATTGGCGGACAGTCCGGGGTGTTCGGAAACGTTCCTCCCGGTGAGTCGTGGTCGGGCTATCCGGCACGGCCACATCGCGAATCGCTCCGTGCTACTGGCGCGCTGTTCAAGCTTTCGGGCATGCTTCGCAAGGTCGAGCAGCTTCTCGAAGAGCGCGAGCAGAAATGAGCCGATTCACAATTGCCACTCCGGTTACCCTCGAAGGCGTCGGCCTTCATCTGGGCAAGCCTTGCAAGCTGACCTTCCGGCCCGCCAAGTCAGGGGCGGGAATCTCCTTGCGCCGGATGGACATCGAAGGTGCTCCTGCGATTCGCGCGACGGTCGACCAGGTAACGGAGACGGAGCGACGCACGCAGCTGGGGACTGGCGCGAACACGGTGTACACGGTCGAGCACGTGCTGGCCGCGGTGTCGGCGCTGGGCCTCGACGACCTCATGATCGAGATGGACGGGCCCGAGCCGCCGATTCTCGACGGCAGCGCGAGCGCGTTCTTCGACGCGCTGCGAGACGCCGGGGTTGCGGCGCTCGATGGGCAGCCGGAGATTCTGATACTGACGGAGCCGTTGAGGATCATCGACGGCGAATCGGTCTACGAGGCGTATCCGTCGAACGGGCTCGAGCTCGACGTCACGATCGACTTCGCGCATCCGCGCATCGGCCGCCAGTCGACTCGTGTGTGTGTCACCAGGGAATCGTTCGAGACCGAGCTGTCACGCGCGCGGACATTCGGGTTCGTCCGTGAAGTGGAGTGGCTGCGGTCCCGCGGTCTGATCAAGGGGGCCTCGCTCGACAACGCCATCGTACTCGACGATGCGGAAGTGGTAAGCGGTCCGCTTCGCTGGGCGGATGAGTTCGTGCGTCACAAGGCGATGGATTGTCTCGGCGATCTCGCTCTGGCGGGAGCACACATCCGGGCGCGAGTCGTCGCTGTCAAGCCGAGTCATCGCGGAACGGTGACGCTGGTGCGGGAGATGACGAGGGCAGGAAAACTGCAGCGGCAAAACGGCTCCGCGCCGCTGCAGAAAAAATCGGAAGCAGGGAGAAAAGGCGTGTACGGAATCGAAGAGATCATGCGGGTTCTGCCTCACAGGTACCCATTCCTGCTCGTCGATCGGATTCTCGAGATCGAGGAGAACAAGCGCGTCGTCGGAATCAAGAACGTCACCATCAACGAGCCTTTCTTTCAGGGACATTTCCCCGGCCATCCGATCATGCCCGGCGTACTGATTGTCGAGGCGATGGCTCAGGTGGGTGGAATGCTTCTCCTTGGAGGCCTCAAGGAGCCCGACACGAAGATCGTGTACTTCATGTCACTCGACAACGTGAGGTTCAGGAAGCCGGTGAAGCCCGGCGACCAGATCGTGTTCGAGGTGGAGATAATTCAGATTCGCGGCAAGATCGCCAAGACGCGAGGAGTCGCGCGGGTCGATGGAGAGGTTGTCGCGGAAGCCGACATGGCAGCGATGGTGCGCGATAGATGAAGCGCGCGGGTGTTCACCCGACAGCGATAGTTTCCTCACGGGCGTCTCTTGGCGAGCGTGTGGACGTGGGTCCGTTCGCGATCATCGGCGACGGCTGCGAGATCGGCGACGACTGTGAGATTCATCCGCGTGCAACGCTGGATCGCGACGTAAAGCTTGGTGCGGGCGTCAAGGTCGGAATTGGCAGCGTGCTTGGCGGCCCGCCGCAGGATCTCAAGTACGCGGGCGAGGAGACGACCGTCGAGATCGGCCCGGGCACCACCATTCGCGAGTACGTGACGGTGAACCGAGGCACGTCTCACTCCTTCAAGACCACCGTGGGCGCGCGCTGTCTTCTCATGTCGTACGTGCACCTCGCCCACGACTGTCACGTCGGCAACGGCGTGATCCTCGGCAACTGCGTGCAGCTTGCAGGTCACGTCATCATCGACGACAGGGCTACTCTTTCCGGGTTGTCCGGAGTGCACCAGTTTGTGAAGATCGGCCGCAATGCCTTCATCGGGGGCTGCTCGCGCGTTTCCAAGGACATTCCGCCGTTCTTGAAGGCGGTGGGCAATCCGGTGCGCCTCTACGGCTTGAACAGCATCGGACTTCAGCGCAGCGGTTTTTCACAGGAGGTCGTGCGCGAGCTCAAACGCGCATACCGGCTCCTCTTTCGGTCTGATCTCAATCTCTCGCAGGCGCTGCAGCGTGCCGAGACCGAGCTCGAGCTCTATCCCGAGGTCAGGGAGCTGATGCGCTTCGTCGAGGGAAGCGGACGAGGCGTGGTCATCTGACGAAGCCGGCTCGAATCGGTGTCATAGGCGCCGGGAGTCTCGGGTTCCACCACATCCGGATTCTGCGCGACATGGAATCGGCGACTCTCGCGGGATTCGTGGAGTCGCGGGACCAGCGCGCGAATGAGGTGGCTTCCGAGCTCGGCGTGCGGCGGTATCCCGACGAAGAGTCGCTGCTCGCCGATGTCGATGCAGTGACGATCGTCGTGCCGACGCCTGCACACTACGAGGTTGCCAACGCCGCCCTCCGCGCAGGCAAGCATGTCTTCATCGAGAAGCCGATCACTGCCACTCTCGAGCAGGCGGACGAGCTGGTCGAAACAGCGCGGCAGCAGGGGTGCATCGTGCAGACCGGACACGTGGAGCGGTTCAACCGGGCGGTGCGCGCGGCGTTGCCGTATGTGTCGCGGCCGAGATTCATCGAAAGCGAGCGGCTTGCCCTGTTCAGTGTTCGCGGATCGGACGTGGCGGTCGTGCTCGATCTGATGATCCACGACATCGACCTGGTTCTCACGCTTGTCGGCGATACCGCGGAAGAGATCTCCGCCGTCGGCGTCCCCGTGCTGACGCCGATGCTGGACATCGCCAACGCCCGCGTCACGTTTTCCTCAGGTGCGGTGGCCAACATCACCTCGAGCCGGATATCACGCGACCGCGTGAGGAAGATCCGCATATTTCAGGAGAGCGGATACCTGTCGCTCGATCTTGCCGCCGGTACGGGCGACTTCTTCCGGCTGAAGGAGAAGATGGAAACAATGCGTGTTCCCGCCGGGCCGGTAAACATCACCGATTTCGTGGACCGCATCACTCTCACTGCTCCGGAGGGCGAGCCGCTCCGCCTCGAGTTCGAGAGCTTCATCGCGGCGCTGCGCGGCGAGGCCCCGGTCGTCGTCACGGGCGAAGACGGGAGGCG
Organism: Gemmatimonadales bacterium; assembly: GCA_039931395.1. GTDB lineage: Bacteria > Gemmatimonadota > Gemmatimonadetes > Gemmatimonadales > Gemmatimonadaceae > UBA4720. Next base: position 3,846 of record JBDTRZ010000127.1, read on the forward strand.
TGCGCTGGCGGTGGCACTCAGAATCGTTGCAGAGATCGAACGGACGCGTCCGGCACTCACCGGAGTCGCGGCCGCGAAGAGTGCCTGAAGTAATCTTCGTCGCTGGAGAAGCCTCGGGCGATCTCCATGCGGCGGGCGTGGCGGAGGAGCTCAAGCGCCTGCGCCCGGACCTCGAGCTCACCGGATTCGGCGGTCCGAAGATGGAGCAGGCCGGCGTCACGCTCTTCGACCGCTATGACACTGGCGTCATGGGGTTCCTCGAGATCCTCCGCCACATTCCTCGACACTGGGCACTGCTTGAGACTGTTCGTGAACGATTCGAGCGGAATGACGTCAAGCTTCTCATCGTCATCGATTACCCGGGCTTCAACATGAAAGCCGCCGAGGCAGCGGCAGAAGCCGGGATCCCCGTGCTCTACTATGTGACACCGCAGGTGTGGGCCTGGGGGGCAGGACGCATTCCGAAGCTGGCGCGAATCGTAACGAAGGCGGCCGTCATTCTTCCGTTCGAGGAGAATCTGCTACGCGGGCATGGGATCGACGCGACATTCGTCGGCCATCCTCTGCTGGACCGCGCGCGAGACCTTCCTGACAGGCAATCAGCGAGACTCACACTCGGGATCTCGGATTCCTCGCCTGTGCTCGCGTTGTTTCCAGGAAGCAGGCAGCAGGAGATCGACCGGCATATCGACGACTTCGTCGACACCGCGCGTGAGCTCGAGAAGCACGTTCCCGGCTTGCAGGTTCTTGTGAGCGTCGCGCCGACAATCGAGCTCGATCCCTCGCGCTGTCCATTCCGGCTCGTCGATTCTGCTTCGTTCACGGTCCTCCGCGCGGCAGATGCTGCGCTCTGCAAGAGCGGAACGACCACGCTGGAGGCGGCGATAGCCGACTGCCCGCTGGTCGTGGCTTATCGCACGAGCGAGATCTCGTACCTGCTCGCGCGATTCATGGTGACAATACCGCACATAGGGTTGGTGAACGTCGTGGCAGGTCGTGAGGTCGCGAAGGAATTCGTGCAGGACGCCCTCGTGCCGAAGAAGGTTGCGGTCGAGCTGAAGCAGCTGCTCGACCCGACTGACCCCGAGAGAGCGCGTGTGCTGCAAGGATTGTCAGAAGTGCGAGGGAAGCTCGGAGACCCTGGCGCTGCGCGCAGGGTGGCGGAGATGGCGAGCGGACTCGTAGCGTGAAGGACTCGCACGGTGCGAGCGACCTGTCGCTCGGTGCGCGCTTGTCGATGCTCGCCGGAGGAAGCGCCATTCGCGCACTGGCCGCGACCTGGCGCTATCGGACTGTCGGCGAGGAAACCCTGAACAGGCTCCGCACCGAGAAGACGCCGATTCTTTTCACACTTTGGCATGGAGAGATGCTCCCGCTTCTGTGGCATCATCGCGATCAGGGCGTCGCCGTGCTTGTGAGCGAACACAAGGACGGTGAGATAATCGCCCGCATCCTGGGCTGGATGGGATATGCGCTCATCCGCGGATCCACTTCGCGCGGTGCCGGTCGTGCGCTGCTTGGTATCGTGCGGACGCTGCGTGAAGGAAATGACGTGGCAGTCACTCCGGACGGACCCCGTGGGCCGCGTCACAGGTTTGCTCCCGGAGCTGTCGTTGCGGCGAATCGTGCTGCGGCGCCAATCCTGCCGACTGTCGCGCATGTCGATCGCTACTGGCAGCTGTCGAGCTGGGATGGCTTCATCATTCCGAAGCCATTCGCGCGAATCACGGTCGCCTATGGGGAGGCCACGCTGGTGACGGCGGCTACGCCGCGCGAGGCCGCCGACGAAGTGCCCCGTCTGGAGAAGCTGATGGATGACGCGTCGAAGACCGCGTGCGCCTGATAGAGAAGATCTGGGCTGGCGAGTCGTTCACTGACCGCATCGCTCGCGCCGCGCTTGTTCCATTCGAAGCGCTCTACCGCGGCGGTGTAGCGCTCAGAGGCGAGCTCTACGATCGCGGTGTGTTTGCCGCTGAACATGCTGCGATTCCCGTTGTGAGCGTCGGGAATCTCACGGTTGGCGGAACGGGAAAAACCCCTGTCAGTGCGTGGATCGCCGATCAGCTCGGCCGAAGAGGCTTCACGCCGGCAATCGTGCTGAGGGGTTACGGGCTCGACGAGCCGATGGTGCACCGCCGTCTCAACCCCGGCATCAACATCATCGTCGCCAGCGATAGAGTGGCGGCAGCAAAACAGGCGCTCGAGACAGGGTCGGATATCGTGGTGCTCGACGACGCCTTTCAGCACCGCAGGGCGGCGCGCGATCTCGACATTGTGCTGGTGAGCGCGGACGCGTGGAGTGAAAACCAGCACCTGCTTCCGGCGGGGCCGTATCGTGAGCCGCTCTCGTCCCTCAAGCGCGCATCTGCGATCGTCATCACACGCAAGGCAGCCAACGACGAGCGCGTGGCGGATGCGGCGCGCGCCGTTCGAGAGCACGCGAGCGGAACACCGGTTGCGGTTGTGCGGCTCTCTCTCTCGGAAATCGTAAGAGAGTCCGACTCGGACAG
>JBDTRZ010000128.1:0-5761 GCA_039931395.1 Gemmatimonadales bacterium
ATGGAGGTGAGTTTGGTATTGTCGAAGACATACTCGATCCGATCCCACCAGAACCAGAGCGCGCCGTCGAGAAAGCCGGTGGTGACGAAGGTAGTGACGGGGCAGTCGAATTCCGCAAACGCTGGCGCGGCGACTGACGCCTGGTCGAGATACCCGTCGTCTATCGTAAATACCACAGCCGGCCGCGTGCGCGGGCGTGCCGTTGCAACATCTCCGAGAAGCGTAGCGAGGGACACTAGCTCGTAACGCCTTTTCCTCAGCATGCGCAGGATGCTTCTCAAGGTCATCGGATCGTGGCCTTCCACTCCCATCTCAGGTGAGCGAAATCGATGCATCATGAAGATCGTCGCGCGCGAACGGAGCAGGGGCCAGAACATCCCGCTGGCTCCGGCAGTGACGAACGCGCGTTGCAGGGCACTTCTGGCGATGGGCATCAGCCAGCCTCAGGCCGTGGCAATCGTCGATCAAACGAACTGACCTGGCAGGGATGCAAGGTGGAGTGTCTCATGGCGCGCGGTGACCCCGTCAACCTGTACGTTCGGCTGCTGCCGCGAGCACACGCAGCAGCTCGCGCCCCGCTGCAACGCGTCCACGGCGGTTGAGATGCGCGCCGTCGTCGGTACGCTCCGGAGCGAGCGTGTAAACGGTGTCCGGTCCGGTTTGAAAAAAAGTTCGCGTGCCGTCAGACCGAGTTGACTCGATGCGCGCCAGGTCGAAAATCAACTCGCTCGAAGCGAAAGTTTTCTGAAGGAGCGCATTGTATGCGTTGCGTTTGGCATTCAGGTCGCGACCGGTCGGCCTGCCCATCGCTAGCTTCACCAGACGGCGGAGCCGGTCTTCATCCTCGGTCAGAGGAAGAGTGACGTGAACGAGGACGATTTCGGGATGCGCCTCGCGCACGGTCTCCATCGCGCGGCGATACGACTCGAACATCGCCTGTACGTCCGTGTCGTGACCGACGTCCAGGTAGCAGTATTTGAACAAGGCCACTCCACCTGCGGGCCCGAGCCCATTACGCAGCGCCGCGACGAACGCGTCTGATTTCGATCTCGGTTCCGCGTTCCGGCCGATGTACGACTCTATGAGCGCGGGCTGACGAACGGATGCTGGATCGTCGGCACGGATCTCAGGGAGATCCGCTCCGGCTTCTTCGCTGAGAACCTCGCGCATCCCCGCGAGAACGTTCGCACCGACGGACTGGTGACCGAAAAAGATTTTCGTCGAGCGGAGACGCGCGAGCTCGCTGGCGTCAGGGATTCCCTCGCTGGGCCCGGTGGGGGTAACAGGTTGCACGCGTGACTCTCCACAGGCGAGAAGGGAGATGAGTATCAGGGTGGTCGCCATTATCGTGGCCTGTGACGCGAGAGTTGGTTTCGGGCTCCCGGCAGGCACTTCATCGGCAGCGGCGGATTCGGCGCGGATCACTCGCTCCCGTCCCTCCATGGGAATCTGCATCACTACTCTGGCAGGATTGCCTGTGATCACGACGTTCGATGGGTATTCGCGAACGCATACTGCGCCAAAGCTGACGACCGAATTTTCGCCGATGCGCGTGCCTGGCAGAATGCCAGTGTCCTGTCCGATCCAGACGTTGTCAGCGATGAAAACGGGCGCGACGCGCACGGGAGCGTCGTCGAACCGGCGGTCCGCGCGCACGCTGTGAAAGTCGGTATCCATTATCCGGCACCTGCCCAGGAGACAGTTGCGGCCGATGACGATCTCATGCACACACCCGAAACGCGTATCTCCCAACATTACCTGGTCTCCGATGACGATGCGTGCGCCCTTGTCGTATGTCCACGGCGTAACGTGACCCAGCACGACGACGTCGTCGCCGAACACCACCCGACCCTTTCCACGAACTCGAAGACTTCCGAACACCCGAAAGTTGCGGCCAACAGTGACTTGCTTGCCGATCAGACGGTACCAAGCCTTGTAGCAGTGGCCGCGCACGAGGGCGAGCCCGATCCGGAGCGCTCGTCCCGGTTCCCGTAGCGCGCGGGCCAGGCGCGCAACCGGTTTCACGGGCGCGACCATCGCCAAGTCAACAATGTCTCCTCGAATGGTCTCAGTCACTTCAGGCCAGCAGCTGGTCGTAAAGGTTCTGTACACGATGCGTCGTCCGCCGCGCGCTGTAAGCTTCTGCACGTGCGACTGAGACGCTTGTGTTTTCAGCCGCGATCTCCGGGCGTTCTATCACGCGGCGCAGCAGCCGCGTGAGCTGCGACGGCACGCGAGGGTCGAAGATCCAGTCGCTGTCTTCGCCCATTATCTGAACGGGGCCGCCCAGGGCGGCCGCGATGACCAGACGTCCGAGCGCCATGCCCTCGACAAGTACGAGTCCGAACGGTTCGGGACGCGTCGATGCGTGGAGGACAATGTCCGCCGCGTTCATCAGGTCTGGAACATCGTCTCGCCTGCCCAGGAACTGCACGCATGACTCGAGCTGATGTGTTCGCACCAGATCGTCGAGGTGCTTGCGAAACGCTGTGGAGCGCGGATCGTCCGAACCCGCGAAAGCCACGCTTATGCGCGCGCGCAGCTCGGGAGCCAAGCCGGCCAACGCCCGAAGCACAACATCCTGTCCCTTCCACTCTTTCAGGTGCCCCGCCATCACCGCCAGGAGCGCGTCAGACGGTACCCCAAGGTCTGCGCGAACGTCAGCCCGAGAGCGTCGCACGCTGCGCCGGAGATTCTCCGCGTCCACGCCGTCTTCTATCTGCGTGATGCGCTGCGACGGGAAACGTTCGCTGCGCAGAATCTCCGTCACGTACGAGCTGATGGAGATGTAATGGTCGAAACGTGAGGTGAGCCAGCGAACGATCCCGTTGCGCATCGGATGCAACTCGCCGCGCAGGTGCGTGATGCAGGGAATCCCAACCATGCGCGCGGCGGGAAGCCAGTCGTAGTAACTCCAGGACGGGGAGTTGTTAATGTGTACGAGGTCGATTCGCTGAGCCCGGAGAAGTGCCACTCTTCGCGCGACAGCTCCAACGATACCCATCGCGCGCCGTGGGGTAAACCAGCGGGAAGGGGTCAGATGCTCTCGCTCCCATTCGGCATCCCACAGCAGGACCTCGAACCCGAGGCCGCGGAGCCGATCGGCGAACGAGTTCTTTTCATAGAACAGACAGACCGGCAAATACCGTCTCCGATCGAGAGTCCTCGCGAGGTCGAACATCGCCTGATGCGAGCCACCCACAGTGCCGTCGCGGTTGACCTCGACAAGAAGAACCCGGCGTGTGCTCATGGACGAAAGCGTTGGCGCGTTCAGGGAAGTCAAGCGACTGCGAGCCGAGTGACGATCGCTTGCTTTCGATCCGCGACGAAGCCGAGAACCGCATTGCGGTCTTCCTGCCGGAGAATGGTGGTCCACACGGCAAGGGCAAACAGGGCAAGCGCGCCGAATCCAACCGCGAATTCGCTAATGACGCCCGCAGGGCGAAGGTAAATAGACACCAGGGTGACAGCGACGGCGTAGGAGGCGAGCCGAAGCACCGGCAACCAGCCGTAAGCGAGCGGGCACAGCCGTTGGCTGAACCGCCAGTGAAAGAAAAACCTCACAAGGAATCCCAGAAGAGTAGCCCACGCTGCGCCGATGCCGCCAAAACGCGGTATCAGCAGCGAGTAGAACACGAGTACGGCAACGACCGAGGCCCATACACCATAGCTCGCGTACTTCGTCTTCTCGGAAATGTCGATTCCAAGCTCGATGACCGAAACCCAGCCTTGCACGATGTACGCTGCCAGGATGACCGGAACGAGATTGGCCGAGCTCCAGAAGTCGCGATCGGCAAGAACACGAAGCACTGGATGTACGAACACGGCGATCCCCGCAGCGCAGCTAAACGCGATCACGTTCAGATACAGGAATCCCTGCTGGTTCTTCGCATCGCGATCTGCCGTTGCCTCGCGTATGTACTCGAAGCGACGCGGCGTCCAGGCCCGTACGAACGGACCGATCCCCACCTGTTCCAGCAGAAAACCGAATTGGTAAGCCAAGCCATAGAGTCCAACGGCGGCGAGCCCCCCGAACTTGTCGAGAAACAGTCGGTCCCCGAACGTGACGATGAACGTGCCCAGCGTCGCGAGTTGATACGGGAGGCCGAAACGACGGAGATCCAGTAGGGCTTTGCGGCTGACGACGAAACCAGTTCGGCGAAGCATCCACGTCGCAGTCCCCCCGCCGATCACGACGTTGGCGATTAGAGAGCTGAGTAGAATGCCGCCCGGTCCCCAATGGAGCACGACGAGAAAAAGAATGTTGCCGCTAAGCTGAATCACCAGCCGGGCCACTGATACCGCACTGAACAGGAACGCTCGCTTTTCGATCTGCATCAGAATCAACGGAACGGTCGACACCGAGCCGAGCGTGAAGTTGGCGGCCGCCAGATAGACCAGCGATCTGCTCTGAGCCCCATGCAGAACGTGTTGCCAGATGGGATCCGCGAAAAGGACGAGAAGGAGGGTGCCAAACAGGTTGAGGCCGATCTGCAGCGCAATGGCGCTTCCGAGGACTGCGCGGCGATCGCGGCGCGCATCGGCCTTGAAGTAGAAGCGCATGACTCCCGCTATGCAGCCGGCGCTCACGAGAATCGCCACCGCATCCGAGGTCATGTCGAGGATCTGAAGCAGTCCGTAATCCGCGGGGGCCAGAAGCCGCGTGTATACGGGTAGCATGATGAGCGACGCTGCACGACCGAGAAACATACCGATCATGTAGATCAGTGCTTCGCGGCCCAGCCTTCCGCGTCCCTGCCGGGCCATAGAAGGGGCTCCGTCGAGGACGGCTATTGGTACGGCGGCTGGAAGTTCGGCATGGGTCATAGACTGGTAGAACCGCAAAGCACTATGAATGCCAGCCTCCGACCCTCATGCAACAGCACCGTCGATGACCCTATCTATCGATGGAGTCATCGTTTACGCACTTGTTCCAAAGCCCGGACTCGACCGCCTGTTACGGCAGTGTGTCGCGAGCCCGCCACATGTGCGGCAACCTCATATCGGCGGGCCCTTTGTCGTGTTTGCCGTCGTTTTTGAAATACTGCAATAAGCCGCGACCAGGCACAGATAGGGCGCACACGTCCGGAAGCGTCTCAACATCGCGGCGAAATGTGGCGGACGCGCATCAACCCAACATTGCTGGGGTCCGTAACTCCTGCCGATTCAATCACTTATGTTGCCCGCCGACAGGTATGTGCCTTGCCTTCGCTCAGACTCACAAGAGACGTCCGCCTAGGGTCCACCGCCGAGCCAAACCGAATGCTTCAACTCGCGAAATCAAACGCCTGCCGCTTGTGGCTCGCTGCCGCATTTATCACCTACACGACACTCCTTCTGTCGTGCGACGCGACCCAATTGACCGAGAACCGCCAACCGGATCTTCGCGCGAAGCCACCTCAGCACGTCGTCGAACCGGGACAGTCCGCCCACTTCTTCGTGCATGCGCACGCTGATGACTGGCAGCTGTTCATGGGCGACAAAGCGCAAAGCAGCCTTCAGGCGGCCAACAGTGTCGTATTCGTTTATGCGACGGCAGGCGACGCCGGCTATGGCACCAGCTTCTGGCAAGCGCGCGAGGCCGCCGCGCAGGTCGCCATTGACTCTCTGATCGGCGCCGGTGGCTGGAGCTGCGCACCGCAGACGATTGCCGGTCACGCCATCAGGCGCTGCGAAAAAGGGAAGACTGTGTCCTATTACATGCGCCTTCCCGATGGAGGGACGTCTGGCGAGGGCATTGACGGGCATGGCAGCTTGGCGC
>JBDTRZ010000129.1:0-5427 GCA_039931395.1 Gemmatimonadales bacterium
TGATCGACTACATGATCAAGAACGTGAGCGGCGAGTTCGGCCGGTCGCGCTTCACACGCGAGTTCAACACGACCGCTTCGAGCGGATCCGCGCCGATCTCCACCTGAGCCGAGAGGTAATTCAGCATGGCAATGTCAGTTGGGGGCGGCGGCGGTGTAAAGGCAGAGCCGAACGTGGTGCCGATGATCGACATCATGCTCGTCCTCCTGATCATCTTCATGCTCGTCGTCCCGGCAATCAGTGCCGGGTTCCAGGCAGTGCCGCCTCAGGGTGTGAATCTGAAGCCACACCCTGAGGAGGAGCGGGATCAGGTGCTCGGAATCGATGCGGATGGCAAGTACTATCTGAACAAGGCCCCGATCCCGAACGCCGAGCTGGGCCAGCGCCTTCGCACGATCTATGAGAATCGGGAGGAGGACAAGCTCCTGTATGTGAAGGCTCACAGGGATCTCGAGTACGCCAAGGTCATCGACGCGCTCGACATCGCATCGCGCAACTTCGTTGCGGTGTCCGGGCTGATCACCGATCAGCAGCCAGGAACCATCTCCATTGTGGCTTCTGACAGATTGATGCCGGGCATGGCCGCTCCCGCACCTGGAGGCAAGAAATAATGGCCGGAATGAACACCCAAAGAGGTGGTCTGACAAACGAGCCGAACGTCGTTCCAATGATCGACATTCTGCTGGTGCTGCTGATCATCTTCATGCTCGTGGTCCCGATGTCGCGGAAGGCGCTCGACCTTCAGCTCCCCGATCCGACGGTGACCGCCCAGAGCGACAATCCCCCTCCCCAGATCGTGCTGGAGGTGTTGCCCGGACAGCGCTTCCTGGTCAACAAGGAGCCCCTCACCAAGGCGACTCTTCCGGTAAGGCTGAAACAGATCTACGAGGGTCGTCCCGAGAAGATCATATTCGTGAAGGGCGATCCCAAGGTGAAGTACTCCGATGTCATTTTCGCGATGGACGTGTCTCGCGGGGCTGGCGTCAAGGTGATCGGCATGTCGCCGAAAGAAACCCCGGGAACAGCGCAATAGAACGGCGCTATCGACCTCCGGCAGGAGTACCGAGCAAGAGAGAGGGGCGGTGGAAGGGTGTCGCCGCCTCTCTTTTTGCACATGCGCTCATTTTTTTTCTCATCCTTTTCCCGGCGGCGCAGAGCGGGTTCCGTGCGGAGCCGTCGGCAGGCGGCGGCGGAGCAGGTCCCGCAGGAGGTGGAGGCGGTGGTTCAGGCGGGAGCGACAGATCCGCGGGCGAGCGACTGCAATACATAGAGCTTCAGTCTCCTGCCCCTGACGCGGCGGCGATCGTAGCGCCGCCTCCCAAGCCGGTCGAGCCACCGAAGGCAGTTCCCGCACCGGAGCAGAAGCCAGTGCCGTCGCCACCCGCGGCGACTCCGTCAACGTCCGCAACGGGAGCCGGCGGAGAAGGAACAGGAAACGCCGGGACGGCAGGCGCGGGGCCGGGGAGCGGTGGGGGAATCGGGTCGGGCACCGGACCCGGGACCGGGAGTGGTACGGGGCCTGGGACTGGAGGCGGACCGGGAACGAACTATCCCGCGACGCCGACGCAGTTCTTCCTTCCTCCCCTGCCGGCGCCTCCGTCACTTCGCGGGTATCACCTCATCGCCTACTTCGACGTGGACGACAAGGGAATCGCGAAGCTCCTAGGCTTCAATCCGTCGCGGGACGGAGCATACAATAGAAAGCTTCGCGATGTACTCCTCGCTCTGCGGTTCAGGCCTGGAGTCAGGCCAGATGGAACGCCGGTGAGAGATACTGTCGACATACAGTTCATTTTTTGAGTGGGTCGAGCGGCCGTGAACGCTGGCTTTGCTCCCTGCTGTTGGGTTAAATTCCGCGCGCCTGACTATCGGGCGGTTGCCAACCACTGCGGAGATATTTGATGAGCAGCAAGCCCGAGACCGGTGACGCCGCGGCGTCGTCGGGCGGCTTCGTCAAAGCGCTGAGCCTTACCGACGCCACGATGCTGGTCGCCGGGTCCATGATCGGATCCGGAATCTTCATCGTCTCCGCCGACATCTCGCGCGTCGTTGGGTCCCCCCTCTGGCTGATGCTCGCCTGGCTGGTCGCCGGCGTCATCACGATCCTCGGCGCCCTTTCCTACGGCGAGCTCGCGGCGATGTATCCCCGCGCTGGCGGACAGTATGTCTTTCTCCGTGAATCCATGGGCCCGCTCATGGGTTTTCTTTATGGATGGACGCTTTTCATCGTCATTCAAACCGGAACCATTGCCGCCGTCGCCGTCGCGTTCGGACGATTTCTGGGAGTTCTCTGGCCGGAGATAACGCCGGACCGATTCGCGTGGTTTCCCCAGTTCGAGATCTCGACGCCGGGCGGTCTCATCGAAGTGGGACTCACGCCGCAGCGTCTGGTCGCGCTCGCAACGATCTGGATCCTCACCTGGATCAACCTGCGCGGAGTGAGGGAAGGGAAGCTCGTTCAGACCACGCTCACCATCGTCAAGACCGGCGCGCTCGTGCTGCTCATTCTGCTCGCGCTTACGATCGGGCGGAATGCGGAAGCCATCGCGGCGAATTTCGGCCCGGGCCGGTTCGTCGGCAACGTCGACGTCACATCGATATTTCTCATCGGCTTCGGTGCATCGCTGGTGGGCTCGCTCTTCTCGAGCGACGCGTGGAACAACGTCACGTTCACGGCGGCGGAAGTGAAAAACCCGCAGCGCAATCTGCCGCTTGCTCTTCTCATGGGGACGGGGCTCGTCAGCACGCTCTACATCCTGGCAAACATCGCGTATCTCAACGTCCTGCCTCTCGACGGAACGAAGGATGCAGCGACCGTGATCGGGCGAGGCATTCAGTACGCGACGCAGGACCGCGTCGGGAGCGCAGTCGCAGAGATGATCTTCGGAGCCATCGGCGGGACGATCATGGCGTCGGCAATCCTGATCTCGACGTTCGGCTGCAACAACGGGCTGATTCTTTCTGGCGCGCGAGTCTATTACGCGATGGCGAAGGACAAGCTCTTCTTCAGGCGCGCTGGACAGCTCAACAAGAATCACGTTCCGGCGGTCGCTCTCATCGTTCAGGCGATCTGGACCAGCCTGCTGTGCCTGACGGGGACGTACGGCCAGCTTCTCGATTATGTAATCTTCGCCGCGCTCATTTTCTACGTGCTGACGACGATTGGTCTTTTCATATTGCGGTCCAAGCGACCGGACGCCGAGCGCCCTTACCGCGCCATTGGCTATCCGGTGCTTCCGGCACTGTACATCGTGCTGGCATCGACGATCGCTGTTGTGTTGCTGATAGCCGACAAGACACGGGCCCAGGCAATCTCGGGTCTCGTGCTCGTCGCACTCGGCATCCCTGTGTTCTACCTCTGGCGCAAGGCTGAAAGCGAGCCGTAGGCGCCGCCGCGGATTTTCCGCACCGCTTCACCGCACTACTCGTATCCGAATTCCAGAGAGCGGCCGGCCGATGCCGGGCGCCGATTACCCTTAGGAGAGCTTCGATGAAAGTATGGACAGGCGTGCCCCTTCAGGTTGAACATCGTCCTGGCGGTGAGGCGAACCTCGTCGTGCCCGACCTCGGCTCGGTGTCGTTCCTGGGAATGCCGGGCACAACGCTGCTGATGCTGGGTCTGATCGTGTGTGCTGCCGGGCTTCTTTTCGGGCTGGTGATCTACTCCCAGCTGAAGAAGATGCCGGTGCACAAGTCGATGCTCGAGATCTCCGAGCTGATCTACGAGACCTGCAAGACGTATCTCATCACGCAGGGCAAGTTCATCCTGATCCTCGAGGTATTCATCGGCCTGATCATCCTGCTCTACTTCGGGTTCCTTCTGAAGTTCGAGGCGGTGAAGGTCGGGATCATTCTTGCCTTCAGTCTGGTCGGAATCGCGGGCAGTTATGGAGTCGCATGGTTCGGCATCCGGGTGAACACGTTCGCGAACTCGCGCACCGCGTTCGCTTCCCTCAAGGGCAAGCCGTACCCCTGCTACGCAATTCCGCTCAAGGCGGGAATGAGCATCGGCATGCTGCTCATCTCGGTAGAGCTGTTCATAATGCTCTGCATCCTTCTGTTCATCCCCGGCGATTACGCCGGATCGTGTTTCATCGGGTTCGCCATCGGCGAGTCGCTCGGCGCCGCGGCACTCAGAATCGCCGGTGGCATCTTCACCAAGATCGCCGACATCGGCGCTGACCTGATGAAGATCGTCTTCAACGTGAAGGAAGACGATGCGCGCAACCCGGGTGTCATCGCCGACTGTACAGGTGACAACGCAGGAGACTCGGTCGGCCCCAGCGCCGACGGGTTCGAGACCTACGGAGTGACGGGCGTCGCGCTCATCTCGTTCATCATTCTCGCGGTGCAGGGCGACGCGACCAAGGTGCAGCTTCTCGTCTGGATCTTCGCGATGCGCGTCATGATGATCATCGCCAGTGGTTTGTCCTACCTGGTCAACGAGGCCATCGCCAAAAGCCGCTATGCCGGCGCCGACGACATGAACTACGAGGCGCCGCTGACGTCGCTCGTGTGGCTGACGTCGATCGTGTCGGTGGTGCTTACCTACCTCGTATCCTTCCTCCTGATTCCGGACATCGGCGACGGATCGCTGTGGTGGAAGCTTTCCACCGTCATCACCTGCGGTACTCTGGCGGGCGCGATCATTCCGGAGCTGGTCAAGATCTTCACATCGGTGGAGTCCACCCACGTGAAGGAAGTCGTCACGTCCTCGCGCGAGGGCGGCGCTTCGCTGAACATCCTGTCCGGATTGGTGGCGGGTAACTTCAGCGCGTACTGGCTCGGCATCGTGATCATGCTCCTGATGTCGATCGCGTACGGTGTGAGCACGCTCGGCATGGGATCGCTGATGATCGCGCCGGCGGTGTTTGCGTTCGGCCTCGTGGCGTTCGGATTCCTCGGAATGGGTCCCGTGACGATCGCGGTCGATTCATACGGTCCGGTGACCGACAACGCACAGTCGGTGTTCGAGCTCTCGACGATCGAGCAGATGCCCGGGATCGGTCAGGAGATTCAAAGCCAGTACGGTTTCACACCGAGCTTCGAGCGCGCAAAGCACTTGCTGGAAGAGAACGACGGAGCCGGCAACACATTCAAGGCGACCGCGAAGCCGGTGCTCATCGGAACGGCTGTGGTCGGGGCCACGACACTCATTTTCTCGATCATCCTGTCGCTGACTCACGGACTCCAGCCCGAGCTCGTCATCAACCTCTCGCTGCTCCATCCCCCGTTCCTCCTGGGCCTGATCACAGGCGGCGCGGTGATTCACTGGTTCGTCGGCGCGTCCACACAGGCGGTGACGACGGGCGCATATCGCGCGGTGGAGTTCATCAAGGCGAACATGAACCTCGAGAGCGCCGCCGCGGCGTCGATCGAGGACTCGAAGAAGGTCGTCGAGATCTGCACCAAGTACGCGCAGAAGGG
>JBDTRZ010000130.1:0-5238 GCA_039931395.1 Gemmatimonadales bacterium
TCAGATCCAAGCAAACGAATTCGTGCCAACGCAATTTGAGTTACAGTCCACTAGTCTTTTGATTTTGTTTTTGTTTTTGTTGTTATGGGTTTGAGGAACCTCTCCGCGAGCTGGACCATCCTTTCGTCGTTCTCGAGACGAACCCTCGACAAAATATCCGCGACATACGGCTTGAGCTTCTCCTCACCCCAGTAGTAGCCAGTGGCCATCTCGGCGCTGCCCGTATCACCCTCGCGCGCCGCCTCGAGCATCGCCTCGACGGCCGCACGATCGAAGCCCGGATCATCCCGATCAGGAAGATTGAATCGCCGGCCAGGGTCGCCCCACTGGTCGGCGTCGTCATTTACGAATGCCCGCGACATCCATCGCTCCGATTGAGTACTTTCCTGACCTTCGCCCCGTACCCTCTGGACAGCAAGCCCCCGCCGTCCAGATTTCGTAATCACAAGAAGCCTTCACCGCACCAACAGAGAGGGGGTCAAGTGCCAAAGTTCGTGATCGAACGTCAGATTCCTGGCATCGGCAAATCCACCGCCGCGGATCTAAAGGGAATAGCTCAAAAGTCGAACGGTGTCCTTCACGAGCTGAACGTCGAAGGTCGCGACATCCAGTGGATTCACAGCTACGTCACAGACGACAAGATCTTCTGTGTCTACAATGCACCAGATGCGGACACGATCCGTCTGCACGCCATGAAGGGGAACTTCCCCGCCAATGCGGTCATGGCAGTGCACGAGGTGATCGAGCCGACCACCGCGGAGTAGAAACCCTGACGCGCTGAATCGGAGGGAGCCGCGCACTTGCCGCGACTCCCTCTGCGTTTTCTCCCACGATTCTTATCTCGGCGCTTTCCTCGCCTTCCCGTCGATGGCGCGTCCCTTGTACGCGACTTCCGCCGCGTAGAACGCGGCTTTCATCGACATCGGCGACATCACCGCCTGATCGTACTGCGGCATCTCGCGAAGGAGCCGGTTCAAGCTCTCGTTGAGCTCCGGATCGTCTCCCGCGTACTGCCTGATCCGCTGCGCAGTCGCTTCGATCACTCGCCGGGCTGCGTCGAAGTCGCCGTGGCGGTTGGCTTCGGTGGCGTCGGCGCGGGCTCGTGTCGCATAGATGTCCGCCACGCTGCGGTCCACTTCGCGATCGCGCGGCTGCCGATCGTTCTCCTCGTGACTCGCGTAGGTCCAGTCGATGTCCGCCGACCCGACAGTGTCGGGCATCGACGCGCCGTCAAGCCGCGCCTGGACGGTGACACGCTCTCCGATCTCTCCGCGAGCGAAGTTCACGAGCACCAGCACTTCCACCTGCTGCGCAGACGTCAGATCACCGAGCTCGATCCGCAGCATGTTGTCTCCGGCTGCGCGGCTTGACCGAAAACGGTTCAACACTTCAGCGTTCGCGCCGCGTGGCAGCTCGAGCTCCAGCACCGCGCGCGGAATCACGACCTCGAGCGCCTCGCCGAGCTCGCTGGTGATGAGATCGGGAATCTGTCTCGCGTCCTGGAGGTAGTAGAAGTTTCCGCCGCCTTCGTGCGCCATGTCGCGCAGGAGTCGCTCATCGAAGTCCGCGCCGACTCCGAATGTCGACGTCGAAACTCCGCGCTCCCGGAGTCCTGATGCATGCCGCGCCAGTGTATCCCGATCGGTGATTCCCTGATTCGCCAGTCCATCGGTAAGCAGCAGCACGCGCGTGATTCTCTCTTCACTCACGAAGTCCGCGACCTGCTCGCATCCGCGCATCCATCCCGAGCAGAGATCCGTCGAGTTGCGTGGACCGATTCCCGACAGCGCATCCATCGCGTGTCGAATCGCGCGGGGGGTTGCGAGCGCCGAGAGGGAGATGACATCGACCTGCGAGTCGTACACGACGAGCGCGAAGCGATCCTCCGGCCGGAGCATTCTGAGCGACTGCTCCACCGCCTCGCGCGCCAGCGTGAACTTGTTCTCTCCCGCCATCGATCCCGATCTGTCGAGCACGAACGCGACGTTTACCGGCATGCGGCCTTCGCGCTGCTCCGCGCGCGGCGCGGTGTAATCGATCTTGAGATAACGGGTGCTTCGCGCACCCGCCCTGATGAGCCGGCGATCCGTTCTGATTGAAAGCGTCATGGCAGATTCTCCTTGAAGATTTCGCGGGCGGCGTCGAGGAGCCGCTCGATCCTGCGATTGTCCTCTCGCGATACCGGCCGCCGAACGTGCAGCTCGACGTCTGGAGCGAGCGTGAAGTGATCCCATTGCGACCGGAGAACCGGTGCTGGTGGTGGTGCTGGTGGTGCGGACGCAGATAACGGCATCGCCATCGGCGCCATCGACGCTGCCATGTGTCGCGGCCGGAGCGAGTCAGCAACCTTCAAGTTGCCGGACCCCTCTGACAAAACGCGCCGCACGTATTCGCTCGCTGATTCCGGAGGACGGTCCGGACCTGACTGGAGGATTCGCCGTATCTCGGCTCGAGGAAGTTTTTCGATCCGACGCCGGATCTCCGAGAGCGGGAGATGCTCCTTCTGCAGCCGCTTGATCAGGAGAACCAGATCGACGTGCTCCGGACCGTAATGCGCACCAGGTCCGCGGGCCTCCGGCGCCGGCAGGAGTCCCTGCTGGATGTAGTAACGGATCGTTCGCGGGCTTACGGCCACCTTCTCGCTCAGGGCAACAAGGTCGAACGTCTCGGGCTCGGGATGAATCAGCATGGGAGCACAATCTAACAGTGTGACGTTGCGCTGTCAAATCCCTGTGTGGTGCCCTTCTTGAATAGAGGAAAACAGATAATCCCCACACCCGCATCAGGAGGCACTCGAATGCGACTCGAAAGATTCAAGACAATACAGGGCACCGCGTTAGGACTTGCGGCTTCGCTCTTCGCCATTTCGGCGGTATCAGCGCAAACGCGCATCGTGCTGCCTCAGGGCAGCGTCATCGTGGTCAGAACCACGAACCCGATCGAATCGTCCACGGCACGAGTTGGCCAGACGTTCGAAACCGTCGTCGATCAGACGTTGGGAATCGACAACTACACCGTGATTCCTGCCGGAAGCCGGATACAGGGACGGGTTGCGTTCGCTCAACCTGCCACACGGCAGCAGTCCGGTGTGATCGAGGTCGACTTCAATCAGCTCACCCTCACCGACGGAACCAGCTTCCCCATCCAGGGCCGCTTGACCAGTCTCGACTCCGTCGAGCGGAGGCAGATTGAATCGAGCGCGGACCAGCGCGTGGTGCTCGTCGGTGGACGCGGTGGAATCGGAGCGGCGATCGCCGGCGCAGGCTCGCAAAGCAGCTCGACATCAGGGCTGCTCGGTGCACTCGGAGCACTTCTTTCTGAAGGGCGCAACGTCAGCGTGCCCGCAGGTACACCCCTCGCGGTGCAGCTCGAGCAGCGGGTAGTCCTCAGAGGTCGCGGTATCGCTCGGGCCCCCGATGCGTTCACCATTTACACTGCCGCCGACAGAATCGCGGCAGCGCAGCGCACCTTGGCGCAGCGCAACTATTACCGAGGCGCGATCGATGGAACGCTCAACGACGCGACGCGTCGCGCGCTGTTCGAGTTCCAGCTCGAGCAGGGCATTGTGGCGACAGGCAACCTCGACGGCCGCACCGCCGACGCGCTTGGCGTTTCATCGGCAACAACGGGCGGTGTTGGTTCCGGTAGCGTCATTTCCGGCAACGTTCTCTCGGCGGCGGATGCATCCATCGTGCGGAGAGCGGCGCAGGCGTCTGCGGCCCGCGTTCGTCAGGAGCTGCTGGTTTCCACCATGGGTCGTCTCGATCAGCGGCGCGCATACACCGAAGCCGATCTCGATCTGTGGTTCGCCCTCTCGGCGTTCGCCGACAATGCGGTGCTGTACGAGCAGCTCGTGCGCGCGTCAGGCAGGACGGAGGGAGCCGCGGTTGCAAGCAGATCGCTGGTCAATTCAGCACGCCGTGTTGACGAAGCGATGCAGCGAGCTCGACCCTCGCAGCAGACGCGAAACGCGTGGAACGCGATCCGCTCGCAGCTGCGCGCCATCGATTCGAGTTTTTACACACAGTAAAAGGATCCGACATCCGCTTCCCGTTGCCCGTACCCGCATCGGGTAGCGGGTGAGTTCCGTTCACAAATCTTCGATGTTTGATTCGCGCGTGGAAAGCGTGCGAATCGGCACATCATCTGCTGCTGCGATTCTCCCGAGGCAGTACTTCTTCAGGAGCAGCAGATGGATGACCTTCAGAAACGGAAAGAGAGTGACCTCGGAACGATCACGGGCACGTTCTCGGGTGACTGGTCACGCGACCAGAGATGGTGGCGCGACAATTTCCGAAACCGGCCGTACGCGACCGCCGATCGGCGATTCGAGGACTACGAGCCCGGTTATCGATTCGGCTACCTGGCGGCGAACCGTTATCGCGGCTGCACGTGGAACGATGTGGAGTCGAACATCCGCACGGACTGGGACCGCTTCGAGGGAAGAGGGCAATCCTCCTGGGAGAACATGAAGGACGCGGTACGCGACGCGTGGGCCAGCATCACTGGAAAGCGTTGATTCCCCTGGTCGGCTGATGGTTTCTGAGGGGTTGCTGTCAGCAGACACGAAACCGCTGCGACAGGCGCAAGAGGTTCCGGGCACCGGCAAGAGCCCGGCGTCTGTCGCGGCGCGGTGTTGATCTCTAACGGTTTTTGTTGGTCTTTCGCTCTCCGGGCGTTCGGCAAATGGGACATGGTCCCATTTTGGGTTCCTTGCCGAGCGTGAGAGTAACGGGGCCTAGCTGCCTCGAGTCGTCCGTCAGAGTGACGGTCAGGGTCAGTCTGTCGCCATCCACCCGACCCGTGAATCTCGCGGGATGCAGAATTCCGCGATCGATCGGGAACGCATCCACGTTGTAGGTCCCGGTCGCTTCGAATCGTCCGTCTGCCCCTGGGTGAATCGGCGAATCCGTATCCCCGACTGTGCACCCGATGTGAACGTGCGCGCTCGTATCCGAGGCGATCAATCCGGCGTTCTCACCGCCCCACGTTCCCGTGATCTCGGTGATGGGCGCGGCCGGGCCACTGTAGCAGGCGACTGCTACGAACAGCGACAGGACCGATCTGATCCACCCCATGCTTCGACGCTAACTCCGGGTACGGCAGGCGTCAACAGCAAAACCTGGATAAAACGATTTGACGGATCACGCGGATCTCACTGATCAAGAAAAAGCTTAGGAAAGTGGATCTGCCCCGATTTTGTGGACACACGGATCACGCAGCCTGGACTCGAGAAAG
>JBDTRZ010000131.1:0-5032 GCA_039931395.1 Gemmatimonadales bacterium
TGAACGAGATCGCTCAGAACAAGAACATCATCCTGTTCATCGACGAGCTGCACACCCTCGTTGGAGCAGGTGCGGCCGAAGGCGCGATCGACGCCAGCAACATGCTGAAGCCCGCGCTCGCGCGTGGCGAGCTGCAGTGCGTCGGCGCGTCCACCCTCAACGAGTACCGGAAGTACATCGAAAAGGACGGGGCTCTCGAGCGCCGCTTCCAGACAGTCATCGTCGAGCCGCCTTCGGTTGAAGAGACTGTCGAGATTCTCAAGGGCCTGCGGACGAAGTACGAGGAGCATCACAAGATCACGCTCCCCGACTCGACCCTGCTGGCTGCCGCAAAGATGTCGGAGCGCTACATCACCGACAGGTTCCTTCCAGACAAGGCGATCGACGTGATCGACGAAGCGGGCGCGCGCGCTCGCCTCGCGACGCAGGCACCACCTCCCGAAGTCACAGCCCTCAAGACACAGCTCGAGGGAGTGAACAGCGAGAAGGAAGCGGCGGTTCGCGACCAGAACTTCGAGCGGGCTGCTTCACTGCGCGACCGGGAGCGTGAGCTCCAGGGAGACATACGCCGCAAGCAGGAAGACTGGGAGAAGCACCGCCAGTCGCACCGGCCGGTGCTCGGCGAAGACGAAGTGTCGTTCATCGTCAGCCGCTGGACTGGCATTCCAGTAATGCGACTGCAGGAAGCCGAGACGGCGCGCCTGCTTCGGATGGAAGAGGAGCTCCACGGCTCGGTGGTCGCGCAGGAGGAGGCGATCAAGGCTCTCTCGCGCTCGATTCGCCGCAGCAGAGCCGGTCTCAAGGATCCCAACCGTCCGATCGGATCGTTCATTTTCTCCGGACCAACTGGCGTCGGAAAGACGGAGCTGGCTCGCGCGCTGGCGAAGTTCCTGTTCGCTGATCCGCAGGCCCTGATTCGTGTGGACATGAGCGAGTACATGGAGAAGTTCTCCGTGTCGCGTCTCATCGGCGCGCCTCCGGGCTACGTCGGCTACGAAGATTCGGGCACACTCACGAAGGCCGTTCGTCGCAAGCCGTATAGCGTGGTGCTGCTGGACGAGATCGAGAAGGCACACCCTGACGTCTTCAACATTCTTCTGCAGGTGCTCGACGAAGGACATCTCACGGACAACTACGGCCGCGTGATCGACTTCAAGAACACAGTGGTCATCATGACGTCGAACGTCGGCGCACGTGACATCTCGAAGGGAAGGACGATGGGCTTCGCCTCACCGGACGGTCGCAACACGTTCGAGCGGATCGCCGAAAAGGTGAAGGAGGAGATGCAGCACGTCTTCAATCCGGAGTTCCTGAACCGCCTGGACGACGTGATTGTGTTCCACCCACTGTCGGAAGAGCACATCGAGCAGATCGTCGGCATCCTGCTGAAGGAAGTCCAGAAGCGTCTCGGCGACGAGGAGCTGACGCTCAAGCTCACGGAGGCGGGGACCAAGTTCCTCGTGAAGCACGGATACGACGAGAAGTTCGGCGCGCGGCCGCTCAAGAGGGCGATCCAGCGGTTCATCGAGGATCCGCTTTCGGAGAAGATTCTTCTCGGCGAGTTCGCCAAGGGCGACGAGATCGAGGTCGATATTTCCGCCGACGGCGAGAAGCTGGATTTCAGGGTTCTGACGAGCACGACAAGAGCCTGATACCGGTCGCTCGCGGAGTTTTCTCCGGGGCCGCGGAAGCGTTGCATGGCAACGTCTTCCGCGGCCCTGTTGTCTAATTACGGACACGCTCCGAGCAGGACCCTCCAAACCCCATTCGTGTATATTTCTTCGATGCAAAAGTACGCTTTTTCCCTGCTGGCTTTGATGGCAGCGGGGTCTTCGGCATTCGGACAGGAAGGTGCGCCAGGAGCCTGCTCGACGCCCGACACCATCGTCGTCGCCGAGAACTCGCGCGTGACCGATGCAACCGTGCGCGCCTCGGCCGGAATTGCGGCTCACACGACGCTCAACTTCAGGGACATCCAGCGCGCCATCAGGGCGCTTTTCACTACCGGACAGTTCGAGGATGTGCAGGTGACCTGCGCCGTTCCTCCCGCAGCCCCGAGGACTACGCTGTCGATCATCGTCAGGGAGCGTCCCGTTCTCTCCGCATACACAGTTTCGGGAGCGGAGCGCGTCTCCGCAAAGGATGTGCGGGAGCGTCTGACGCTCGCCGCCGGTCGTCCGCTCGATCCCTCCGCGCTGGCTCTCGCAGTCGAGCGTGCCGACTCCCTGTACGAGGCCAAGGGTTACTACCTGGCGCGTGTGCACGTCGACACGATCCCCGATGGGCCGGGAAAGATAAAGATCGCCTTCAGAGTGGAAGAGGGGCGCCGGCTCGCGATTTCCGGATTGAACGTCACTGGAAACAGGAACGTTTCGGCCGAAGACATTGCGTCCACGATGCAGTCCAAGCCCGAGGGATTCCTGTGGTTCCGAAAGGGCGAATTCGACGACAGCAAGTATGCCGCTGATCTGTCCGAGCGAATCCCGCAGCTGTACTCGAGCCGGGGGTTCATCGACTTCAGGATCCTTCGTGATTCGCTCATCATCGACCGCGCAAACGGCAAGGCCGTCGTCGATCTGACGGTGACCGAGGGACCGCGCTACCGCATCGGCTCTTTCGAAGTGCTCGGCAACAAGCGGTTTTCTGAAGCCGACATTCAGCAGTTCTATCCGTTCGCCAACGAGCAGCAGACGCTGACGCAGCGTGCCGCGGGAATCATTCGCCGCGCCCACCGGAATCCCGCGAATACGTTCGACGCGACCAGGTGGGAGGCGGCTGAACAGAAGCTGCGCGACGCGTACAACGACGAGGGTTACATCTACGCGCGGATACGTCCCGTGGTGGAGCGCCAGCCGGGCGGTGATTCCGTGCGTGTGGTGAATCTCCGGTGGGAGATCGACGAAGCGACTCCCGCGATCGTGAACCGCATCGATATCGAAGGCAACGATTTCACCTACGAGTCCTGCATTCGCGAGCAGGTGGTGCTCGCGCCCGGGCAGGTGTTCAACCGGAACTACCTGCTTCGCAGCTATCAGAACATCTCGAACCTGAATTTCTTCGAGGCTCCGATGCCCGCTCCCGAGACGCGTCCGGTCGGGGAACAGGGCGACGTTGACATCATCTTCCGCGTCAAGGAAAAGCGAACCGGCAATGTCAACTTCGGCGCGTCCACAGGGCAGGGAACCGGCGTTGGCGGATTCGTCGGCCTCGACCAGCCCAACCTGTTCGGCCGCTGCAAGCGCGCGCAGCTTCAGTATCAGTTCGGCCGCTACATCAACGACTTCAACGGCACGTATACCGATCCGAACATCAACCAGACGCGGATCTCGGGAAGCTTGACCGCATATCACACGGCGTCGCGCTATACCATCGCCGACCTGGGTCGCACGGTGCGAACGGGAGCACAGGTTCAGGTCGGATTCCCGGTTCCGGGCTCGCTCTATAGCCGGCTCCTTGTTTCCTACGGAGGCGAAGGCGTTTCCTATGGCGGTCAGGGACTGTTGAGCACGGTGAGCGATCGGTGCAACAACTGCTTCCGCTCGACCGTCGGGTTTACGGCTTCACACGACACGCGAATCGGGCTACCGTTCCCGGCTGAAGGCGGGTCGCAGACTTTCAACGCTCAGTTCAACGGCGGCCCGCTTGGTGGAACGGCTTCGTTCCAGCGATACACGACGGAGCTCAAGTCATATGCACCGATCGGGGCAATCGGTGTCGCTTCACTCGGTGCTGCGCCGATGACGTTCGTGCTCGGCCTGACAGCGCGGGCAGGCGCCGTATTCGGTGATCCCGGTCCGTTCTTCTACAGCCAGTCGTTCGCGCTTGGCGGAACGCAGTACGGCGAGCAGCTGCGCGGCTACGAGGAGTTCTCGATCACTCCGGCCGGCTTCAACCAGTTTGCCGAAGGTGGAAGTGGAGTGCAGCGCGCGTCGTTCGGCAATGCATTCTTCACTGGAACGGGCGAATTTGGCCTCAGGGTCAATCAGTCGCTTTATTTGAATACATTCTTCGAGGGCGGAAACGTGTGGGACCGCCCGAGGCAATTCGATCCCACGCGGTTGTTCCGTTCATTCGGGTTCGGCGCGGCAATTGTCAGCCCGCTCGGACCGATAGGCATAGACCTGGGGTACGGTCTCGACAAGCTGGACATCAATGGACGCCCGGCACCGGGCTGGAAATTTCATTTCAAACTTGGACAGTTCTTCTAACATCGGAGTATTCATGCGTGGTTTGATTCGTGCGGCGTCGCTCGCACTGGTTATGGGTGCAGCAGTGGCCGGCTCGGCATCGGCCCAGGCAGCACCCAAGTTCGGTTTCATAAACTCGGCGGCGATTCTTGCCGAGGCACCTGGCCGGCTCGAGGCCGAGAATCGCTTCAAGGGCGAAGTGACGGCCTACCAGGCGCAACTTCAGCGGATGAGCGATTCACTTCAGACGATGGCGGCGAACTTCGACAAGGAAGCTTCGAAGCTCGACAGCGTAACGCGTGTGACCCGCGCCAAGGTCATTCAGGATCGGGAGGCAGCGTACCAGACGCGCGCTCGCACGCTCGATCAGCAGATGCAGACGCGCCAGGCCGACCTGATTCGTCCCATCATGGAAAACCTCCAGAAGATCATCGAGCAGGTCCGGGCCGAGGATGGATACGCCATGATCTTCGACGTGGCGGCGCAGACGAGTGTCATCGTCGCGGCCGACAAGAGTCTCGACCTCACGCAGAAAGTGCTGGCGCGAGTCAAGGCCGCGCCCGCGCCGAAGGCCACCGGCGCCGTCACACCGCAGCCCGCTGGAGTCACCGCACCGAAGCGTTGAGCGCTCGCGCCACGGGCTCGACGATACACGGCGGTGAGCGTGCAGGCACGCTCACCGCTCGTGTCATTGCGGACCTCGTCAAGGGCGAGCTCCGGGGCGACCCAGATACCGAAGTAGCAGGCGTGGCGCCCCTTGGGAGCGCGACGGAAGGGCAGATCAGCTTTCTCAGCGACGGACGGTACAGCGCGGCTCTCGCCGGCTCCTCGGCCGGGATCGTGCT
>JBDTRZ010000132.1:0-5013 GCA_039931395.1 Gemmatimonadales bacterium
GCTTGCACCCACTGGCTCCTGAAGCCAGCGCGTCTACCAGTTCCACCACTTCGGCGTCCGTCAGTCCAAACTAGACAGCGCCGAAAGTGAAGTCAACGCGAAAACCCTTTCTCAACCTGTGACGCGGTTCTAAGTTGCGTTGTAGTCAACATGGCAGACACGGCGGAAAAAACAGAGCGTGAAACGATCGCGCGGAACAAGCGCGCGAGGCACGATTATCACATCCTCGACACGTGGGAAGCGGGCATAGTCCTGACGGGAAGTGAAGTGAAGTCGCTCAGAAACGGAAAGGCGAACATTTCCGATGCGTACGGCATAGTAAAGGATGGAGAGGTCCACCTCCTCAACCTTCACATTTCGCCGTATGAGCAGGCCAGCCACTTCAACCACGAGCCCACCCGAACGCGCAAGCTTCTGCTGCACAGGCGTGAGATCAAGAAGATGATCGGCTCAGTGGAGAGACAGGGTCTCACCCTGGTGCCGCTCGAGCTCTACTTCCGGAAAGGGAAAGCCAAAGTCGCGCTCGGCCTCGGCCGCGGAAAGAAGCTGTACGACAAGCGAGCGGACGAGAAGAAGCGCGACGACGAGCGGGACATGCAGCGGGCAGTGAGAACGCGGTGATCGGAACGCTCCTCCTTTTTCTTCAAACGACGGTCGCCACTCCGCCGCCGAATCTCGTCATCAGACAGGCGGAAGCGGTGCGGGTCGTACCGGTGATTCCGACGGTGAGCGGCTCGTACGTTCGAGCGGACCTTCTTGCCACAGCACTAGGTGGATCGGCTGGCGACGCCGGCGCAGGCCGGTACCGGATATCGCTCGGCGAATCGCGCATCGAGATGACCGAAGGAGTTCCGTTCCTTCGCATCGGCGCAGACGTTGTGCCCTTGTTTCTGCCTCCCTTGAGATCGGGGAAGACGTTTCTCGTTCCCTATCAGGTGGTGACTTCCGTCATTCCGAGGTTTGCAACGGGGTTCAATTTCGACGTCGCCGCCGGAGAGATGCGAATCTTCTCGACTGCGGCGCGCCGGGTTGTCGAGACACCACGGCCATCGAGCGACCCGGTTTTTTCGGCACCTTCGCCCGCCACAGCTCCTGGAGCCTCTGCTCCTGCGCGGCCGCGGCGAAACCTGCGTCGCCTCGTCGTAGTGGATGCCGGACACGGTGGCCCCGACAATGGAATGACGGGGCCAATCGGCGGAGGCCCGCGCATCGTCGAGAAGAACGTGACGCTCTCCGTCGCGAGGCTGCTCGCAACGGAGCTGAGGAGCGCCGGCGTCGAAGTGCTGATGACCCGGAGCACGGACACGCTCATCGCACTCTCCGACCGAGGCCGCATCGCCAATCGCAACAAGGGTGACCTCTTCGTCTCGGTGCATGTCAATGCGACCGGCTCGCGCGGAGCATCTGGCGCCCGCGACCGCGGATACGAGACGTACTTCCTCGCTGAAGCGAAGACCGAAGAAGCGAGCCGCGTCGAGCGCATGGAAAACGAGGCGGTGAAGTTCGAGACCGGCGCAAATGCTCCGAAAGGCGACCCGCTCAGCTTCATCATCAACGACATGGCGCAGAACGAGCATCTGCGCGAGTCGAACGATCTCGCCGAGACGATTCAGAATGGATTCCGACGCTTCCATCCCGGACGAGATCGTGGGGTGCAGCAGGCGAACTTCGCAGTGCTTCGCGGATCCTTCATGCCTGCTGTGCTTGTCGAGATAGGCTTCGGCACCAATCCGGACGAGGCCGCGTATCTCACCGATCGTGACAACCAGCGTGAGATCGCAGCGAGCATGGCCCGCGCCGTGATGGAGTACCTGGATCACTACGACGCCCGCATCGGAGCAGGCACGCGTTGAGCTCCGCCGCGACGGTCCTCGGGGTCAGCGCGGCATCGATCGAATTCCAGAACCCGATTCTTCTCGCGGCCGGCACCGCAGCGTACGGTCGCGAGCTCACCGGCGTCATGAATCTGGATGCGGTCGGCGGGCTCGTGACGAAGGCCGTGAGCCCTGAGCTTCGAAAGGGTGCGCCCGCACCGCGAGTCGCCGAGTTCGAGGGAGGAATGATCAACGCCGTCGGGTTGGCGAACCCGGGACTCGACGCCGTCATCGCCGAAGACCTGCCCTGGCTCACGGCGAACCTGCGCAAGGCACGTGTCATCGTGAACGTGGTGGGTTCAGTGCTCGAGGATTTCGGCGCAGTCGTCTCGTCGCTCACGGGAGTGGCGAGGGTCGATGCATTCGAGCTCAACGTGAGCTGTCCCAACGTGAAAGCAGGGGGAATGGAATTTGGTGCTGACCGCGATACACTCAGTGCCCTCGTGCAGCGGGCGCGGGCCGCGACGACCAAGCCGGTTTTCGTGAAGCTGTCGCCGACGCTACCGTCGATCGCGGATACCGCTCGTGCGGCAATCGATGCGGGAGCCGACGGGTTGACGCTCGTCAACACGATTCCGGGAATGGTGATCGACGTCGAATCAAGGAAACCTGCGCTCGGCTTCGGCACAGGCGGCGTCAGTGGACCGGGTCTGCTTCCCGTCGGCGTGCTCGCGGTGTGGAAGGTGAGCCGGGCGGTGAAGGTGCCACTGATCGGCGTTGGTGGAGTCACTCGCGGAACGGACGCGATACAATACCTGATGGCCGGTGCGTCTCTGGTGGGGATTGGAACTGCGGCTCTGCGCGATCCGCGAGCGCCCGAGCGCGTCCTCGCCGAAATGCGAGGATGGTGTGAATCACATGGCGTCAGATCGTTGAGCGAGATCGTCGGATCTCTGGATTGGCCATCGTGACAGCCATCCCGATAGTCGCACTCGATTTCCCCGACGCCGAGCGGGCGATGACTCTCGTGCAGATACTGGACGAGAAGTGCAGGTTCTACAAGGTCGGCAGCGAGCTCTTCACCGCGTCCGGCGCTGACATCATCCAGTGGCTCCGCGACACGGGGTGCGATGTGTTTCTCGATCTCAAGTTTCACGACATCCCGAACACCGTGGCAGGTGCGATGCGAAACGTCGCCGGGATGGGCGTTCGTCTCGCGACAGTACATGCGTCGGGAGGATCGAAGATGATGGATGCCGCCGTCGAAGCGGCGGGTTCGCGGTGCGGTGTGCTCGCCGTGACAGTGCTCACGTCTCTCGACGACGCCACGCTGGGCGAAGTGTGGGGACGTGATCGCGTCGATGTGGAGTACGAAGTCCTTCGCCTGGCGGAGCTCGCGAGGTCTTCCGGCGTTCATGGAATTGTCTGCAGCGGACACGAGGCGGAAGCGGTGCGCGCGCGACACGGAGACGCGTTGAAGCTGCTCGTCCCCGGTTTGCGATTGCCCGGAGACTCTGCGGCCGACCAGGCGCGGATCATGACTCCTGAGGCTGCTGAGGCTGCCGGGGCCACGTATCTGGTCCTGGGTCGAGCCGTCACTGCCGCGAGGGACCCGCGGGTTGCGATGGAGGCTGTCAACAAGAGCTTGGGCATCTGATGAGATTTCCGTGCACCCGGGGGAACCGCGTGATTGTCGCGTCGCTGATCACATCGATCTGCGGCGTCTTCCTGGCGCTTCGACCGCCGAGCCACACCGACTTTTCCCTGATACGCTTCGGGGCTCAAGCGCTCCTCCAGGGTGCGAATCCGTACTACCTCGTCGGGCATGGCCGCGTCTTCGATTCGGATTGGACTGCACTCTATCCAGCGACCGCCTACGTGCTCGGAATTCCGTTCACGCTCCTCGCCGACCGCGCGGCGAGTATCGCGTTCGTCGTTCCCTCCGTGTTCCTCCTCGCCTACGGTGTCACGCGGGACGGTTGGCAGAGATTGCCGATCCTTATGTCAGCCGCATTTATCTGGTCGGTGATACTCGCGCAGTGGACGATCATCCTGACCGCAGTGGTCTTTCTCCCATGGGTGGC
Organism: Gemmatimonadales bacterium; assembly: GCA_039931395.1. Classification (GTDB taxonomy): domain Bacteria; phylum Gemmatimonadota; class Gemmatimonadetes; order Gemmatimonadales; family Gemmatimonadaceae; genus UBA4720. The sequence goes on from JBDTRZ010000132.1 coordinate 3,899, forward strand.
TGTTGTGGCAGCGGCCAAGCCGAATCAAGCCATTCCGGTAGTGCTTGGCTCCGAGCGTCCCTCAGTTGCTATTCGCGCGTCACTTTTCGGCGGAGTGCTGCTGCTCGCCATCAGCCTGGTTTTCTTGCCGGGCTGGCCATTGGATTGGCTTCGGCTGGTGCGCCAGGCGTCGCAGCTGCAGCCTCCGATTCTGGGATTCGGGGGTTTTCTGGTACTCGCTGTTCTATGGAGATGGAGAGAGCGAGATGCACGGCTCATTCTGCTGATGGCGGTCGTGCCTCAGATGTGGCTTCCGTACAGCACCCTTCCTCTCTTGAGCGTCGCGAAGACTCTGCGAGAGTCGCTGGTTCTGGCGATCGTGACGTCCATCGGCGCCCTCCTGCCCAACTTCTTCACGAAAGACTTCCACACTCCGGAGATGGTCAGGCTCGGACGCATGATCGTGGTGGCGACGGCGTATCTTCCGGCCGTGGTGATGGTGCTGCGTCGTCCGAATCCGGGGACTCCGCCCTCGGAATCCGAGGGCCCGCCTGCACGAATGAAGCTGAGCTGTCGCGTGTTGCCGACGCTCTGACCGCCGCCGGGATCGAGAATACCGGAGTGAAGATGGATGAGACGCTTGGCAAGAAGTACGTAGCGTTCAAGGATCCAGATCGAATCGCGTGGGAGTTCTACACAGCCTAGGGTCAAGCCCAATGCGAACGAATCCGCCCTGCGCAACCTCCACATCGACTCACACCGGGCCGCAAGCTACCGATACCTCTCCATCAGCGCCTGCAGCGCCGCATTCCCCGGACACAACTGGTCATGCGTCAAATCGACGAGCGGCGTCACGCTTGTCTTCAAGACTGCGTGCATGTCCGCCCCGGTCTCGTCGATGAACAAGAGCCCGGTCGCCACCTCCTGCCGCTGCTGGCACGCGCGCATGTGCGCATACGCCGACTCGCGATTCGTCGGATCGTAGCCTTCGTGCGTCTTCCGGAAGCGGACGACACTTCCGTCATGCATCGTCACCGTCGAGACGGCCTCGTTCGTCAACGGCGCCGTGATCTCGTGCCGCAGCGGAACGAAATCCGCCGCCGAGATCTCGACCTCGTGCTCGCGCGTGAACTTGT
>JBDTRZ010000133.1:0-4421 GCA_039931395.1 Gemmatimonadales bacterium
GGCGCGGGTGGAGGCGCTGGTGCCGGCCGTGCCGGAGGCCAGAGACCCGGAGGTAACTGATGACAGCACCAGTCCAGAAAAGCGAGCGCGGAGCGAGTCTCCGCTCTCCCGCGCAGGAGCACGAGGCGAAGCCGGGCCTCCATCGCCCCGAGATTCCGGCGGCCAGCATCATGCTCGCCAAGGAGATCGTGCTCGTCGCGCTCGGAGCTTTGCGCGCGAACAAGATGCGGTCGTTCCTGACGATGCTTGGCATCGTCATCGGCGTCGCTGCGGTGATCGCGATGGTCGCGATTGGAAAGGGAGCGCAGAACTCGATCAGCGAGCGCATCGCTGGCCTGGGCACGACGCTTCTCACCGTGCGTCCCGGCGCTCGCCGCGGGTTCGGCGTCGCGACCGAAAACAACGAGAAGCTCACAGTCGAGGACGCTGACGCGCTGGCTGAGCGGGGCAAGAACTTCGCTGCCGTCGGACCGGAGATGAACAAGCGCCTCCTCCTGCAGTACGGAGCGCTCAATGCGCAGACGCAGGTGACGGGTGCCAGGACGCAGTTCATGGAGATTCGGAAGTTCAACCTGGCCGCAGGCCGTTTTTACAACGAAGCCGAGGAAGCCGGAATGCGCCGCGTCGCGGTTCTGGGCTCGGCAGTGATCGACAACCTCGGTCTGCAGACTCCGGAAGCGATCATCGGCGAGAACATCAGACTGGGCGGTCTTCAGTTCGAGGTCATCGGAGTCTTCCAGTCAAAGGGGCAGACCGGTGGATTCGGAAACAATCCCGACGACATTGTCGTGATTCCGCTCTCGACCGCGCGCTACCGTGTGATGGGAACGCCGAACGTCAACTCGATCAGTGTCCTCGCGTCGAGCGAGGACAAGATTCCCGAGGCTCAGGCTGACATTCAGTCGATTCTTCGGCGGCAGCACCACCTCACGGCCGACAAGAGAGACGACTTCGACATTCGCAACCAGGCGGAGTTTCTGAACACGTTCGCCGAGACGACGAAGACGTTCACGTTCCTGCTCGCGGGCATCGCTGCGGTGAGTCTTCTCGTCGGTGGCATCGGGATCATGAACATCATGCTCGTCTCGGTAACCGAGAGGACGCGCGAGATCGGCGTGAGAAAGGCACTCGGCGCGACGAAGATCGCGATCCTCTTTCAGTTCCTGATCGAGGCGATCGTGCTCTGCCTTCTCGGAGGACTTGTCGGGGTGGTTCTCGGGGCCGGCGGCGCGTTCGCGCTGAGCAAGCTCGGCGGCTTCAATACGACGGTCGACATCTCTTCGGTGATCCTGGCGTTCGTATTCTCGGCGACTGTCGGAGTTCTATTCGGGGTCTGGCCGGCCCGCCGTGCCGCTGCGCTCGATCCGATCATTGCTTTGCGCTACGAGTAGGGTGAAAGCCAACCGCGCGACAGAGTCGCGCGGTTTAGACGAGAACGGGCCCCATTTCGGGGCCCGTTCGTTTTCGGAGTATTCGGAGTATTCGGAGTGGCGTCAGGTATTCTCGTCCAGCTTTCTCTCCGTCTTTCCGAAGTTCTTCTGGATCTTGCCTTTGGCTTCCTCGGCCCGACCCTTGATGTGCTCGCTGGTGTCGTCCGTCGCGTCGCCTAGATCCCCGCGTACCTGGCCCTTCATTTCCTTCGCGGTTCCCTTCACCTGATTCTCCAGGCCGCGCTGTTCGAGGTCTTTGTCCATACTTCCTCCGCTCTGACTTACCTGTTAATCCATTGGCCGCGCTTTGCGGCACCTCTCTAAATGCAATGGGTGTGCCTGACTCCAAGCCCCGATTTTCCACAGACTTGATACCAGGGCACACCTTTTGACAGTTTAGCGTGCTTTGAGCACCCATCCGAAAACCCGCCCCACCGGTACCCGCCTGGCGAGGCTGACCCTGCTTGCGGTCGGCGTCGTCTACGGTGACATCGGGACAAGCCCTCTCTATGCGGTCAGGGAGTGCTTCAAGGTGGAGCACGGCCTTGCCGCCACCGAGCCCAACGTGCTCGGCGTGCTGTCGCTCATCATCTGGGCGCTCGTAATGGTCGTCAGCGTGAAGTACATCGTGTTCATCATGCGCGCCGACAACCGCGGCGAAGGCGGAGAGCTCGCGCTTCTTGCCCTCATCCTCCAGACCCAGCAGCGGCAAGCCGACAAGATGCGCCGCACGATCATCATCATGCTCGGTTTGACAGGTGCGGCCCTGCTCTATGGAGACGGCGTCATCACTCCCGCGATGTCCGTCCTCGGCGCAACCGAAGGCCTGGAGGTGATCGCGCCGCGCTTTCATGTGTTCGTCGTGCCGTCGACGATACTTATCATCTTCACGCTCTTCATGGTGCAGAAGAAAGGGACGCACAAGGTTGGAAGAGTGTTCGGGCCGGTGATGGTTTTCTGGTTCTTTACCATCGCCTTACTCGGATCGATGGAGATCGCCAGATCACCCCACATTCTCCGGGCAATAATTCCCTGGTACGGCATCCAGTTCTTCATGCACAACGGATTCGCCGGTTTCGTCATTCTCGGCGCAGTCGTGCTGGCGGTGACCGGTGCCGAGGCGCTCTACGCCGACATGGGACACTTCGGCAAAAGGCCGATCAGGGTGGCGTGGTTCGCGCTCGTGCTCCCTGCTCTTCTGCTGAACTATCTCGGACAGGGTGCGCTCGTTCTGCGGGAGCCCGCAGCGGCGGCGAATCCGTTCTATCTCCTCGCGCCGAGAATGCTGCTCTATCCGATGGTCGCGCTGTCGACTGCGGCAGCGGTGATCGCATCGCAGGCATTGATATCCGGTGCGTTCTCGATCACCCAGCAATGCATTCAGCTCGGCTACTGTCCGAGGATGTCGATCATCCACACTTCGGAGACAGAGCACGGCCAGATCTACATTCCTGAAGTGAACCGCGCTCTGATGGTCGGTTGCCTGGCGATTGTCATCGGATTCAGATCGACCACCGCGCTCGGCGCGGCCTACGGAATCGCGGTCACGGGATCGATGGCGATTAGCACCATTCTTTTCTCGACGCTGGCGCGGCTCCGGTGGGAGTGGCCATGGTGGAAGGTGATCGGCCTCGCTACGATGTTCCTCATCGTCGACCTCGGGTTCTTCGGATCGAATCTGCTCAAGGTGAAGGACGGCGGATGGGTGCCGCTTGCGATCGCGATCCTGGTCTTCACGCTGATGACCACGTGGAGCAGCGGGCGGAGGATCGTCCAGAGTCTGCTCGCGCGAGGGTCGCTGCCGATGGACCTCTTTCTCGCCGACGTGAAGAAACGAACGCCTTTCCGAGCGCCTGGAACCGCGGTGTTCATGACCTCGAATCCCGAGGGCGCGCCGCTCGTGCTGCTGCACCACCTGCGGCACAACAAGACCCTTCTCAAGCACGTCGTGCTGCTCTCGATTCTTTCGGAGAACGTTCCGACGGTTCCGGAGGAGGAGCGCATCGCAGTCACCGACCTGGGCGACGGATTCTGGCGTGTCATGGCCCGATACGGATTCATGGAGAAGGCCGATGTGCCGGAGGTGCTGGCACGCGCCAGTGCTCTGGGTGTCGTCGCCGATCGCCGCGACACAACCTACTTCCTCGGAAGAGAGCGACTCCTCCCGACCGGGCGCGCCAAGCTCGCGAAGTGGCGCAAGAAGCTATACATCTTCATGTCGCGCAACTCGAGAACAGCGACGGAGTACTTCGCGATTCCGCCGAACAGGGTTGTTGAGCTGGGCGCGCAGATCGAGATCTAAGTAAGGGCACTGCGAGCTGCTAACTGCGGACTGCGCACTAACTGCGGACTGCGCACTAACTGCGGACTGCGCACTAACTGCGGACTGCGCACTAACTGCGGACTGCGAACCGACCGCGGACTGCGAACCGACTGCGGACTGCGAACCGACCTGCAATGTACGGATTGCAGCCATAGGGTTTGGGTGCGAGCAGATTGAGGCTGAGCGCTATTGTGGGAGCATGGCGGACTCTCACCAACTTTCTCCGCGCCCGAAAAACAATGCCCGTGATCCGCTGACACGAATGCGCGCGTATGAACTCGCTCGTGAGCTGCTGGACGACGCCTGGACGGACGCCGAGAAGCTCAACCATCATCAGGTGACGGAAAAGGTTGCCAGCCAGCTTTACAAGGCTGTTGGCTCAATCGCGGCAAACCTCGGCGAAGGATACTCCCGCAGCTCCGGGCGCGACCGGGCGCGCATTTTCGAGTATGCGCTGGGCTCAGCCAGAGAGAGCACAACGTGGTATGAGCGGGGATTGCCTGATCAGACCTTCCTCTGATAAGTAGTCCGTAGTCCGTAATTAGTCCGTAGTCCGTAATTAGTCCGTAGTCCGTAATTAGTCCGTAGTCCGCAGTCAGTCCGAGTCCCCCTACAGTGGTGGTTCAGTTTGAGAATTACGCAATGCGTACTGAGTGCGCATTGGGGGA
>JBDTRZ010000134.1:0-4284 GCA_039931395.1 Gemmatimonadales bacterium
CGCGCGCTCATCCTCGGCGGAGTAGCACTCGCTCGTCTCGGCGAGCGCGAGCGTGCGCTCGACATGGCGAACCGGGCGCTCGCAGTTGATCCTGAGGACTCGGCCCTTCTCTACAACGTCGCATGTGTTTATGCGTCGCTGAACGAGAAGGAGCGGGCGATTGAAGTGCTGGAGCGTGCTGTCGATCGTGGGTTTGGACAACGCGAATGGATCGAGAGTGACCCCGATCTCGCGCCACTTCGTGGAACGCCTAGATACGAGGCGATACTCAAGGCCATGTGAGTAGCGGCGAGCGCTCTCTCGCCAGCGTCGTCGCAAGGTCAGATCGTGAGGCAGCCCGCTAGATTCCGAGATTCAAACACGCGGGGAGTACCGATGAGAGTCGTAAGCGGGACGTTGTACCTGTATTCAGGCAAGGAAGTAAATCTTCCTAGCGCGGATGCAGTCGAAACAGTGAGCACTTTCTGGTCGAGCATTCCGCGTGATGACGACATTCCGACCGTTCTCGATTTGTCTTCCACTCAAAAAATCATCCTTACACGGTCGAGCATCGTCGCCATCGAACAGAGGGTAAAGCCCGACTAGTCAGGTCTTCTGCCGCGAATCGCGACGGAATCAGCCGGCGCTCGCCGACATGAGCGCGGCGATGTTTTCAGACGCCATGAACTCCGGTGGTGATATCGTACCAGCGTTCATCTGAACGAATGGGCGCCAGCAGCATCGCCGTCGGCGAGCCGGCGCACCGCGCTCCCACGATGATCGCGTCGTACTCCTTCGTGATGACTGCCTCCGATTCGAGACAAGAAAAGGCCCGGATGCTGCCGACGCAGCATCCGGGCCTTCTTCCCTCGGCACGACGTGGCGCAGCCGCTGGCGCACGCTAAGGGTTCGATGCGCCTCGGACAAACTTGAATGCCACCTCCACCGAATCGATTTTCGCCTTGGAGTTAGGTCCTCCGGTCCGTGCCGGGACGAAACGCATGCCCGGGATGACCTTGCGAACGGAGGTCGTCAAAAAGGCGTTCGGAGAACTTACCACCAAGAACGAGGACATTATTGGCCTGCCAACAGTATCCACCATGAACTGGATCCGCACCACGCCCTCCACGTCGGCCAGGTGGGCAGGATAAGCCGGAGTTGGCATCCGGCCGATCAAGCTCGCCGGTAAAGGCCCGTTTCCGGGATCGGCGTAGGTGAAACTCGGTCGCTGAGTGTTCGCACCTGTGGCCGCGGCCTGTAGCAGGATTGATTCACTGACGGCACCGGTCGGTGCGGCAATGGCGTCGGCAACCGAATCGAGGTTCACTTTCCCCTTTTTTGAGAAGGAAGGAATGGAAACTCTTTTCCGGTCGCTTCCAGTCTCGCTCTCGCTCTCCTTCGATCGTTTCGGGGCGGCCGCGTGTATGACGACGCGCGGCAGGGGAGAAGTCAAAGAACGAGCCGATGCAACGTGCCTGCTCGATTCCTTCAGCCTGACGCTAATGGGGACGATCGCACGCGGTAGAGCTGGTTGCGAACCCGCAGCTGCGACTGGTGGCGATACGTGTCCTGGAGCGGTCTGGACCACCGTCGTCGGATCATCATTTGCGCCCCATGCTCGCGACGCCAGTGCCACGAGCAGGAGCACCATCGGGACTGCACCGATTTCCACTGTCTTGCGACGCTTCCGTGCGAGATCGACCACCGATCCCAGGATCGCCGAAGCACGCTCGCGGAGTGTCAGCGTCTGGTACTTCCCCCCTGCATCCTGCGTCATACTCAGAAGGAGGCTGCGGTACGAATCGACGCCTGGTTCCGGCCGTCGCATCTCGCTTGTCTCACCTTCGCCTCCACGGCGTGCGACGGCGGTGCCAGCTGCCGCCTCCATCGACTGTGCGGGCTCCATGACGGGAGCCGTGTTCAATGACCGAATGGACAAAGTCCGAGAGCGCGTCGGTGAGGGTGGCGCGGAAGGAATGCGGTTCTCCCCCACCAGATTGCCCCAGGCGCCGGGAGCAGCCACCCCTGAGTCGGCGTCCTGCGGGCCGAGAGAATCCTCTGATGCCTGCAGCTGAAGGTCGGCGAGTCTTTCTCGCGAGATTCGCAGACTCGCATGATCGGCTCCGAGCGTCAGCTCGCGAATCGACAGGCCCCGCTGAAGGAGCTCAAGTGCTTCCCGGAGTTTTCCTCTGGCGGCGCACACGTCAGCAAGATGCTCGAGTGCCGTCGCGATTCCGTAATGGTTGGGCGCCAGCGTCCGCTCGCGAACTTCCAGGACGTGCCTCCACATCTGCTCAGCGGACTCATGGCGGCCGAGCGCCTGATGCACGATCGCAAGACTCGCGATCACAGTCGCAACCTCAGGATGATCTTCGCCTTTATTTCGCTTCATCGCCAGCAAGCGCAGAAGGAAGGGCTCAGCGAGCGTGTACGCCGACTGTTTCAGACAAAGCCGCGCGAGATCATTGAGGAGGATGACGAAGTCCGGTTGGCCTTCCCCAAGGAGATTCTCGCTGATGCTCAAAGCACGGTCAAAGAATGACTTTGCTTCATCGTGAGCGCCTGCCAGCATCCGCGTTGTACCGAGTCCGGTCAACGCCAGAACGAGTCCGGCATCGTCTGATCCCTGAGCACTCTCGGTGATATTGAGGGCCTTGCGGAATAGCACTTCTGCCTCGTCAAGGTTTCCCATCTCTCGTTCGAGCGTGCCGAGTCTGATTAGCGCCTCCGTAAGCTCGAAGTAGTCGCCACCTTTTGCCTCCAGTACACCGATTGCGGAGCGCACCCTCTCACGGTCGGCGTCTACCGCCCCCACGCGGTCAAGCCAGGCTGCATCCTCCTGAAACCCGTCCGTCGCTGTCTGGTCGGACATTTACGAACCTCCAGTGCCAATGCTTCGATGCGAGCGTCTTCAGACGCCGCGAGGGATGCTCTCGTGATGCAAAAAGCCTCGCGCGACGCACGTACCAGGCGGGCGGCAAATCAAGGACCATCTGTAGTATCACCGTTGCTCGCTGCTGCGGGCCGCGGCACGGGACTCAGGACCGCGGAGTCGACATACACCGTTGCGCGGACGCAACACCCACTTCCCCCTCAGGGAAGGCGGGGATCGGAGGCGGACCCGTTCAGGTTTGACCGAAACCTTAGCCCAGAGGGTGATTGTGTTGACTGCACTCCAGCCGCGTCGTATCGTCGGTAGTTGGGAGGAGGGTTCCTGGCGCCATATTCAGAGTCTTCACGCCCGGATTTGACGCTCGGGCGCTGGCAGCAGATCAAGTCGATCGTCACTCTGGCAAGCTCGCTTCCTGGAGCCGAGCGGAAGGACATGCTCCACTCCGTTTGCGGAGACGATACAGAGCTCCGTCTCGAGGTTGATTCTCTTCTCGCGGCCGCCGACGCCGCCGACAGTCTCCCTGAAGTGCGCGCAGCCATTGCGTCTGCCACCGGAGCGATGGTCGCCGAGCAGGATGCAGAGCTGCGAACCCTCCTGGCAAGCGTTCTCTCTCACCAGTACGAGATCATCCGCCCTATCGGACGCGGTGGAATGGGGTGCGTCTACCTCGCGAGAGAGCGCACGCTCGAGCGATTCGTCGCGATCAAGGTCTTGAGGCCCGATCTAGCGGGCGCCGAAGGCCATCGCGAGCGTTTTCGCAGAGAAGCCCGCATCGCTGCGCGCCTCTCTCATCCCGGTCTCCTCGGACTGCACAGCTTCGGCGAGATAGACAACCTGTGGTATTTCGTGATGACGTATGTGCGCGGCGAGACTCTCGCAGAGAGAATCCGTCGCGAAGGTTTTCTGCCGTGGGGCGATGCGCACCGGATACTCACCGAGATGGCCGACGCGCTCGAGTGTGCGCATCGCCACGGCGTGACTCACCGGGACATCAAGCCCGCGAACATTCTCCTCGACAGCGAGAGTGGGCACGCGATACTCGCGGATTTCGGGATCTCGAAGATGCCCGGCGCGGCCGAAGGTCTTACGGCGACCGGCGCCATCCTCGGCACGCCGGACTACATGTCGCCCGAGCAAGTCACCGGAGCTTCCGACATCGATGAGCGGAGCGACATCTACTCTCTCGGCGCGGTTGCCTATGTGATGCTGACGGGCCGCGAGCCGTTTCGTGGCGAGACGGCTGCTGCAACGATCTACCGGCGACTTGTCGAGGACGCGACTCCCGTGGATGCACTCGTCTCGTCGATTCCGGCCGACTTGTCGGCGATAGTCCGCAAATGCATGGAACGCGAGCGGGAGAACCGCTGGACCGATGCGCGATCACTGAAGGAAGCGCTCAACGGTATCCTCGC
>JBDTRZ010000135.1:0-4075 GCA_039931395.1 Gemmatimonadales bacterium
ACAGCGCAGACCTGCTTCCCCGACCCCGCACGAATGATCTTGAGCGTGGCATCGCGGCTGAGTCCCGCGCGATAGGGACGATTGGCGGTGAGCGCCTCGTACATGTCAGCGACGCAGAGAACGCGTGCCGAGAGGTCGAGCTCCTCCGCCTTCACTCCCCACGGATAGCCGGAGCCGTCGAGCTTCTCGTGGTGCAGGGCCGCTGTGCGCGCGAATGCGGAAAAAGCTCCGACACGTTGAAGAATCTCCCACGTAAACAGCGGGTGGCGCTGCATCTCTTCCCGATCTTCGGGCGTCATCGGACCAGCCTTGTCGAGGATTCGCGACGAGACGCCGAGTTTGCCGACATCGTGAAGAAGTGCCGCGCGATTTATCACGGCGACCTCCCGCTTCTCGAAGCCCAGGTCGAACGCGGTGGCGCGCGCGTACTTCGCGACATTGGTGGAGTGATGCCATGTGTACGCCGATTTCGCGTCGATTATCTCGGCGAAAGCGCGAGCGACATCGTCGAGCGCCTTGTCATCCACGTACCGTGTGTGCTGCTGAGGCTCGAGAGCCAGCGCCATCGCAGTCGCGTCGGGACTCTGAAGAGCTTCCCACCATTCGGTTTCCTCACGCCATCCACGCGCGATGCGGGCGAGCGCCGGGTCGAACCACAGCCCGCTTCGCTCGCGGGCCATTCGCATCGCGGGCACCACTCCCCACTGCGTGTAGAACGCGTCGAGTGTCTGCGACAACAGAATGATGCGAGAGAAAAGCGGGATCTCATGCCCTACTCTTCCGTCCGGAATTCCTGTCCCGTCCCAGTGCTCGTCGATGTGCCTGATGGCATCCGCGGTAGCGGTGGAGAATCCCATTCTGAGCGCCATGCTCTCGCCTCGCTCCGCTCGGGCGAGCGCGTGACGCACAGCGCCTGGGCTCGAATCAGACCTCCCAAGCAGCGAGACCAATCGCGACCGCAGGGTGCCACTGCCACTCGATGATTCCGACACGCCGAGCACTTCCGCCACAGTCGAGCTGCCCGAGCTGCCGGAGTCCTTGAGCAGAAGAGCCGCGTACAATGCGGCCCTGTCGAAGCCAGGCAGATCGAGCTCGTGCACAATGCGCATCCCGATGATCGTTGTGCGGACGGTGTGCCCGATCGAACGACCTTCGGTCAGATCGAGAGCGCGCGACATCGCCGCGAGAACCTCCGATAGCGCGACGGGCACGATCACGCCTTGCGAGGCGACGGTGGTCTGGGACTCGATTCCCGATTGGCGTGTTGCCGGGGAGATTACAATCAATGGCATCGCATGCATTTCGTTGAGAGGCCGCTCGCCGGCCGCGAAAAGAGCATTACATTGACGCTCGGCAGGTATCGATTGTTACGGCGGCAGAATGCTCGGTACGATAGCGTACTTAGTGCATTCACTGGCTCGAGATGTTTGGTCGGTAGCGCAGCGCTTCGGCAACGTGCGAATCTCGAACGCATTCCGACTCGTCGACGTCTGCAATTGTTCGAGCAACCTTCAGCACGCGATGATAGCCTCGCGCCGAGAGCGACAAGGTTCCCGCAGCGCTCACAAGAAGGGATCGTGCAGAAGCGACGATGCGGCCGTTCGCATCGATCCACGTTCCGGATGCGTGCGCATTGCAGCTCACGCTCCTCTGTCGGTCGAATCTCCGCGCCTGAAGCGCGCGAGCCCTCGCGACTCGACATCTAATGGAAGCGGTCGGCTCCGCCGACGACGGAGCGTTGAGGTCGGTCAGCGCGACTGCACCAACAGCGACATGCATGTCGATCCGGTCAGCAAGCGGTCCCGACATTCTCCTGCCGTATCTCTCTACTGCGGACGTCGGACAGGAGCACCGCCCTGTCGGATCGCCGAGTCGCCCGCAGGGACAAGGGTTCGTGGCGCCGACGAGAGTGAATCGCGCCGGAAAATGGACCGACATCGCTGCACGCGAGATGACCACACGGCCATCCTCCATCGGCTGGCGAAGTCCTTCCAGAACGGAGCGAGGAAACTCCAGCATCTCGTCGAGGAAGAGAACGCCGTTGTGAGCGAGGCTCACTTCACCGGGACGAGGAGTGCTTCCGCCGCCGATGAGCCCGGCGCTGGAGATGGAGTGATGCGGCGCGCGAAATGGTCTCACGCACGAGGATACCGACTCGGCAGTGAGAGTCCCCGCGACCGAATGAATCGCGATCACCTCGAGCGATTCGTCCTCGGTCAGATCGGGGAGAATTCCCGGAAGCCGTCTCGCGAGCATGGTCTTCCCCGCTCCAGGAGGACCGATCATGAGGAGATTGTGGCCGCCTGCAGCGGCGATCTCGAGGGCCCGCCTCGCTGTCTCCTGACCGACGACGTCGGCGAAATCGTGATCGTGAGCGCGACAAGGATCGATCCGGGAGACACGACGCGCAGACGAAAGCATGCCATCCCGAAGCTCCGCGCAGAGTGTCGCGAGATCGGCCGGAGCCGACAGCGCCAGGGAGCTTACCTTCGCCGCCTCTTCTACGTTTGCCAGCGGGAGCACGAGCTCGTGAGCCACCTCGCATGCACTGGCCCGCCGGGCGATCGAGAGAGCCCCGCGAATGGACCTAAGCGCACCGTCCAAGCCGAGCTCTCCGACGAATACCCGTCGTTCGGCAGCTATTGGGTCGAGCTGCCCAGTCGCGATCAGTATCCCAATCGCTATCGGAAGATCGAACGCGGTCCCGTGTTTCTTTTCGTCCGCCGGCGCCAGGTTGATGGTGATCCTCCTCGGCGGGAGCGTGAACCCCGAGTTGACGAGAGCGGCGCAAACCCTTTCGCGGCTTTCCCGCACGGCTCCCAGAGGGAGTCCGACGATCGTCCACTGGGGCAGGCCGGCGACCGCGTCGACCTCGACAGTCACGTCGTAGGCTTCGATCCCGAGAATCGCCGCCGATCGAATCGCTGCGGGCATTCCGGAATCGTCAGACCATGCCGGTCGTGCAGCGTCATCATCTGCCCGCGCGATGCATCGCCGGGTCGCCGGACCGACGTCTCACACGAACCCAAACCGGGACTCGCGGCGTATAATAGAAGCGTGGGATCGAGCACACCCCGATTCGCGCGCGTCCCATCATCCAACGCCAGACAAGAGTGCCATGAAATCCAGAATCTTCTGGGCGATTCCCGCTTTCGCACTATCGGCATCGTCCCCTCCGATCTCGATCCACGCGCAGAGCCCCGCGCCGGCTCCGAAACCCGTCTACAAACGTCCGAGCGACTCGGAGCTCAAGCGGAAGCTCACGCCCATCCAGTACTCCGTGACGCGAAAGGACGACACCGAGATGGCGTTCCGGAACCAGTACTGGGACAACCACGAGGCGGGGATCTACGTCGACGTGATCTCCGGCGAGCCCCTTTTCAGCTCGCTCGACAAGTACGAATCGGGCACTGGATGGCCAAGCTTCTACAAGCCTCTGGAGCCAGGTAACATCCGGACAAAGACCGACTACAAAATCGGTTATCCGCGGACCGAAGTCAGATCGAAGCTTGCCGACTCACATCTTGGGCATCTCTTCGACGACGGCCCGCGCCCGACCGGACTTCGCTACTGCATGAACTCGGCGGCGCTCAGGTTCATTCCGGTTTCGCGGCTGCAGGCGGAGGGATACGGCAAATACCTGAGTCTCTTTACCAGGAAAGCGAAATAGTTTTGCGGATCCTGACAGCAACAGACGAAAAGACGATCTAGCGGATCCAATCGTTCTCTATTTGTTCCTTCGCCTGGTCCCGAAAGGAATCGGCAATCCCCGAACACCGCCAGCACCCACAAAAAAAAACGGGGCGTCTTTCGACGCCCCGCTTTTCTTGTGCCAGGGAGCTTACTCCTCGCCGCCCGGTGGGACGACGATGACGTCGGCGCCGATCGTCACGATCACGAAATCATCGCGACGGTTCCGCTGCCAGCAGCTCTCATCGTGCTCGGTGCATACCGGGCGCTCTTCGCCATAGCTGACGAGGTCGAACCGGCTGGCATCGATACCACGCTCGACGAGGTAGCGCTTCGCGGCGGCGGCACGACGCTGACCGAGGGCCAGGTTGTACTCATCCGAGCC
>JBDTRZ010000136.1:0-3241 GCA_039931395.1 Gemmatimonadales bacterium
CGCGGCGGATGAGCCGCGGAGCGACCGCTCCCGGTATCAGCACGGCGCCGACGACCAGATCCGCGGTCGATATCTGTTCCAGGATATTGTGACGATTGGAATAGATAAGCGTTACGTTCGCCGGCATGACGTCGGAGAGATAGCGAAGCCGCTCGAGCGAGAGGTCGAGGACAGTGACCTTGGCGCCGAGGCCCGCGGCCATCTTGGCCGCGTTGATTCCGACCACGCCACCACCAATGATCACGACCTTTCCGGGTGGAACTCCGGGCACACCGCCGAGGAGAACGCCGCGGCCGCCGTAGAGCTTCTCCAGGTACTTGGCGCCTTCCTGCACCGCCATGCGGCCGGCGACTTCCGACATCGGCGTCAGAAGCGGCAGCTCGCGGGTCGGAAGCTCTACAGTCTCGTACGCGAGACAGACAGCACCGCTCGCGATGTGAGCCTTCGTAAGTTGCTCGTCGGCGGCGAAGTGGAAGTATGTGAAAATGGTCTGGCCCTTCCGCATCATCGGCCATTCCGGAGCGATCGGCTCCTTGACCTTCATTATCATCTCCGCTTCGCGCCATACCGTTGCCGCGTCGGGCGCGATCGTCGCGCCCGCGTCGACATAGTCCTGATCGGGAAAGCCGCTGCCCTCGCCTGCGCCATGCTGAATCATCACGCTGTGACCCGCGCCTTGGAGAGCCTCCGCACCCGCCGGCACCAGTGCAATGCGGTTCTCATTCGTCTTGATTTCCTTCGGAACGCCGATCTTCATTTCTGATTTCGTTTTGAATTTGAAATATGGCTACGCACTCAGAACCCCGCGCGGGGGCCGAGACTCACTACTGTCTGCGCGTCGGGCGGGAAGAACGTGCGACAGACCTCGGCAACTGACTCTCCCGTTATTCCATCGATCAGCGAAAGGAGCTCATCCAGGGTTCTGTATTCCTCATCATAGAGCTCGACTCCCGCGGCCCGGTACATTCTCGAGGAGACACCCTCCAGCGAAAGTGTAATCTGACCCTTTAGCTGGCTTTTTCCAGCCACCAGCTCCTCCTCTGGAAGGCCATTCTCCGCGATTCGCTGCAGCTCCTCACTGATCGCTTCGACCGCCTGGACCGCCGTGTCTGGCGCCGTCCCGACGTAGATCCCGTGATTCCCCGAGTCGCGATGAAAGGACTGGAACGTGTACACGGAATAGGCCAGCCCAAGATCTTCGCGAATACGCTGGAAGAGGCACGAGCTCATTCCGCCTCCGAGCAGCATTCCGACGAGTCCGAGGGCGTGTCGACGCGAGTCGCCGTGGGCGACGGTCGGCGAGCCGAAGACGATGTGCGTCTGTGCGCCCTCGCGCTCGAAGTGGCGAACAGACTTCGGCCTCGCAACGGCCGGCGGCGACGACTGCGGCCGCGTGTCCCTCGCGGCGATTTCGCCCCAGCCGGTGCGCTCCAGAATTTGAAGCAGCTCGTCGTGGTCGATGTTTCCCGACGCCGCGACCACCACGTTTCCCGGATGATAGGCGCGATCGTGTAGCGCACGCAGGTCACCGGCGGTGAGAGCGCTGACGCTTTCTCTCGTCCCGAGGATTCGATACCCGTAGGGGTGCGATCCCCACAGCTCTTCGCCGTGGAGCTCGAACACCAGATCATCAGGTGTGTCGTCGACGGTGTTGATCTCCTCGAGTACGACTTTTCTCTCCAGCTCGAGGTCTGCCTGCCTCAGCAATGGCCGGAAGATGAGATCCGCCATTACGTCGGCGGCGATCTCCACATGCTCGTCCAGAACGCGAGCCTGGTAGGAGGTGTGTTCGCGCGACGTGTAGGCATCGAGCGAGCCGCCAAGAGTCTCCAGCGCCAAGGCGAGGTCTTTAGCTGAGCGGGTTGGAGTTCCCTTGAAGACCATGTGCTCGAGCATGTGGGACACACCCATTATGGCCGGCGTCTCGTTCAGCGATGCAGCGCGCACCCATGCTCCCAAAGCAACCGACCGTACTCCCGGTATGTGCTCCGAGAGTACGGTCAGCCCGTTGGAAAGAACGGTGCGGCGAAGTCCTACTTCATCCTTCGTCGCGAATGCGCTCACTCCCGACCGCGACCTCCGCCACTGCGTGGCGAGCGGCTGCGGGGTCGGCGCGGACGTTCCTCGCGCGAGGATCCGCCTTCGCCTTCGGCGACGCCCACCGTTTCATTCGATCCGTTGCCGGACCGGCTCTCCGATTCCTCGAACGGCGATGCACTCTCCGCCGCATCGGCCTTCGGCACGAGCGCCTTCATCGACAGACGAAGACGTCCGCGCTCGTCGCGGTCGAGAAGCTTGACCTTCACGCGGTCGCCTTTGCTGACCACGTCTTCCGTCTTCTCGGTGCGGCCGTGTTTCAGCTCCGAGATGTGCACCAGACCTTCGGTGCCCGGCATGATCTCCACGAAAGCGCCGAACGCCGTCGTGCTCTTGACGGTGCCCTCGTACGTCTCGCCGATCACCGGCTCTGCGGTGAGCGCCTGGATCATCTGGCGCGCCCGCTCCATCGGTTCGCCGCCGACAGCCGCAATGGTGACGAGTCCGGAATCGTCGACCGTGATCTCCGCGCCCGTCTCCTCCTGGATTCCGCGAATCGTCTTTCCCTTCGGTCCGATCAGCTCGCCGATCTTCTCGGGGTTGATGTTGATCGTCACGATGCGCGGGGCGTACGGCGACAGATCGGCGCGCGGACCGTCGAGCGCCTTCTTCATCTCGCCGAGGATGTGCAGCCGTCCTTCGCGCGCCTGGTCGAGCGCTTCCTTCATGATCTCGAGCGAGAGGCCCTGCACCTTGATGTCCATCTGGATGGACGTGATGCCGTTCTCGGTTCCCGCGACCTTGAAGTCCATGTCACCGAGGTGATCCTCGGTGCCGAGGATGTCTGTGAGGATCGCGTACTTCTCGCCTTCCTTGATGAGACCCATCGCGACACCAGCGACCGCGCCGCGGATAGGAACTCCGGCGTCGAACAGCGCGAGCGATCCTCCGCAAACGGAAGCCATCGACGACGATCCGTTGGACTCGAGAATGTCGGACACGATGCGAATGGTGTACGGGAACTCCTCGAACGGCGGCAGCACGCTCTGCAGTGCCCGCTCGGCGAGATTTCCGTGACCGATCTCGCGGCGGCTTGTGCCGCGCATCGGACGAACTTCACCGGTGGAGAACGGCGGGAAGTTGTAGTGGAGCATGAACGACTTCGTTGACTCGCCCTTCTCGTCGATCGAGTCGAGACGCTGAA